>DATLOY010000111.1:0-6175 GCA_035536015.1 Sphingomicrobium sp.
CGCCTGTTGCTTGGGGCGCTGTTCATCGCCCACATCTATTGGAAGATCGCTATCCTTCCAGGCGGTCTTCCGGCGTGGTGGAGCGGGCTCGTTCGAAGCGGCTATCCCGCTCTCGTCCCCGCCTACGTTCTGTCCGCTGAAGTTCTCGGTGCGCTGCTGCTGATCCCCGGCGTTCTCACGCGCTGGGTGGCCCTCTTTGCAATGCCAATGATGGCAGGCGCTGCGCAGTTCTGGTTGGTCCGCAACGGCTTCTATTTCACGAAGGCAGGAGCGGAGCTGCCGCTGGTCTGGTTGGCGCTACTTGGCCTTCAATTCATACTCGGCGACGGAGCGTTCGCGCTTGTTCCCTCACCCCCATTGCGAAACGGCGAAGCCTCCGCGCGCACCTAGCGTTCGCTTGCCGCCCATTGCGGACATTAGGATCCAGATCTGCTCCTCTTCACGTGATCTATGAAAGCGCGCAGCTTCGGAAGGATTTGCGCGTGGCCGGGGTAGTAAAGGAATACGCCCGGCGCTTCCGCTTCGAAGGGCTTTAGAACCCTTTCGAGCGCTCCCGTCTCGATGCGGGAGCGTACGACGGGCTCGGGCACTTGTGCGAGGCCGAGGCCTTCGATGGCGCCGCCGACAAGCGTCGAGAAGTCGCTCGCAATCAGCGGCCCCGAGACGATTGCCTCGATTGCCTGATTGCCGTCGCGAAAGATCCAAGGCGCAATTGAGCCGTTCGAGCCGCGGAAGCGGAGGCACGAGTGTTGACGCAATTCGGCGATCGCCTGAGGCCTTCCGCGTTCTTGGAGGTAGTCGGGATTGCCGATGACCACGAGCGGGAACGGTCGCGTCAACCGGACCGCCACCATATCCGCTTCGATGAACTGGCCGAGGCGAATACCTGCATCGAACCCTTGGGCGGCGATGTCGATCAACTCCTCGCTAACGGCGATTTCGACCTCGACGTCCGGATTGGCTCGGCAGAAGGATGCGATGAGTGGTTCAAGCAGGATCGGCACGACCGCACGCGGGACGGTAAGTCGAAGGCGGCCGGTTGGCCGTTGCCCGGCATCGCGCGCAATCTCGCGAGCTGCGACAAGCTCCTCGAAGGCAGGCTTCGCACGCAAGTGGAACCTTTCGCCAGCCTCAGTCAGGCCGACGCTGCGCGTGGTGCGGCTGAACAATGCCGCACCGACGTGCGACTCTAGCGTGCGTATGGCCTGGCTTACGGCCGACGGCGTGACTCCCAGCTCGGCAGCCGCGCGGCGAAAGCTGTGGTGCTGCGCCACCGCCAGGAATGCCTCGATACCGTCGAGCGCACCTCGCCTGACTGTGAAGTTTTGCTTCATAAGTCATACAGATTATCGCGAATAGTCGATCGGTGAAAGCGATCCTAAATGCCTTGGTTCAGCAACCAGGAGCATGCCGATGTCGACCCAACCGCAGCCTCCCTTGCCCGAAATAACGGCGGTCATAGCCAGCCTGACCGTGAAGGCCGGCGTTACCCGCGAACAAGTCATGGCGGTCATGTCGACCGAAATTCGGCAGACTGTACAACTCTATCTCAGCGGCAAGATTCGCCAATGGTATTCGCGCGGCGACGGCCGAGGGGCGATCTTCGTGCTCGATTGCAAGGACGTCAGCGAAGCGGAAGCGATCATGGAGGATCTGCCTTTGGCCAGGCAGAATCTCATGGACCACGAATATGTTGCGGTCGGACCGCTTTTGCCCCTCCGCTTGCTCGTCGCGAACCCCTGAGCTGGCGTGCGCCACCAACCACGGAGACTGACATGTCACCAGCAATGATCTTCGATAGCCATCTGATTCTTGGCTATGTCGCGTGGCTGCTCTGCTTTGGCACTTACATCTGGCCCCGGCTCAAGAGGATGGATCCGTACGATGCGCAGCGGGCAATCGCGACGCTGCACAGCTTTCGCTTCTTTGGGCTTGTCTTCATCCTTCCAGGAGTAATCGGGCCGGGCCTGCCGAATGGCTTCGGGCCGTTTGCCGCCTACGGGGATTTCGCGACGGGCCTGCTCGCTATCCTTGCGTTGCTCACGTTCAGATTGCGCCCGCTCTTTGGCCTTTTCCTCGTCGCGTTCAACGTGGTCGGGGCGGCCGACATTGTCGTAGATTATTACCACGGCGTCACGCTCGGGCTTGGCGACGTTGCCGGGCAATTGGATGCGACCTACGCCATTCCGATCATTTACGTGCCCATATTGATGATCACGCATGTCGCGGCACTCATTCTGGGCGCACGCGCAATGGCTGCCGGGACCGCTTTGGGCGATAGGCTGCCAGCGACTTCGCCCTAGAGCGCCACGGCCATGATGGTCACATGGGAGCGGCTGATGTCCGCTTTCACCCATTGCGGAACTGCTGTGCCCTACCTGTCGAGGCGCACCCCTATCTCGCCTTTCGCAGATTGAGCTTTTCCTGTTCCGGCAAGCTCAACTCTTGCTCCTCGCGGAGCGTCGGTAGCGCGTCCGGATCACGGACGCAGGAGCCATAAGCGGACCGGAGATCTTTCAGGATCGCCGCTTTCTGAGCGCCGCGCATTTCCACGCCGGCGGTCTTCGAAAGCCCGATGACCAGCTGGCCAATCGTGCTCATGTTGCGATTTTCCCGGTGCAGCCGATTGGCGGTCCTGACGAGCCCGGAACGCTCGTCGACGGTCAGCGGCAGGCGATCATCCCGCAAGATCGCGAGATCGCCGATCAGCTGGTCTTCCTGGACGCCGGCCGTGCGCATGATCGGAAGCACGCGATAGATCGTCGCCCAGCGCATCAGCGCCTGAGGCCCTTCATGGGTCAAGGCGCCCGAGGAAAGGGCGGCGTCATAGGCATCCGAATCCCACGTCCGGACGGGCGGTTCGAATTCGCCCACGAGGCGATGGATCTCCGCTCTCGAGACGGCCGAGTCGGCTCCATGCGCGATTGCGTCCAACTGGTCGTCCAGGCAAGACGCCATTGCGACCCGGGCAAAGGCTTGCGGCAAATTATCGTCTCGCATCTCGAGGAGCATTTGCTGCTCTGCGACGCGCAAATCGTTTTTCCGCCCGCGGTTTTCCGACCATTGCTGCACGACGAGTGCGATGAACACGCCGACCGTCACAATCAGGATTTCCCACACGATCTCGCGCCACCCATGCGGGGGCCGGGCGAGCTGCGGAAATCTCAATGGTCTGAGCACGGCGGGGCCGGAGAATAGGCCGCACAGGTCGAGGCGCAAGGCGTCATGGCGGCGCGAAGCCGTAACTTGTGAAATGTTCGACGCGACGCGGCGCGATGATCAGGCCGTCCACTCCGGGCGTATCGAGCACGAAGCGCAAAGCGGCGCCCGCCAGCGTCTCCTTCCGCTCTTCGGCCGATCTCCTCAGCAGCTCGATCGCTGCGAAGGATTTCTCGTTCAAATGGTCGGCACCGAACTCGGGCGCATGGGCCAGGCGGCTGCCGGGCGGCGGCGCCTCGCCGAGCCGATATTTACCGGTGAGCAACCCGCCGGCGAGCGGGCTGAAAGCGGTATAGCGAAGGCCATGTTCAGCACAGTAAGGGATGAGGGCCTGCGCATCCGCCGTGGCCAACAGGTTGTACTCGTTCTGGACATAGGCAAAGCGCGAGGCGAGCCTGGCACCGGCGAGGCGCGCGACCGCTTCGACATCGGACAGCGAAGCGTTGGAGACGCCGAAGCGGTCGATCTTTCCCGCTTCAACCGCACGTGTCATCGCGTCGAGCGTTTCTTCGAGCGGCGTCACGCGATCAAATTCGTGAATGTAATAAAGGTCGATCCGCTCGATCCCCAACCGGCGCAGAGACTGATCGAGGTGATGGGCGACCTCGACCCGGCTGAGCGGCGTCTGGCCAGGTCGGCAGCCGTGAGGGTTGCCGACCTTGGTCGCAATCTGTGCGTCCTGAATGAAGGAAGCGCCTTGGGACCGAAGCCACTTGCCGAGTATCCGTTCGCTTTCTCCGCCGCCGTAAGTGTTCGCCGTGTCGTACCGCCGAAGCCCTAGCCGCCGCGCATGATCGAGCAACTCAAGGGCCTGGAGCTCACTGTCTCCGGCGCCGCGCAAGTGGGGCGCGGAGCCCATTCCGCCGAAATTGCCGCAGCCGAACACGATCCGGTCGACGTCGCGCTTCAGGTCCATGGATCAAGCTATATGTGACAAGCTCGTCACCGGAAACGTCAGCTCGCCTCTCGCTTGTAGCGGAAATGACCTGAATGTGGGTGGAGGTGCGCGCAGTCGTAGGTCGACAAATCTCCAAGGCAAATTCCCTGCAATTTGGGAATTTACAGGGAATTCGATGGTTTCATGCGCGTGTGAGCTATCGACTGTCTTAGAAATGCGACGATAACTACGAATTTTCCTACGATCTGAACAGGGAATTTCGACAACTGAAGCAGGGAAATCTCGCCTAGTCGGATAGCTTATCGGGGAGCATCGAAAGGGCTTGATCGGCCAGTAGCTCTTATATCCGCGTTCGACCCATTCCAGACACTACGCCGGGAAATTCATCCTCTTGAGGAAGGTCACGAATCGGGAATCGCTCCTGATCGGACGGAGGTACGGGTCGCGTTTCATGATTGCCAGGCCAGGATCGCGGAACGACCACGCCCGCTCTAGCGACGCAAAGGCTTCGTCGGCCTCGCCGCGCTGGGCATGGATGTCGGCATATTGGTAATGGGCGGCATCGCCGTTGGTCGCTTGCGCCCGTTTTAGCGCGGCGTCGGATTCGGTGCGATTGCCTTGGCGCCCATAAATTATCGCTTCCCCGACCGAGCGGAACAGATAGTGGGGCGGCAACTGCCTCAGCAGCGCGAGGCCTTCATCAGCCTTGCCCAGCTCGTTCAGCGTGACAGCAAGGAACGCGCGAACGAGCCGGCGACTGGGTGCCAACGCCAGGGCTTTCCGGTACGCCATTTCGGCCTCCGCGAACCGCCCGGCGCTGGACTGCGCCCCGCCTTCTTGGGCGAAGGCGCCCGGGTTCAGCGGGTCCCGGGTTTGCGCTTCTCTGGTCAGACTGATCGCCTGCTCCTGCCGGTCGAGAGTCGATATGAAGTCAGCGTAAGTCAGGAGGTCGTCGACGTCGCTGCCAGCAAGCGCGTGTCCGCGCTCGAATTCGGGCACGGCGGCGCCGACATTCAGCTGCCAAAACGTAGCAGTCGCCAAGGCCAGATGGGCTGACGCGAGGGAGGGCGCCAGCGCAATTGCCTGACGCGCGACAGCGGCGGCTTGCACGAAACCCGGTTCGAACCGGCCCGTGCCACTCAAGTAATATCCATTCAGGTTGGTGAGCACGGTCGCTTTGAACGACATGGCATCCGCATAGTCGGGATCGAGCGTCGTCGCGGAATCGAGCAGCCCAAGAGCCTTCCGCAAACTGTCTTCGCTGTCGTCGCCGCGATATTGGGCGCGGGCTTTCAGGTAGAGGTCGTGCGCCGCCGCACTGGCCGTGTCGCCAACGCTGATCGCGGTTCGCGCGGCCTGCCCGAGCGCGGCACTGAGGGCGCTCGCCACATTCGCGGCGATGTCGGTCTGGATCCTGATCGCGTCGCCGGGGCTCCGGTCATAGCTCTGCGACCATTTGTCGAGCCCGGTGCTCCCGTCGATCAGCTCCGCAGTGATGCGGATAAGCGAGGCGGACTGGCGCACACTTCCGGTCAGTATGTTCGCCACTGCCAGCTTTGTCGCGACCGTCTTGGCATCGTCGTTGCGAACGGCTTCGGATGAGGTGCTGCCGGCGACCTTGAGGCCGGCAATTCTTGAGAGGGCGCTGCGGATTTCTTCGGCGATCCCGCTGGAGAAATAAGCTTGGCCCGGATCGCCGCTGAGGTTTTCGAAGGGAAGGACGGCGATGCTATCGGACGCCGAGCCGGAGGAACCATTGCGGAAGATCGCCCAGCCGCCGACGCCCGCGACGGCAGCCGTCGCCGCTGCCCCGCCGGCGATTGCCGTTCTCCGGGTGACTAGGGACGCGCGCTGTGTATCTTGCTTGGCGGACGAAGGTACGCAGCCGCAGATTCGCCAGATCGCCTTAAGGAATGCCCGGTAACGGGGATCGGCGCGGTTGCCATGCCAGTTCTTCAGCGAGGTCGCCTGGCTCTCGCCGAAGCCGAGCGGAGGCATCACCGCGTCGATCAGGACCGGTACATATACGCCGCGCTTTTGAGCGCGGGTGGCCTCCTC
>DATLOY010000112.1:0-19168 GCA_035536015.1 Sphingomicrobium sp.
GCGATCTCCACCGACCTGTCGGCGGAGCCATTGTCGCCCACGACAACCTCTCCGACGATGCCGCGCCGCGCAAAGGCGGCCATCGCTTTCCGGATGCAAATTTCGAGGGTCGCTTCTTCGTTGAGGCATGGGATGATCGCCGACACCAGGGGCGCGGCGGCGTTGCCCGCGCGCGCGTCCGTGCCTTCAAGTCTGGCGAGCTTCGCCTGATCCTTCACCTTTTACCCCGCTTCGGGCCGTTAAGCTTGAGCGCCGGTCCGGACCGATAACGGTTTTTCGCCCTGCAACGGGCGATTGGCAAGCAGGATATTCAAAGGCTTAGGACGGTGCGTCTCGGTTCGGGACGTGCTGTATTGAGCCCCTAGGAGGTGGGTTGTGACGGTGCGTCTCGGTTCGGGACGTGCTGGTGCTGATGCTTCCGCTTCTTCTCCGCCGCCGTCTTGAGCTGGCCGCAGGCGGCATCGATGTCGCGGCCGCGCGGAGTCCGCACCGGCGCTGAAATCCCCGCTTCGAAGACGATGTTGCTGAAAGCTCTGATCCGCTCGTCGCTCGAACATTCGTATGTCGCGCCCGGCCACGGGTTGAACGGAATGAGGTTCACTTTCGCTGGAAGCCGATACTTGCGCAGCAACCGAACGAGCTCGCGCGCATCCTCGTCGCTGTCGTTCTTGTCCTTCAGCATGACATATTCGAAGGTGATGCGCCGCGCGTTGTTGGCGCCCGGATAGGCCGCACAAGCTTCGAGCAGTTGGTCGATCCCGTACTTCCTATTGAGCGGGACGATCTCGTCCCGGATTTCCTTGCTGACCGCGTGAAGGCTGACGGCGAGGTTTACCCCGATCTCATCGCCCGCGCGCGCCATCATCGGGACGACGCCGCTCGTCGAAAGGGTGATGCGCCGCCGCGACAGACCGAGCCCGTCGCCGTCCATGACGATCTTCAGCGCGTCGCGGACATTGTCGAAATTGTAGAGCGGCTCGCCCATGCCCATCATCACGATATTGGTGAGCATGCGCCCCTCGGGCTGCGACGGCCATTCGCCGAGCGCATCGCGGGCGAGCATCACCTGGCCGACGATCTCGCCTGGCTCGAGGTTCCGGACCAGCGCCATCGTCCCGGTATGGCAGAAACGGCAATTGAGGGTGCAGCCGACCTGGCTCGACACGCAAAGCGTGCCCCGGTCTGCATCCGGGATGAAGACCATCTCGAAATCGTGGCCATCGTGCGTGCGCAGCAGCCATTTGCGCGTACCATCCGACGAGACCTGCGCCTCGACCACTTCCGGCCGCGCAATCGTGAAGTGGTCGGCGAACCAGCCGCGCTGCGGCTTGGCGACGTCGCTCATCGCGGCGAAGTCGGTAGCCCCGCGATTGTAGATCCAGTGCCAGACCTGCTTGGCCCGGAGCTTCGCCTGCCTTGGCTCCAGCCCAGCCTCTTCGAACGCCGAACGAATCTGGTCCTTCGACAGCCCGACGAGCTCGATCTTGCCGTCCGCGCGAGCGCCCACGGCCCGCGGAACGGGCACGGGGTCGATCGCACCGGCGATCGGCATCAGGGACGTATCGGCACTCATGGCGAGCGGCCTATCTAGTTACCGCCGCTGCATTTTGCCAGCGCATCGAGCGGCAGCGCCGTCGATCGCGGTTGGAGCGCCATCGAGAGCATAGCTATCGACGAAGCGCGTTCCAGCGATATCCCGGGCTTCGACACGCATCGCCGTCGAGTTGCGCACTGCGGCGATGATCGCCTGTTCCTGGGCCGGGCCGCGGCTCCATGCCCAGTCGTTGCGGCTGACCAACAGGAAAGGCTGGTTGCCGACGCTCAGCATGACCGTCGAATTGGGCCGGGGAGCGCGGCTCAAATGAAGATGGAACTCGCCCCAGCGGCGGCGATCCGCGGTGAATGTGAAGCCCGCTGTCGCTTGCACCTTGCCCTTCGGCGCGCGCAATAAGGATCGCGACAAAGCGGCACATTGATCTCCCCGATCGATGGCGACCCATGACCCGCGAGCGGCGATGATCGACCCGCTCGCGAATGATGGGGACGACAGGAAAATCCCCGCAAAGATTGCAGCGAATAGTCTCATTTTTCCTGTTTGAGCACAAAATGGCACGACAAACTCACGAACTTCTCTCCAAAATGTAGAATTAATCCGCCAATCTTGCCCTTGTTTCAGCCATATGCCACGATGATTTCGCTCGGTCCTCTTCGATTTAGCCGCCAGAGGAGACCCCAGGTGGACCGGACTCTTCCGAACAAGCCGTTTTCGATCCTCTAGTCTGCGCTATATCGATGTTGATCGCCGAGACTCTTGGCCGGGTCGCCGTGGAACTCGCACTTTTTGCGGGCGTGGGCTTCCTCCTTTTCGCGATCAACGACCTGCTGGTTGACCTGATCTTCTTCGCGCGCCGCGTCTGGCGGGCGCTCACCATCTACAACCGCTTTCCGCGATCCTACGCAACCTACTTCATCTTCAACAAGAATCCGGGCTTCATGGCCATTTTCGTTCCCGCTTGGGACGAAGCGCCGGTGATCGCATCGATGCTGCGGTCAACCCTCGGGCGGCTGGATTACGACGATTACCGAATCTTCGTGGGCCATTATCGCAATGACCCCGCGACTGCCGCCGCGATCGCGAGCGTCGCGGATCCGCGCATCGAATCTGTGGAAGTGCCGGCTGATGGACCGACTACGAAGGCCGACTGCCTGAATCACCTCTACGCTGCTCTGATCGCCTGGGAGATGGACAGCGGCCGCCCCGCAAAGGCGGTGGTCCTGCACGACGCCGAAGACGTTGTGCACTCCCTCGAACTGAGGATCTTCGACGGACTGGTCGATCGCGCCGCGATCATCCAGCTGCCCATACTTCCAATTCCCGACCGCAGCTCGCGCTGGATTAGCGGGCATTATTGCGACGAGTTCGCCGAAGCGCACATCAAGGATCTCGTTGTGCGCGAGGCCGTGGGAGCTGCCATTCCGCTCGCCGGCGTAGGATGCGCGATCGGCCGTCAGCCGCTCGCCCGGCTCGCGTCTCTGGCTGACGGAAAGCCGTTTGCGGGAAACAGCATGACCGAGGATTATGAGATGGGTCTGCGGCTAGGCGCGCTCGGCCTGAAGACGATGTTCGTCAGGATTCCGGAGCGACCGGGCGATCGCGGAGTCGTTGCAAGCCGCGGCCATTTTCCCGCGACGATCGGGGAAGCGGTGCGGCAGAAGGCTCGATGGCTGGGTGGAATCGCGCTCGCCGGCTGGGACCGTTTGGGCTGGACCGGCGGCCTTGGCGAACGCTGGATGCGAATGCGCGATCGTAGAGGTCCGCTTGCGGGGCTCCTGCTCCTCGCCGCTTATGCCGCAGCGTTCCTGTGGTCGCAGATCTGGGTGGCTGAAGCGCTTGGAGCGCCAATCCACGCCCGTTTGGACCCAACCCTCACGACATTGCTAACGATCAACGCGTGGTTGCTCGCGTGGCGCATAGCCATGCGCGCGATGTTCACGGCATCAGCCTACGGGCTCGGCGAGGGGCTGCTTTCGATCCCCCGCGTGGTCGTCGGAAATGTGATCGCAATGCTCGCCGCCGCCCGGGCGGTCGGCCTTCATTTGGGCGGCGGAGCGAAGCGATGGGACAAGACGAGGCACATCTTTCCCGCGGAGTTTCGGTCGTGAGGCCGTCGCTGCGATTCCTCGCGCTGGCAGTCCTGGGCTGGGTCGGCTTTCGTATGGCGACATTGGGAGCCTTGCCCGGCGCCGGAATATTTTCGATCGAGCGCAGCGAGGCGAAGGCGCCCCCCATTGTGCAAACCGAATTTCCGGAGATTGCTCCGGTCGCGCCGGTTCAGGAGCCTGCTCCGTCCTATCCTGTCGTCTCGGCCGCCGCCTATCCTCAACCGTTGGTCATTCCCGTCTATTATCAATATCAGGGTGCGGTCTCGGCGCCTGTCATGCCGGCAGGCTACACACCCATCGTCGCGATGCGCGGCGCACAATTCTCGTCGATTCCGCAGCGTGACGAATGGCCGGTTCGAAGCTTTGCGGCGGCTTCGATGCCGCCGACCAGGCCGGCAACTCCAAGCCCAACCCCGCCTTTGATCGAACCCCGCCGCCTCGACAGGCTGCAGCTGACGATGTGGGCAATGTTGCGCCAGCAGGGCATGATTGCGGTGCCTCACTCACTGGCAAGCAGCGGAACGCTTGGGGGCAGCCAGGCCGGCGCGCGGCTCTTCTACAATGTCTCGCCGCAACTTGCGGCAGTCCTGCGCAGCAGCTCCGACGTCGGCCGCCGCGGCGGCGAACTCGCGCTGGGAATCCGCGTACAACCGCTCCGATCGCTTCCAATCTGGGTGACCGCCGAGCGGCGGCAGGCGCTGGGCAAATATGGCGGAGGGCGCAACGCGTTCGCATTGTTCGCCGAGGGCGGCATTTACGATCAGCGCATGCCCTGGGGCTTCCTGCTCGACGGCTATGCGCAGGCGGGAGTCGTGGGTCTCAAGAGCCGTGATCTCTTCGCCGATGGGGGCTTCGCGCTCACTCGTCCGGTGTACCGCAATTTCTCCGCGGGATTCGGCGTTTGGGGCGGGGTCCAGCCGGGGCTTTACCGCGTCGATGCGGGCCCGCGAGTCACCATGCGAGTCCGGCGGAACGTCCGAGTCCATCTGGATTGGCGGCAGCGGCTCGCCGGCAATGCGCTTCCGGCTTCGGGACCCGCGGTGACATTGGCGGGCGATTTCTGACCTGACAGCCTTGGCCGCGGCGGCAGTTTCCGGCTAGTCCAGCGACGGGCAATGGACATCTACCTTCCGATCGCAGGCCAGTCGGTCAACGCCATCTTCATGATCGCGCTCGGCTTCCTTGTCGGCGTGCTCTCCGGCATGTTCGGCGTCGGCGGCGGTTTCCTCACCACGCCTTTGCTGATCTTCTACGGGATTCCGCCCACGGTGGCGGTCGCTTCCGCCGCGACCCAGATCACCGGAGCCAGCGTCTCCGGCGTGATGGTGCACATGCGCCGCGGCGGGGTCGACCTGAAGATGGGTCTCGTGATGATCGTCGGCGGAATCTTCGGCTCGTTCACCGGCGCCCTGCTCTTCCGCCTGCTGCAGTCCACGGGCCAGATCGACCTGGTGATCGGCTTCCTCTACGTGGTGATCCTCGGATGGATCGGCGTCCTGATGCTCAAGGACGCGCTCATCGCGCTCGGCTACATGAAGGCCGCGGACCGCGCCGAAAATGCGCCCAGGCATAATCGCTGGGTCGCCTCCCTTCCCCTTCGCTGGCGCTTCTACAGCTCGGGCCTTTACATCTCACCGCTCGCACCGCTGGCGCTCGGCTTTATCGCCGGAATGCTGACCGTGCTGCTGGGCATCGGCGGCGGCTTCATTCTCGTTCCTGCGATGATCTACCTGCTGGGGATGGCGGCCCGGGTCGTCATTGGCACCAGCCTGGTGATGATCCTCGCGGTCAGCGCGGCAACCACGATGGTCCATGCGCTGACCACCCGATCGGTGGACGTCGTCCTCGCGACCTTGCTTCTGATCGGCGGCGTGATCGGCGCGCAATATGGTGCAATCCTTACGACCAGGCTGAAGCCGGATTACCTCCGCCTCGCGCTCGCCGCGATCATCCTCGTCGTCGCCGCCCGGATGTTGCTCGGCCTCGCCTGGCACCCCGACGAGATCTATTCGATCGAGTATCTGTGAGCGTCCGCTGGACATCGATTCTGCTGGCGTTGCTGGCGCCGATCCTGGTCGCCGCCGACAAGCCGGTGCTCGTTCCCGACATCTCCGCCCGCCAGGTGCAGATCCGCTACAGCTTCACGGGCGCACAACTGCTGCTCTTCGGTGCGGTCGTTTATCCTGGCGGCCGGGCGCCGACGCGGCCCGCGGATGTTGTCGTCGTCCTTCGCGGGCCGGTCCAGCCGATCCTCGTGCGGGAAAAGCAGCGAATCCTGCACATCTGGATGAACGCCGATTCGAACCGTTTCCGCTCCGCCCCCTCTTTCTATGCGGTCGCGTCGTCACGTCCGATCGCGGACCTGATGAACGAACGAACGGCAGCCATTTATGAAATGGGCCTTCAGAACCTCCAGCTTTCGCCCGGCGGCGGCGCGCTTCCGGAGAAGGAGCGCCGGTTCGAGGCCGGCCTTCTCAACCTCCGCAAACGCCAGGGCCTTTATGCCGAAGAGCCGCGCGGTGTCGAAATCACCGACGGGGTCCTTTACCGGGCGACCATCACCATCCCGAGCGACGTGCCGATCGGGACATATACGGCGGAGACGTTCCTCGTGGATCGCGGCCGGGTGCTCGCGGCCGCCACGCGGGACATTCACATCGACAAATCGGGGTTCGAGCGCTTCATCGCGGTTGCGGCCCGGCGCCAATCCTTCCTCTATGGCCTGACTTGCGTTCTGCTTTCGCTTGGACTCGGGTGGGCCGCGGCGGCTTTGTTCCGGCGCCGTTTCTGACTGCAGCCCTAAGCCAATTTTAACTGCTTTCGCTTAGCCCCTACGCGCATTCGTTACGATTAGGGGTGTAAGCGGACATGAACGATCAGCCGAATCTGCGTCAATTCCTCGATGAGGTGAACAGCTTCACCGAAGAGGAAGCGGCTGCGGCGCCGGTCGCCGGCGGAAAGCCCCTCGGGCCCATCGGCAAAGTCCTTGAGATCGCCGGTTCGGGCTCGCAGATCTGCATGGATTCGGCAACGCTTCTTGCCCTGCAATCGCATCCCGATCCTGCCGCCGCCATGTCGGGCCAGGTCGGTAGCCAGGTGAAGATGGTGGTCGGCACGAATTGGCTGATTGCCAACGTCCGCACCATGCGCGCCGATGAGAGCGGAGAAGTCGTCGCCAACGTCGACTTCCTCGGCGAAGGCAGCCGCGACGCGAAGGGGCACATGAGCAACTTCCGGCGCGGTGTAACGCGCTATCCGATCCCGGGTACCGAGGTGCTGCCGGTCACCACGGAAGATCTACGCGCCGTCTTCGCAGCGAGTGACGAGGCCCATATCGAAATCGGCACGGTCTATCCGACCGACGACATCCGCGGGGCCCTCTATGTCGATCCGATGCTGTCGAAGCACTTCGCGGTCCTGGGATCGACGGGTACCGGTAAGTCGACCTCGGTCGCTTTGATCCTCCACCGCATTTCGCAGCTGTCTCCGGAGGGTCACATCCTGATGATCGACCCGCACGGCGAATATTCCGCCGCTTTCAAAGGATGCGGTGAGCTGTTCAACGTCGACAATCTGCAACTGCCCTACTGGCTGATGAATTTCGAAGAGCATTGCGAAGTCATGCTCACCACCCATGAGGCGGAACGTCAGCGCGACGCCGACATCCTCGCCAAGTGCCTGCTTGCTGCGCGCACCAAGGGCAAGGACATGAGCCAGTTCGGCAAGGTGACGGTGGACAGCCCGATCCCGTACCTGCTGGCCGATCTCAACACGATCATCGTCAATGAGATGGGCAAACTCGAGCGCGCGGGCGACACGCTTCCCTATCAGCGCCTGAAAACGAAGCTCGATGAGCTTCGCGCCGACCCGCGCTACACCTTCATGTTTTCGGGCATGCTGGTGTCGGACTCGATGCCCGGCCTGCTCGCCAAATTGTTCCGCCTGCCGAGCCACGGCAAGCCGATCTCGATCGTCGACGTGTCGGGCGTTCCGTCCGAAGTCACATCAGTCGTGGTCTCCGTGCTGGCCCGCATGGTCTTCGATTACGCCATTTGGTCGCGAACCGAGGCACAGCGTCCGCTTCTACTCGTCTGCGAAGAGGCGCACCGCTATGTGCCCAAGGACGAAAATGCCGAGAATGGCCAATCGGTCCGCCGGATCCTCGAAAGGATCGCCAAGGAAGGCCGTAAATATGGCGTCAGCCTTGGCCTCATCACGCAGCGTCCATCGGATCTTGCCGAAGGCGTGCTGTCACAGTGCGGTACGATCGTATCGATGCGCTTGAACAACGACCGAGACCAGGCCTGCGTCCGAGCGGCGATGCCGGAAGGCGCGCGCGGCTTCCTCGACGCGATCCCGGCGCTGCGCAACCGCGAATGCATCGTCTGCGGTGAGGGCGTCGCGATCCCCATCCGCGTCCGCTTCGACGATTTGGAGCCGGAAAAGCGTCCGGCGTCGTCAGATCCGAGCTTCGCCCGTCTGTGGCGCGAGACCGGCGACGAAGAGGGCATCATCCAGCGCACGATCAAGCGCTGGCGCGGGCACGGCCGCTAAGAACGGATCAGCTTTTGGTGCCGCCTTTTGGTGGCGCCGGCCGTTTCCTCCGATCGCCCTTGCGGCGATCATTTTGCCGCCGATCGCCGACAAGCCCGCTCGTGCCCGACGACTTTCGGCGGTCCGTCTTGCGTCGGTCGTCCTTTCGGCGATCGACGAAACCCGGCTTTTCATGCACCCGCATCTGATCGGCCGTAATCGCGATCACGTCAGCATTCGGATCCGAGTTGCGCAGCCTTTCCCTGGCGGCTGCGACAACGAAGGCCAAACGGGTCCGAACGAATTCGCGGCAGTCGTCGTCGGAGATCGCCGCCGCTTGGTCGGGCGGAAGCTGGAGGAAGCCTCCAATCGCATCTCTCCCGACCGAGATGTCGCGAAGCTTCCCGTCGATCCACACCTCCACGAGGGTGAATTCACCGCTTGATCTGATTGAATCGTTTTCCACGCGCACACTCCCCCAGTCGGGGATTGTATAACAGATCAAGAGGGTTATGCGCGAGCCTGACTTCGCCTGATTCCGACGCTCAGCAGCGCTTTCAGGCGCGCCCTCACCGCATCGGCTACGTGGTTGTCGACCAGCTGGGTCGCCGTGAACCGGACGGACAGGGGATTAACCGGACGGCCGCCCGCCTGAACTTCATAATGGAGATGCGGTCCCGTCGAGAGTCCCGATGAGCCGACATAGCCGATCAGCTGGCCGGCGTGGACGAAGCTGCCGGGCGCCGCGACGATCTGGCTCATGTGACTGTAGCTGCTGACGAGTCCGCCCGCATGCGCGATCCGCACCTGGCGTCCGTAACCACCAGCCCAGCCCGCTCCAACCACCTGGCCGTCGCCTGCGGCAACGATCGGGCTGCCCCAGCTGGCGCCGATGTCGACGCCCGCGTGGAAGCGCGTGAAATGCAGGATCGGGTGATAGCGATAGCCGAAGTAAGAGGTGATGTGGCCGGCGACCGGAAGGCCGGTAATCGTCGAAACCGTCGCCTGCTGCCGGTCCGCATTGGCCGCGTCGATCCACTCATTCTTTCCGTTGCCGTTCCACAGCACCAGCTGGAGGTTCGACGATGCGACGCGCTCGAGGCCGGCGTAGAGAAGCTCGCGGTTTCGCCCGAGCACGAGGTCGAAACCATCGCTCGGACCCACATCGCCGACGTCGATCTCCGTCGCCAGCGCGGCAAGATATTGCGCCGCGACCTGCGGCGATGCCCCCGCCGCGCGAAGCGACCAGTACAGACCGTCGCCGACTCGCCCTCTTATCCGAAGCGGGCTCAGGACGATGGCGGGAGCGGGCGGCGGAGTGGCGACAGGCGCCGGCGCGCGCTTTGGAACGAAATCCACTGTCTCGACGGCCTCGGTCGGCGCCATCGGCATTCCGGTCGCACCACCGTTCGATAGCGGCGCGATTCCCAGGGCCTGCCATTGACGGGCCTCGGTGCTGGGAATGTCTCGGGGGGTTGGGAGTGAAGCCCAGGCGACGCCGCTGCACAGCAGGGCCAGTACGCCTGCGCTTTTCCAGCCAGGGCGCGGCAGGGTCAGCGCTCGCGATCCGCTCGTTCGCCGGCCGAATGCGCGCGCTTGATGAGGCCGTGAGGTCAACACAGGCCCTCATTCGCGAAACAAGGTTAAGACCGGCCTAATTTCGCTCGTCGAAGGAGCCTTGCGTTCCCCGCGCGGGGTGGCACATTCGTTCCAAATGGCGCCGCGTTCAGACGCTCTCGTCCGGGCGATCCTCGGACCCACCAACACCGGCAAGACCCACTTGGCGATCGAGCGGATGTGCGGTCATTCCTCCGGAGTCATCGGTTTTCCGCTGCGGCTTCTGGCGCGCGAGGTCTATGACCGGGTCGTCGCGATGAAGGGTGAAAAGCAGGTCGCCCTGTTGACCGGCGAAGAGCGCATCGTACCTCCGCAGGCGCGCTATTTCCTTTGCACTGCCGAGAGCATGCCGGTGCCGGGCGGGGACAGCCATCACGATGGCGACCTTCAGCGGGATTTCGCCTTTGCCGCGATCGACGAGGCCCAGCTCGGGATCGACCCGGAGCGCGGGCATGTTTTCACCGATCGAATGCTTCGGGCACGGGGACGGGAGGAGACGCTTATCCTCGGGTCCGACACCCTTAGGCCGATCATCCGTGAGCTTCTGCCCGACGCGGAAATCGTCAGCCGGCCGCGCTTTTCGACGCTGCGTTACGCGGGCAGCGTCAAACTCTCCCGCCTGCCGCCGCGCTCCGCCGTGGTCGCCTTCTCGGCCGAGCAGGTCTACGCCCTCGCGGAAATGCTGCGCCGCTTCCGTGGAGGAGCAGCCGTTGTCATGGGCGCGCTTTCTCCGTCAACACGGAACGCGCAGGTCGCGATGTTCCAGCGCGGTGAGGTCGATTATCTCGTGGCCACCGATGCGATCGGAATGGGGCTCAATCTCGATGTGAGCCACATCGCCTTCGCCGGCCTCGAAAAGTTCGACGGGCGGCGCGACCGGCGCCTCGCGATCGCCGAGATGGCGCAGATCGCGGGCCGAGCCGGACGTCATCAGAAGGATGGAAGCTTCGGCACGCTCGGCCTCAGCGAGGACAGCGGCGGATTCAGCGACGAAGAAGTCAACGCGATCGAGGAACACCGCTTCCGCCCGCTCGATTCCGTCTATTGGCGCAACTCCGACCTCGACTTCAGCGACGTTCGGGCGCTGATCTCGAGCCTCGAGGAAAAGAGCGACGATCCTCTTCTCCGTCCGGCGCCCGAGGCGATCGACCTTGCCGTATTGAAGATCATTGCCGAAGACCCTTCGGTCGTCGCCAAGCGCGGCCAGCAGGCGCGGCGTCTGTGGGCGGTTTGCGGCCTTCCCGACTTCCGCAAGATCGGGCCGATGCATCACGCTCGCATGGTTCGCCGCCTTTACAGCTACATCGGCGAAGGCGGCCACATCCCCCACGAATGGTTTGCGGCCGAGGTTGCCCGGCTCGACAATGTCGCCGGCGATATCGAAGCGCTCGCCGACCGTCTCGCGGGGATTCGCAGCTGGGCCTATATCGCGCATCGTGCCGACTGGCTCGCCGATCCGGCCAAATGGGCCGAGCGCACGCGTGAAGTCGAGGCCCGGCTCTCCGACGCGCTTCACGAACGTCTCACCCAGCGTTTCGTCGACCGCCGGACCGCCGTTCTGGTCCGCGACATCGGCGCGCGGGGGTCGGACGCGTTGCCTGTCACCGTCGCTGCCGATGGCGAGGTCAGCGTTGGCCCCGAGCCGATCGGTCACCTCGCCGGTTTCGAGTTTCGCGTGGACCCATCAGCGCGGCTTGCCGACAAAAGATTGTTGCTCGCCGCCGCCGAGCGACGCCTCGGCGATGAGCTGGACCGTCGCGCCAATGGACTGGTCGAGGCACCCGACGACGCCTTCGAACTGACCGTCGAACAGGATGGAGGACTTGCGGTAGCCTGGGAAGGGCACATCCTCGCTCGTCTGTCCGTTGGTCGAACCCTCCTCGAACCCGCGCTGCGCACGGCCCGCCCCCTCGATCGCCTGTCGGCCCAGACCCGCGCCGCCCTTCGTTCGCGCCTGGAACGTTGGCTGGATTCGCAGGTCGATCGAAATCTACGGCCGCTGAAGACACTCGCGGCGGCCGCGTCCGATCCGGCGAGCTCGCCCGGAGTCCGCGCGCTTGCGGCGATGCTCGCCGACGCCGGCGGTGCGCTGCCGAGAAAGTCCGTGCTCGGCGCGATCTCACACCTCGAACAGGCCGATCGCCGAGCACTGCACCGGCTACGCGTCCGACTGGGCCCTCTCGACGTTTATCTCGGCCAATTGCTGAAGCCCGCGGCACAATTGTGGCGCGCCGCTCTTCTCGCCGTGCGGTCGGGACTGCCCATGCCCTCGCTCCCGCCCGCCGGAGCGGCGACTCTCGGCGCTGAGGCGGATCCGCGCGGAGCGGTTCTCGCCTATCGGCGTGCAGGGCGCGACTGGCTTCGGATCGACCTTGCTGACCGACTGGCGAGCCACGCTCACAAGGTCCGTTCGGTCGGCGGCGACAACCCGGTCGATATCGAGCTGGCTACGTCCATCGGCCTGGACGAAGAAGCCGTGGCGAGGTTCATGGCGGATGTCGGCTTCACCCGAGCCGGCGACAGCTGGCGGTGGCGCGGCCGGAGACCACCGCGCCCCGATCGCCGAACCGCTCCCTCCTATGCCTTCGCCGAACTGGCCAAGCTCAAGACGTGAGAATCGACCGATACCTGCACTGCATCCGGCTGGTGAAGAGCCGGACGCTGGCACAATCGGTGATCGCGACCGGCCATGTGCGGATCGACGGCAAACGGGTCGAAAAATCCAGCGAGGAGGTCCGCGTCGGAAGCACCATCGCCTTGCCGCTTCACGACCGCGTGCGCGTGATCCGGATCCTTGCCATGCCCTCTCGTCGAGGCCCAGCCGGCGAAGCGCGCGCTTGCTATGAAGAGCTGGGCGTTGACGAGACCAAGCCTCGGGCATAGCGAAGCGGCCAGAGGGAGCCCAAGAGAATGACCTACGTCGTCACCGACGCCTGTATCAAATGCAAATATATGGACTGCGTCGAGGTCTGCCCCGTCGACTGTTTCTACGAGGGCGAGGTGATGCTGGTCATCAATCCCAATGAATGCATCGACTGCGGCGTGTGTGAGCCGGAATGCCCGGCCGAAGCGATCTTGCCGGACACGGAAGGCGGGCTCGAGAAATGGCTCGAGCTCAATACGACCTTCTCGGGCCAATGGCCGAACATCACACGCAAGAAGGACAGTCCCGCCGACGCCGACGAGCACAAGGGCGAGGAAGGGAAGTACGACAAATATTTCACGCCCGACGGCGGCGAGGGCGACTAACTCTCGGCAGTGACTTCGGATTCCGGGCGAATCTTCCACTTTATTGCAACGGCTGCCATACTCCCCCCAACAGGGGGAACTGCTGATGCGCACCTTCGCTTGCGCCGCGCTCGCCGCGTGCTGCCTTGCAACTCCGGCTTTCGGGCAATCCACCGCCGCGAGCCCGGGAATGCCGAGTCCGGCCGATATCGCGAACAAGGACTCGTTCACGATCGGCGTCGGCGGAGCACTGATTCCCGATTATGAGGGCTCGGACGATTATCGGCTGATCCCGGCGGCTGCCATCCGCGGCAGGATCAGCGGAATCTCCTTCTCGACGCGCGGAACCTATCTCTATGTCGACGTGATCCCTCAGGGTTCGAGCAACGTCGATTTCGACGCCGGTCCGATCGTTGGAGCGCGCTTCAACCGCACCAAGCATCATTTGAAGGACGACATTGTCGACCTTCTGCCCACCCGAAAGACGGCATTTGAAGTCGGCGCCTTCGCGGGCGTCAGCTTCCACGGCCTCACAAATCCGTACGACACTCTGGCCCTGCGGTTCGACGTGCTGCACGACGTGGGCAACGCTCACAAATCGACGATCTTCAGCCCCAATGTCGAATTTTCGACCCCGCTTTCGCGCACCACCTACGCGAGTGCATCCGTCGGCGCGGAGTTCGTGAGCAACAAGTTCGCGGATTATTACTTCAGCATCACACCTGCAGACCGGCTTGCGACCGGCAACGTCCTACCGGTATTCGACGCTGACGGCGGCATGAAGAACTGGAAGGCCAGCGTGCTGCTCAATCAGTCGATCACGGGCGACCTGCTGCACGGTTTCTCGATCTTCGGCACCGCGCAATATTCGCGGCTGGTCGGCGACTTCAAGCGATCGCCGATCGTGTCCGATCGCGGCAGCGCCAGCCAGTGGCTCGCCGCCGCGGGAGTTGCTTACACCTTCTGACGCTCAACGGCGCTTCAGTAGCTCCTCGACGATGAGGTCTGCCGCCTGCTCGGCACTCACCTGCGTTGTGTCGATGCGGATTTCGGGCGCTTCCGGAACTTCGTACGGGCTGTCGATTCCAGTGAAGTTCTTGAGCTCGCCCGAACGCGCTTTCGCGTAGAGACCTTTGGCATCTCGCTTCTCTGCCTCGGCCAGGGGAGTGTCGACAAAGACCTCGATGAACTCGCCGTCCGGAATCATCCGTCGAACCATGTGGCGCTCGGCACGGAACGGCGAGATGAAGGCGGTGAGCACGATCAGGCCGGCATCCGTCATCAGCCGGGCAACTTCTCCAACGCGCCGGATATTTTCGATCCGGTCCGCCTCGGTGAACCCGAGGTCGCGGTTGAGGCCATGGCGCACATTGTCGCCGTCGAGCAGGAACGTGTGGCGCCCGCGCGCTACGAGCTTCTTCTCGACGAGGTTGGCGATGGTCGACTTGCCCGCGCCCGACAGACCGGTGAACCAAAGCACTGCGGGCCGTTGTCCCTTGATCTGCGCGTGCGTTTCGCGGCCAACGTCCAGATGCTGAGGGTGGATATTGAGCGCCCTGCGCAGCGCGAAATGCAGCATGCCGCAAGCGACGGTTGCGTTCGTCATCTTGTCGATCAGGATGAACCCACCGAGCACGCGATTGGGTGAGCCGCCTTCCGCGGCATAAGGTTCGAAGACGACCTCCCGATCCGTCGTGATTTCCGCAACTCCGATTCCGTTAAGGCCAAGTGTCGGGGCGGCGAGATGCTCGAGCGTGTTGACGTTCACTTCATATTTCGGATGCTGGACCGTCGCAGTGACCGTCTGGGTGCCGATTTTCAGCCAATAGCCGCGGCCGGGCACCAGCTCATGCTCATCCATCCAGACGATCGTCGCTTCGAACTGGTCGGCGACCTGGGGCGGATCCGCCGCAGCGACGATCACGTCCCCGCGCGAGCAATCGACTTCATCGGCGAAAGTCAGGGTCACCGATTGGCCGGCCACGGCTTCGTCCAGATCGCCATCCATCGTTGCGATCCTGACGACGCGAGTAAGGCGACCCGACGGCAGTACCCGCACTTCCCCGTCCGGCCCGATAGCACCAGACGCGACCTCGCCGGCAAAGCCTCGGAAGTTCTGATTGGGCCGATTGACCCATTGGACCGGCATTCGAAACGGCTTCGCGGCATCCGAGTCGGCATCGATCGGCACGCTATCAAGATGCTGAAGCAAAGATGGACCCGAATACCAGGGCGTCGCCGCGCTCGGGCCGATCACATTGTCGCCATTGAGCCCCGACACCGGAATCGCCATCCAGTCATCGATGCCAATGCTCGACGCGAATTCAGCATAGTCGGCGGCGATCGCATCGAAGATCGCCTGGTCGTAGTCGACGAGGTCCATCTTCGTGATCGCCAGTGCAAAGCGGCGGATCCCGACGAGCTGCGCCAAATAGCTGTGACGGCGGGTCTGGGTGAGTACGCCCTTGCGCGCATCGACGAGCAGGACGGCGAGGTCGGCCGTCGAAGCCCCAGTCACCATGTTGCGGGTATATTGCTCGTGGCCCGGAGTGTCGGCGACGATGAACTTCCGCTTCTCGCTCGAGAAAAAGCGGTAGGCAACATCGATCGTGATGCCCTGCTCGCGCTCAGCGGAAAGCCCGTCGACGAGCAGGGCAAAGTCGACTTTCTCGCCCCGGGTCCCGTGCTTCTTGCTGTCACTCTCCAGCGCGGCGAGCTGATCGTCGAAAATCTGCCTGGTGTCGTACAGCAGGCGTCCGATCAGCGTCGACTTGCCGTCGTCGACGCTCCCGCAGGTGATGAAGCGCAGCAACTCCTTCCTGTCCTGCGCGCGAAGCCAGTCGGAGATTTCGGACGCCGGACGGTTCAAAAATAGCCCTCCTGCTTCTTCTTCTCCATGCTTGCGCTTCCGCCGTCCCGGTCGATCATTCGACCCTGCCGCTCGGACGTGCTGCTGGCCAGCATCTCGCCAATGATGTCCTCGACCGTCGCCGCATCGCTCTCGATCGCTCCCGACAAGGGATAGCAGCCGAGCGTCCGGAACCGCACCTTGCGCATCACGGGCGTTTCGCCCTCGAGAGGGAGGCGATCGTCATCGACCATGAGGATCATGCCATCGCGGACGACGGTCGGGCGCTCGTCCGCGAAATAGAGTGGAACGACCTCGATCTTCTCCTTGAGGACATATTGCCAGACGTCGAGCTCGGTCCAGTTGGACAGGGGGAAGACCCGGATGCTCTCACCTCTGGCCTTGCGCACGTTGTAAAGCGACCACAGTTCGGGCCGTTGACGCCTCGGATCCCAACGATGATTGCGGTCGCGAAAGCTGAAGATCCGCTCCTTGGCGCGGCTCTTCTCCTCGTCACGGCGCGCCCCGCCAAATGCGGCGTCGAATCCAAATTTGTCGATCGCCTGGCGGAGGCCTTCCGTCTTCCACATGTCGGTGTGGATCGGGCCATGATCGAAGGGATTGATGGCCTTATCCACCGCTTCGGGATTCTTGTAGACGATGAGGTCGATCCCCGGATCGGCCGCGACCTTGTCCCGAAGTGCATACATGTCCCGGAACTTCCAGGTCGTGTCGACGTGAAGCAACGAGAACGGCAGCGGGCCGGGGAAGAACGCCTTCCTGGCCAGATGCAGCATCACCGAGCTGTCCTTGCCGATCGAATAGAGCATGACGGGCTTCTCGGCCTCGGCGACAGTCTCGCGAAGGATGTGGATGCTCTCTGCTTCGAGGCGTTCGAGATGGGTAAGCTGGCGCATTCGCCAGCAACCGTTAGGCAATCCGCCGCTCGGAGCAAAGACCGGGCTCGGATATGCGAAATTCATCGTGGGGCAATGATGACTTAAGGACAGAGCCCCCATTCGGTCGGATGAAGTGCGGCCAAATCCATCATTTCGGGAGAATCAAAATGCTGTTTCGGACCATTCCGGCCCTTGCCCTGACGGGGGCAGTGCTGCTCGCTGGTGCCCCGGCGGCTGCGACAGCGCAGACGGCCGCGAAGCCGGAGGCCGCCCCGCCGATCACGCGCACTGCGCTCAAGCAGCGGCTGGACAGCGAGTTCCAGGAACTGGATGCCAACAAGGACGGCTTCCTCTCGAAGGAGGAGATTCAGGCGGCTTTCAGTCGCGAAGTCACCGACATGCAGGCGAAGCTCAGGGAAAAGCAGAAGCAGGACTTCGACAAGCTCGATACCAACCACGACGGCAAGCTGACGCTCGATGAATATCAGGCGGCTACGTCGATCAGCGCCAATGCTGCGGCAGTCGACGCCCGGTTGCAGGCGCTCGACACGAACAAGGACGGCAAGATCAGCGCCGCCGAGTATCAGAACCGCCTGCTCGTCCAGTTCGACAAGCTCGACAAGAACAAGGACGGCTCGCTTTCGGCCTCGGAGCGCATGGCCGCAGCTCCCAAGCAATAAGAAAAAGGGCGGTGCCGAGACACCGCCCTTCCCCTTTGATTTCGTTGGAACCCGGGCCGCCCGAAGGCAGCCCGTTTCCAGCGATCGGCCTACCAGCCGATGGTGAAGCCGGCGCGCGCGCCGATCTTCCCATTGTGGTTGAAGCCGGTTGCGACGCCGGCATTGATCGCTGCGTTTTGCCCGATCATCGCCCCCACTTGGAGCGCCGCAGCGACCTCGCTGCGATACACGCCGACGTTGCCGGTCAGGTTGAACTGCTTGTTGGGCAGGAACGCGTTGCCGCCGAGCGCGATCGCGACGGCCGTGCCACCCGAAGCCTTCTTGTCGACCCGATCGATCCGGTCGCCGAGATCGACGATCTGGTCTCCAATAAGGCTCACCGCGTTGTTCAGCTGACCGACATTGACCGCATCGGTCGCCGCAACGCCGGCCGCAACGCCGCCGATCGTACGTCCGCCGACATTGACCTGGTTGTCGGCCGTAGTCGTCGTCCCCGCTCCGATCGCAACCGAGTTGTTGTTCGGTGCACTCGCACCTTCGCCGATCGCGATCGAGCTTGTGCCGCCCGCCACCGACGCGCCGCCAATGGCGATCGCGTTGGTGCCAATGGCGTCTGCCGCTGCGCTGGTGCTGTTCACGTCGAGGTAAATCTGGCTGCCAAAGATGCCGGCAACCTGATCCCCCGTGACGAGATCGGTCGATCCTGGTGCGACAAGGCCGTTCGCGGCTCCAGTCACCACGCGGCCGCCAACATCGACGGTGTTATCCGCCGAACACGTCGATCCCGCACCAAGGGCAACGCAGTTGTTGAAGCCCGCATCGGATGCGCCGGACCCCAGTACCGTGCTGGTCGTGCCCGTCGCGGAGGCAGTGTCGCCAAGCGCAATCGATCCAGCGGTCCCAGCCGTGCTGCCTTGACCGATGGCAACCGAGCCGTCCCCGGTTGCGGTGTTGGTGTCACCCAGTGCCACCGCGCCGTTTCCGGTTGCAGTGTTGTCGGCGCCGATCGCCACAGCACCTGTGCCGGTCGCGGTGTTCGGATCGCCGATTGCGACTGCGCCGGCCCCCGTTGCGCTCTGCCCGGTGCCGATCGTCACGGCGTAGGCCGAACCGATTGTATTGCCAGTGCCGAGATTGACGGCATTGGCGTAACCGGCATCCGACGCACCATTGCCCATCGCGATCGAATTCGCTCCGGTCGTAACCGCGAGATTGCCGATCGCGGTGGAATCAGCACCCCCCGAGAAAGCCAGATTGCCAATCGCGGTGGAATCGGCGCCAGCCGAGAACGCCAGATTGCCGATTGCGTTCGAATTGGCGCCTGTAGATAGCGCGAGATTGCCGATCGCATTCGAACCGGCGCCGATCGACAGGGCAAGATTGCCGATTGCGTTCGAATCGGCCCCAGTCGCGAGCGCCACGTTCCCGATTGCCATCGAGTCAGCTCCGCTGGCGAGCGCAAAATCGCCGACTGCGATACTTCCGGCACCCGTCGCATTCGCATACGCTCCAACTGCGGTCGAGCCCGCGCCCGACGCCAGGGAATCGCCGCCTAAAGCCGTCGAGTTCGTGCCGGTGGCGGCGGCGTCATAACCGACAGCACTAGCGTCATTGGCTCCGCTTGCGGCCGCGCCCTGGCCCACCGCAACTGCGTAGGTGCCGCTGGCCACCGTGCCTTGGCCTAGCGCCGTCGATTCAGC
>DATLOY010000113.1:0-14151 GCA_035536015.1 Sphingomicrobium sp.
GCTTGCCCGTCGTTCCCGTTGCGGTCGACAGCGGCCGGCTGTGGGGGCGCGGCCTGATTCATCGACCGGGGGTCGTGACCTTCAAGGTCGGCGAAACGATTCCGGCGGGACTGAAGCGCGTCGAAATCGAGGCGCGGGTCCACGCTGCGATCAACGCACTGAGCTCAGGTCCTGAGGCGAGCGCCTAGCTTTTCTGCGGCTTCGACAATGCGTTTGGAGATCGCGGCGATCTCCTCCTCGGTGAGACTCTTCTCGGCCGGCTGAATGCTGACTTCCAGCGCAAGGCTGAGTTCGCCGCCTTCGGGCTGATACCGGTCGAAGACGCGAACGCCGCGAATGAACTGCTTGTCGGCTCCCGCAACCGCGCGCACCAGCTTTTCCGCGGTCATCTCCGCAGGCATGACGAAGGCGAAGTCGCGGCTGATCGCCTGCAGCGCCGGTGGGCTATAGGCAGCGCGGGCATGCCCGCTTCCGCGCGATGACGGGATCGCATCAAGGTAGATCTCCGCGGCAACGCATCCGCCCGGAACGCCATGCTCCTTGACCAGGCGCGGATGCAGCTCGCCGAATGCGGCGACGACCGTCTTCGGACCAAGCCGCAGTGTCGCTGATCTTCCGGGATGCCACACGGGGCCTGCGTCGGGAAACACCTGGAGGCTGGCGATCGGGGCGCCGGCGGCATCGAGCAGCGCGACAACTTCCGCTTTCGCGTCGAACGCGGTGAAGTCCTGGGCCTTGCCCGTTTGCCAATCACGCGAGGTCCGGTCGCCTGACATGATCATGCCGACCGTGGGATGCTCGTTGTCGGAAAGATAGCGTCGCCCGATCTCGAACAGCCGGACGGACGAAGCGCCGCGGTTGATATTGCGTTGTGCGGCCGCGATCAGGCCGGGAAGCAGGGACGGGCGCATCACCTTCATGTCCTCGCTGATCGGGTTGGCGAGCTTCCAGTCGGATCCGCCGAACAGCCCCGCTTCTTCTTCCGAAATGAAGCTCCAGGTCACGGCTTCGTCGAATCCGCGGGCTGCGGCCGTCCGGCGGACGCGCCGCTCGATCAGCTGCGATCGCGTTGCGGTTGGCTTGGCGACTCCCGGCGTGCGCTGGAGCGGCGTCGAGGGGACGTTGTCGTAGCCCGTGATCCTCGCGATTTCCTCGACGAAATCGGCTGGGCCTTCGACGTCACGACGCCACGTCGGCACGACAATATCCGATCCGTTCGGTTCGAAGCCGAGATCGGTAAGGATCAAGCGTTGGCGCTCTTCGGGAACGTCGATGCCGCCGAGCTTCTTCGTAAGGTCGTAATCGAACCGCACGACGCGATGCTCGATCGGTGGTTCGCCGGCGCGGATCGCGGCGGATGGCTCGCCGCCGCAAATGTCGAGGATCAGGCCGGTGAGGATCGCAAGCCCGTCGTCGAGGAATGCCGGATCGACGCCGCGCTCGAACCGGCTCCGGGCATCGCTGGTGAGGGCCAGGGCCTGGCCGGTGCGGGCGATGCGTTCCGGAGTGAAATAAGCCACTTCCAGCATCACATCGGTCGTTGCATCGCTGACTCCGGAATCCTCGCCGCCCATGATTCCGCCAATGTCGTGAACCTGCCTGTCGTCCGCGATCACGGTCATGAACGGTTCGAGCCGATATTCCTTTTCGTTGAGCGCGAGGACCGTCTCTCCCGGCTTCGCGGCGCGAGCGGTCAGCCCGCCCGCGAGCTTGGCAATGTCGTAGACATGCGCGGGCCGTCCAAAGCCGATCGTCAGATAATTGGTGATGTCGACGAGCGCCGAGATTGGCCTTTGTCCGGCGGCCTTGAGCCGGCGCTGCATCCACTCCGGCGAAGATCCATTCTTCAGCCCGCGAATGGCCCTCCCGAAGAAAGCGGGGCAGCCTTCGCGATCTTCGATGCGGATCGGCACCGGGCTAGCGAAGCTTCCCTCGATCTCGGGAATTGCGAGCGGTTTGAGCTTGCCCATTCCCGCGGCCGCGAGATCGCGCGCGATGCCGCGAACGCCCATGCAATCCTGGCGATTGGGCGTGACGTTCACGTCGAACACGGGATCGTTGAGGCCTGCATAATCGGTGTAGGCCGTGCCGACGGGCGCGTCGGCCGGAAGCTCGATGATCCCCTCATGGTCCTCGCCGAGCTCGAGTTCCCGAGCCGAGCACATCATTCCCCGGCTCTCCACTCCGCGGATCGCCGCGACCTTCAGCGTCATGTCGCTGCCTGGGATGTAGGCGCCGGGAGGACCGAAGACGCCGAGCATTCCGGCACGGGCGTTGGGCGCTCCGCAAACGACCTGCACCGGCCCATCGCCTGCATCGACCGTCAGGACCTGGAGCTTGTCGGCTTGCGGGTGCTTGTCAGCGGTGAGGACGCGCGCGACCCTGAAGGGCGCGAGCGCTTCGGAAGGATCGATCAGCTCCTCGACCTCCAGGCCGATGTTGGTCAGCTTGTCGGCGATTTCCTGCGCGGAAGCATTGGTCTCGAGATGCTCCTTCAGCCAGTCGAAACCGAACTTCATGCGCCCACTCCGCCTGAAAGAGTGGGAACGTCGAGGGCGCGGAAACCATAATGTTTCAGCCAGCGGATATCGCCGTCGAAAAAGGCCCGGAGGTCGTCCATCCCATATTTCAGCATGGCCAGCCGATCGATTCCGCAACCGAACGCAAAGCCCTGCCATTCCTCGGGATCGAGGCCGCAATTGGCGATCACGCGCGGATGGACCATCCCCGAGCCGAGGATTTCCATCCAGCCCTCGCTTCCTCCGACGACGCGCCGTCCGTCAGCGATCGACCAGCCGATGTCCAGCTCGGCGGATGGCTCGGTGAACGGGAAGTAGGACGGCCGGAACCGCATCGCGATGTCGTCGCGCTCAAAGAAGGCTTTGACGAACGTTTCGAGCGTCCATTTGAGATGACCTAGCGTGATGCCTTTATCGATCACGAAGCCTTCGACCTGGTGGAACATCGGTGTGTGCGTCGCGTCGCTGTCGGAGCGATAGACCCGGCCCGGAGCGATCACGTAGATCGGCGCCCCCTGGCTCTCGCCCGCGCGGATCTGCACTGGAGACGTGTGCGTGCGAAGGACGCGCGGCTCCTCGTCCGGCGCCCGCTGCTCCAGGTAGAACGTATCCTGCATCGCTCGCGCCGGATGGAATTCGGGCATGTTGAGCGCGGTGAAATTGTACCATTGGGTCTCGATCTCGGGCCCTTCCGCCACCGAGAAGCCGAGGTCGGCGAAAATCTCCGCGAGCTCGTCCATCACCTGGCTGACGGGATGCACGGTCCCCTGCGGCGCCTGGGGAGCCGGAAGCGAAAGATCGATCTTCTCGGTCGCGAGCTTGCGCTCAAGCTCGGCATTTTCGAGCGCGGCCTTGCGGTCGGCGATCGCGCCGGTGACCTGCTCGCGAAGCGCGTGGATTTTCGGCGCTTCCGCCCCGCGCGTCTCGGGGTCCATGGAGCCCAGCGACTTGAGCTTGGCGGTGATCTCGCCGGACTTGCCGAGCAGCGCGACCCGCACGGACTCCAGGTCCTGCAGGGTTTGGGCGGCGGCCACGCGTTCAAGCAGCTCAGACATCGGACGGCCTTAGCCGGGCCGACGCGAAAAATGCAAAGGGGCGTGCTATCGTCGACGGCGATGAGCGATTGGCCCGAGATGAACGTCGAGCGCGACCACGAGACGTTGGCGTTACTGCATCTCGCTGCGCAGATGCTCGGCAAGATCCGCGTCGCGCACGCTCCGTGGGTCAATCATGGCTGGCATGTGGCTCTGCAGCCGAATGCTCGTGGCCTTGCTGCGCTTCCGACGGCGGCAAGCGGCAACCGGACCTTCACCCTGACGCTCGACCTTTGCAGGCACGCCGTGGTCTTGTGGGTCAGCGACGGATCGCGCGAGGAGGTCCCACTGAATGCAGGAAGCGTCGCCGCACTTCACAAGCGGCTCATCGCAATTCTCGACAAGCATGGCCTGCCGTCGGACTTCAAGGGGCGGCCGAACGAGATCGAAGGCGCAATTCCCTTTGCCGAGGACACGACCCCACGCGAATATGATCGCGATTCCGCCGAACGGTTTCGCGAGGCGCTGGCGGCGATTCTGCCCGTCTTCGGGCGCTTCCGAGCGGGTTTCACCGGCAAGTCGAGCCCGGTTCATTTCTGGTGGGGAAGTTTCGACCTCGCCGTGACCCGTTTCTCCGGCCGGCCGGCACCCGAGCATCCAGGCGGTGTTCCCGGCCTTCCCGACCGAATCACCCGCGAAGCCTATGACCAACAATTGTCGAGCGCAGGTTTCTGGGCTGGAGGCGCGGTCGCGGCCGAACCTTTCTTCTACAGCTACACCTATCCCGAGCCCGAGGGCTTTCGCCGGACACCAGTCAGCCAAGGCCATTTCGACGAAACTTATGGCGAATATATTCTGCCATATGCCCAGGTGCGGGATTCGGGTGATCCGGAAGCCGCGTTGAACGAGTTTCTGCAGTCGACCTATGACGCGGCCGCCGACCTCGCGGATTGGGATCGCGCCAACCTGGAGCGCGAGCCCGTAGCGCCCTAGGCTGGAACGAACGGATAAGGCGAAATCGTCTTACGATTCTCCTCTACCGCGAGCATTCGTCCAGCCGGCGCAGTCGCGCGATAGGGGCATTGCAGCCGCGGGCAGATCGCGCAGGCTGGACCGACGGGCGTTGCCGGAGTGTTCGCCAGGTCGAGCCCGTCCGCATATGCGATGCGATGTGCGTGCTTCACGTCGCAGCCCAGGCCGATCGCCAGCAAGGCATCGTCCCGCAGGTCGGGCCTGATCGGCCGCTCGATCGTTCGGCTGAGCGTGAAGAAGCGCTGTCCGTCGGGAGTCTCGATCAATTGGCGGATCGTCTGCCCGGGCGTCTGGAACGCTGTGTGCAGATGCCAGCGCGGGCAGGTCCCTCCGAAATGCGAGAAAGGGAAGCTCTCGCCAGCATAGCGCTTTGAAATGTTTCCGGCCGGATCGACCCGCAGCATGAAGAAGGGGACGCCTTTCGCGCCCGATCGGCTGAGCGTTGTCAGGCGGTGGGCGACCTGTTCAATGTTGGCCCCGAATTGCGCGCACAGCCGGTCCAGCGCGTAACGATGCTCTTCCGCGGCGCGCAGGAAGCGGCCGTAAGGCATGATGATCGCGCCGGCCGCATAATTGGCGAAGCTCATGTGCAGGAGATGGCGGCTCCCGGCCTCGGGCGGGCGTGCCGCCTGGAGCATCCGGTCAATGATCGGAGCGAACTCCAGCAGCGAAAGCTGATAGGCCATTCCGAACGTCCGGTTCTCCGGGCGCAGAAGCGACGAAAGCATCAGCACGCGCCGCTGCGAATCGTAGTGCTGGCTCGCATCCTCGAGGAATTCGGGATCGACCACCCGAACCTCGACGCCCCACGCTTCCTTGAGGCGATGGCGCAGCGGCTCGGCGACGGACAACGGATGTGCCATCGCGCCGCCCAGCGTTTCCGATGCCTCTTCCAGCTCCGGCCAGTGATTGCGCTGCGCCTGGATATAGTCGCGCACCCAGGTTTCGGGGGTGATCAACACGCGCGGGTCCGCGGTCTCCTGCGGCTGCCTCTGAAGCTCTCGGAGCGCGGTGTAGAGCCGGGCGATGCCTTCGGCGATCGACGGGGCATTGTCGGCCAGCTCGACGAGCTCGTAGCGGCTGACCCCAAGGTCGCCGAGCATTGGATCGGAGAAGATCTCGCTCAACTGGCTGGGACCGCCCACCTCCGGCGTATCCGCGGCGAAGCTTTTTACATCGACGTCGAACGTCTCGGCGAGCCGCAGGAGAATTCCGGCGGTGACGGGCCTTTGGTTGCGCTCGAGATGGTTGAGGTAGGAGGCGGAGACGCCGAGCTCCTCGGCCATTTTGCTCTGGTTGAGGCCGCGCTCGCGGCGAAGCCGCTTCAGTCGCGCACCGAGGAAGAGCTTTCGTTGGCCAGTCATGCAGTCATCTTGTGTACGTTTTTACAAACTTCACAAGTCATGAACTGACACATTCGCACTATTCCGCGAGTCCTTTTCAAAGGCCCGTGGTTCTCTCTGTCCAAGGCTCCAGCGAAGGATAAGAGGATGTCGGACTTCAGCGCGGTAGTAGCGGCCCCCTCCAACAGGTTTCATGGGCTCGAGCGGCCGTACAGCGCCGATGACGTGCTGAAGCTCCGCGGATCCTTTCCTGTCGAACATACGCTCGCCCGGCGCGGTGCGCTCAAGCTGTGGGAATTGCTGAACCGCGACGAACCGGTGCGTGCGCTAGGCGCCCTCTCCGGCAACCAGGCGATGCAGATGGTCCGCGCGGGGCTCAATGCCATCTACCTGTCCGGTTGGCAAGTCGCTGCGGACGCCAACGCTGCCGGGGCCATGTATCCCGACCAGTCGCTCTATCCCGCCAATTCGGGGCCCGAGCTCGCGCGCAGAATCAACCGCACCTTCCAGCGCGCCGACCAGATCGAGCATATGGAAGGCGGAGCGAAGCGCGACTGGTTCGCGCCGATCGTCGCCGACGCGGAGGCCGGCTTCGGCGGTCCGCTCAACTGCTTCGAGATCATGAAAGCCTATATCGAGGCCGGCGCCGCGGGCGTTCACTTCGAAGACCAGCTCGCGAGCGAAAAGAAATGCGGTCACCTGGGCGGCAAGGTGTTGATTCCGACGCAGGCCGCAATCCGCAACCTCGACGCCGCACGGCTGGCAGCGGACGTTTGCGGAGTTCCGACGATCCTCGTCGCACGGACGGACGCCGAAAGCGCCAAGCTCATCACATCGGACGTGGATGAACGGGATCGTCAATTCATCACCGGCGAGCGCACCAGCGAAGGCTTCTTCCGACTGAAGGACGGCACCGGCCTCGACCATTGCATCTCGCGCGGCCTTGCTTTCGCCGCGCATGCCGACCTCCTGTGGTTCGAGACCAGCCACCCCGACCTCGAGGATGCGCGGACGTTCGCCGATGCGATCCACGCCAAATTCCCCGGCAAGATGCTCGCTTACAATTGCAGCCCGAGCTTCAACTGGGCCGCGAAGCTCGATTCCGACACGATCGCGCGCTTCCAGCGCGAGCTCGGTGCGATGGGCTACAAGTTCCAGTTCGTGACCCTGGCCGGCTTCCACAGCCTCAATCACGCGATGTTCGAGCTGGCGAGCGGTTACCGCGACCGGGGCATGGCGGCTTATTCCGAGCTTCAGCAGGCCGAATTCGCGAGCGAAGCTACAGGCTACACCGCGACCCGCCACCAACGCGAAGTCGGTACCGGCTATTTCGACGCAATCGCCACCGCCATCTCCGGCGGCCAGGCCTCGACCGTCGCACTCACGGAATCCACCGAAGCCGCACAGTTCGAAATCGCGAAATAGGGAGAAGAGCCATGGGACAGCGTTATTGGGTTGTCGGCGGCCAATATTCCGATTGCCGCTTCAAGGACCTGAAACCCGGGACCGAAAGGATCATCGGCCCGTTCGCCGATGAACTTCGAGCACGGATGGAATGGCAGCGCCTGACTTTCCGCGATCGGTGCGAGGCGACTGAACGCTACTCGATTTGCGTGGAGCCGGTGCTATTGTGAGCGACGTGCTGGACCGTCCGCGTATCATTGCAGAATCTTCGCCCATCGACCGAGCCGACGAGGTCCTGACCGAAGCGGCGCTCGATTTCCTTGCCGAAATGCATGAGCGTTTCGACGGCCGCCGCCGCGCCCTGCTCGATGCGCGTCAAGACCGGCAGGCGCGTTTCGACGCGGGCGAGCTTCCCGACTTCCCCAGGGAGACGCTCGAAATCCGCGCGTCGGACTGGACGGTGGGATCGATCCCCGCCGACCTGCTCGATCGGCGCGTCGAGATCACCGGGCCGACCAATGCCAAGATGGTGATCAACGCGCTGAATTCGGGCGCGAAGGTCTTCATGGCCGATTTCGAGGATGCGACCGCGCCGACCTGGGACGAGCTGATCCAGGGCCAGGTCAATCTTCGCGATTATTGGCTCGGCCAACTCGATTATACCGATCCGCAGACCGGCAAGCGCTACAAGGTCGGCGATCGTCCGGCGGTGCTGATGGTCCGGCCGCGCGGGTGGCACCTGCCCGAGGATCATGTGACCGTCAGCGGGGAAGTCGTCGCCGGCGCGCTTTTCGATTTCGCCCTCTATCTCTGGCACAACGCCCGAAGCTCACTGAAGCGCGGTTCAGGACCCTATTTCTATCTCCCCAAGCTCGAGAGCCGGCACGAGGCCGAACTGTGGAGCGATGTCTTCGCCTTTGCGGAAGGCAAGCTTCGGCTCGAGCGCGGGACGATCAAGGCGACCGTGCTGATCGAGACTCTCCCTGCGGCGTTTGAGATGGACGAGATCCTCTACGCGCTCAGGGAGAATATCGTCGGCCTGAACTGCGGCCGCTGGGACTATATCTTCTCTTACATCAAGCGCCTCGGACGGAGCGCCACGAGGCTAACTCCCGACCGTGCCTTGATGACCATGGATAAGGCGTTCCTGGCCGCTTACTCGCTGCGGCTGGTCGCGACCTGCCATCGACGCGGCGCCTTCGCCATGGGCGGGATGTCGGCCTTCATCCCCGTGAAGGGCGACGAGGCCGCGAATGCCGGTGCGCTGGAAAAGGTCCGGGCTGACAAACTTCGCGAGGTCGGTAACGGCCATGACGGGACCTGGGTCGCGCACCCGGCGCTGGTACCGGTCGCGATGCGGGCGTTCGACGCGATGACCGGCCCCAACCAGCTGGAAAAGATGCCCGAGCATGTTCCGGATCGCGATGAGATGCTGCAGCTTCATGAGGGCGTCCGCACCGAGGCCGGAGCGCGCGAGAATATCCGCGTCGGCGTCCAATATCTCGCCGCCTGGCTGGGCGGGAAGGGCGCTGTGCCGCTCTACAACCTCATGGAGGATGCAGCGACGGCGGAGATCTGCCGGACCCAGCTATGGCAGTGGCTGAGGCACGAAGCGCCGCTCGACGACGGACGCAAGTTCACCCTCGACCTGTTCGAACAATGGTTCGACGAGGAGGTTGGCCTTCTCGCCGAGGTTCCGAACATCGCCGACGCCGCGCGCCTCATGCACGACATGATCGTGAGCGCCGATCTCGTCGAATTTCTGACGCTCCCGGCTTACGAATTGCTGGATTAGGCCGAGAAAGGCGCCGGACTCGCTTCCGACGCCCTCAATTCGTCATCATGGAACCGCGCTTTCGCGGGAATGACGAAACGCTGCGCAGGCCCCCCGTCGCGGAGGAGACGGGCCCCGCTTACGCCGCCTTCTTCTCCAGCGCGCCTTTCGCCTGGGCGATGATCGCGGAAAAAGCTTCGGCCTCGTGCATCGCGATGTCGGCCAGGACCTTCCGGTCGAGGTCGACCCCCGCAAGCTTCAGCGCGTGGATGAACTGCCCGTAGGTCAGGCCTTCCGCGCGGACCGCGGCGTTGATCCGCTGGATCCACAGAGCGCGGAAGCTCCGCTTCTTCACCTTCCGGTCGCGGTAGGCATATTGCCCGGCCTTCTCGACCGCCTGGCGGGCGATGCGGATCGTGTTCTTCCGGCGGCCGTAATAGCCCTTCGCCTGCTCAAGGAGGCGTTTGTGCTTGGCGCGGGTGGTTACACCCCGTTTGACGCGTGCCATGTCTTGAGCCTCCCTACTTCAGGCCGTAGGGGGCCCAGGCCTTCACGCGCGCCGTATCGGCGTCGGCGAGAATTTCTGTGCCGCGGTTCTGGCGGATATATTTGGCGTTGTGGCTGATCAGCCGGTGGCGCTTGCCCGCCACGCCGTGCTTGATCTTGCCGGTCGCCGTGAGCTTGAAGCGTTTCTTGACGCCGCTCTTGGTCTTCAGCTTGGGCATTTCGTCTCCTTAATGCGCCACTCGGGACGCGACTTTATCCAACCGCCACGGCAGCCCTTTCGGCCGGGCCATTGGTTTTCCAACGATCTGGAAAGGCGGCGCCTATAGAGGCCGAAGGCGCCTCACGCAAGTTACGCGGCCCTTACCGCGATCGACCCGCTTTCGCTCGGAGCGAGCAGGTCCGTCGAACGCGCCGAGCCGTCGAGCCAGGGGCGCCACTCCGACGGCGTGAGCAAGGCGATCTGACGATTGTGGTAAGGCGCGACGTCCTCGCCCGGGGGCACGGTCAGCAAGGTGAAGGCCTCGCCCACCTGCACGTCGTTCCTCAGCAACCCGGCGATTCCGAAGTCGCTGTCCGGCTTGAACAGCCAACAATCCTTGCGCTTCTGCTTCGGGTCCGCCGGCGCCGTGAATTCGAAGAAGGCGTCGGCGATCACCAGGCATCGGTCGCGGCCGAATTCGCGCCCGTCGGCGCGCATGTTGAAGACGGGCTTGCCCGTCGGTCCGGGCCAGGACCAGCGCCGCTCGACCAGCTCCGCTTCCCCGCGATCGCGGTTCCAGCGGACGACCGGAGCGCGGTCGGTGATCCGGATATCGCGCGGCTCGAGGTTCGGGATCCCCTCGGGGAAGCTCAGCGGAATATGCTGGTCGGCGAACAGGCGCCGGATCGCGTCAGGGTTCCGCTCGAGCCGGTAGAGATTGCACATCCCTAATCAAACAGGCTGGAGACGCTGCTTTCGTCGGCGATTCGGCGAATCGCTTCGGCGAGGAGGGGTGCGATGCTGAGGCGGCGGATCCTGCCGGTCTTGGGGTCCGGCTCGCCCGTCCAGATCGAATCGGTCACGACCAGCTCGCTCAGCTCCGATTTGGCGACGCGCGTCGCAGCGCCTCCGGATAGGACGCCGTGCGTGCAATAAGCGAAGACCTCGGTCGCGCCCTGCTGCTTCAGCGCGGCGGCGGCGTTGCACAGGGTCCCCGCCGAATCGACGATGTCGTCGATGAGGACGCAGGTACGGTCCTCGACGTCGCCGATGATGTTCATGACCTCGCTCTCGCCCGCCTTCTCGCGGCGCTTGTCGACGATCGCCAGCGGGGCATTGTCGAGACGCTTGGCCAGGCTGCGGGCGCGCACCACGCCGCCGACGTCCGGCGAAACGACCATCAGCTTGCGGTTGGCGAAGCGCGCCCTGATGTCCGCGGCGATGACCGGCGAGGCGAAGAGGTTGTCGGTCGGAATATCGAAGAAGCCCTGGATCTGCCCGGCGTGAAGGTCGATCGACAGGACGCGGTTCGCGCCCGCCGTGGTGATCAGATTGGCGACGAGCTTGGCTGAGATGGGCGTGCGCGGACCCGGCTTCCGGTCCTGCCGCGCATAGCCGAAATAGGGAAGCACGGCGGTGATCCGCTTTGCCGACGCGCGCCTCAGCGCATCGATGCAGATCAGCAGCTCCATGAGGTTGTCGTTCGCGGGGTAGCTGGTCGACTGGATGACGAAGACGTCCTCGCCGCGGACATTTTCGTTGATCTCGACGAAAATCTCCTCGTCGGCGAAACGGCGGACGCTTGCCTCGGTCAAAGGCATTTCAAGATATTCGGAAATGGAGCGGGCCAGCGGCAGGTTGCTGTTCCCGGCGAGCAATTTCATGTGGCTATCCCCAGCGCGTGACGGGGCTTTAGCGAGGCTGCCCGCGTTTCGTAAAGGTTGCCGAAGTGGGGACGCTCGCTAAATCGCTCCCATGGCTGACCGTCTGACCATTGCTTTTGCCCAGATGAACCAGCGCGTCGGCGATCTGGAAGGCAATGCCGCGGCCATGCTCGAGATGCGCCGGCGAGCCAGGGATGCCGACCTGCTGATGTGTCCGGAGCTGCAGCTGATCGGCTATCCGCCGGAAGACCTGGTCCTGAAGCCGGAGTTCGTTCGGCGGACGCACGAATGCACCGACCAGCTCGTCGCGGCGACGGCCGAGCCGGGGCCCGCCATGCTGATCGGTACGCTCATTGCCGAGGGCGGCAGCGTCTACAACGCCTTCATTCTCGCCGAGGGCGGCAGGGTGATCGGGCGGACGCTGAAGCATGAGCTGCCGAACTATGGCACGTTCGACGAGAAGCGAATCTTCACGCCGGGCCCATTGCCCGAGCCGATCGAGTTCAAGGGCGTGAAGCTCGGCGTTCCGATCTGCGAGGACATCTGGCAGGAAATTGTCTGCGCGCACCTCGCCGAAGCCGGAGCGGAGATGCTGCTGGTGCCGAACGGCAGCCCCTACGAGCTCGACAAGGACGAAATCCGCTACCGGCTGGTGCGGTCGAGGGCGGTGCAGACGGGCCTTCCGATCGCCTACCTCAATCGCGTCGGCGGACAGGACGAGATCGTGTTCGACGGGTCCTCCTTCGTCATCCACCCCGATGGCGAACGGGTCGTCCAGTTGTGCGACTGGGAAGAAGCTTTGCTCATGACCGAGTGGGAGCGCACGGCGGAGGGCTGGCGCTGCACGACCCGCGAAAGTCATGCGCTCGATATGTTCCCCGAGGACGTCTACCGGGCGATGATGCTGGGCCTGCACGATTATGTGGAGCGCAACGGCTTTCCGGGTGTCATCCTGGGCCTGTCGGGCGGCATCGACAGCGCGCTCTCCGCGGCGGTTGCCGTCGATGCCCTCAGCCACGAGCGCGTGTGGGGCGTGATGCTCCCCTCCAGATATACCAGCGAGGAAAGCCTTCAGGACGCACGTGAATGTGCGCGCCTCCTCGGTTGCCGCCATGACGTCGTGTCGATCGCTCCCGCTGTGGAGGCGGTCGACCAAATGCTGCCGCAGCTTCAGGGCCTTGCGGCGGAAAACGTCCAGGCGCGCCTGCGCATGGTTGCGCTTATGGCACTGTCCAATTCGGGTGGGCAGATGCTGCTCACGACAGGCAACAAGAGCGAGATGAGCGTGGGTTACGCGACTCTCTATGGCGACATGGCCGGCGGCTATTCCGTGCTGAAGGACGCGTACAAGACGACGGTCTTCGCATTGTCGCGCTGGCGCAACGCCAACAAGCCTGAGACAGCGCTCGGGCCGGACGGACCGGTGATGCCGTCGCGGGTGATCAGCAAGCCGCCGAGTGCCGAGCTCAGGCCGGACCAGAAGGACGAAGACAGCCTTCCGCCTTATTCGGTGCTCGACCGGATCCTCGAAGGGCTGGTCGACAAGGAAATGTCCGTCGGCGAAGTGGCGAATGAGACCGGGGAGGATGCGACGCTGGTGGCGGATATCGAAACGAAGCTGCTTCGCGCCGAATATAAGCGCCGTCAGGCGCCTCCGGGCGTGAAGATCGGCAGCCGCAACTTCGGGCGCGACCGGCGCTACCCGATCAGCAATTTCTTCCACACCGGGCCGAAATGAGCGTCGTCACCCGTTTCGCGCCGTCGCCGACGGGGCGGCTGCATGTCGGGAACATTCGGACTGCGCTGCACAATCATCTGTTCGCACGGAAGAATGGCGGCACGTTCATGCTTCGCGTCGACGATACCGACCGCGAGCGCTCCACCGCGGAGTTCGACCAGGCAATCCGCGACGACCTCGACTGGCTCGGGCTGACGCCCGACAGGCTGTTCCGCCAGTCGGAGAGGTTCGATCTCTACGAGCGCGAGTTCGGCCGGCTGAAGGCCGCCGGGCGGGTCTATGCCTGTTACGAGACCCCGGAAGAGCTGGAGCTTCGCCGCAAGGTGCTGCTCGGGCGCGGGCTACCGCCCGTTTACGAACGCCGTGCCGCCGATGATCCGGTACCCGAAGGCCGGGCACCGCACTGGCGCTTTCGGCTGGACCATGATGCGCCGATCGTCTGGAACGACCTGATCCGCGGCGAGCAGCGCTTCGATCCGAAGCTTCTCAGCGATCCCGTCGTCCGCCGCGAAGACGGCAGCTGGCTCTATCTCCTCCCCAGCGTGATCGACGACGTTGACCTCGGCGTGACGCATATCGTCCGCGGCGAGGATCATGTCTCGAACAGCGCCACGCAGATTCAGATGTTCGAAGCCCTTGGCGCAAGGCCGCCCGAGTTCGCGCACGAAGCTCTATTGGTTGCGGCCGAAGGCAAGCTTTCGAAGCGGCTGGGCTCCCACGGGGTCGAGCAGCTGCGCGATGACGGGATCGAGCCTATGGCTCTGCTCTCGGTGCTCGCGCGCATCGGCACGTCGCAGCCGGTCGAGCCGGTCGGCTCGCTCGATGAACTCGCCGCTGCGTTCGATTTCTCGCATTTCGGCCGAGCGCCTGCGCATTTCGATCCACACGATGTCGAGCTGATCAATGCGCGGCTGCTTCACAGGCTCGATTATTCAGC
>DATLOY010000114.1:0-20882 GCA_035536015.1 Sphingomicrobium sp.
TTGGCGTTGGCGTTGGCCGAGCCTTGCCCCGCAGCCGATCCGTTCAGCAATGAAGATTGCGGACCGTTTGCAAGGCTCACCGCGCCGTTGGTCGCGCCGTTGAGCGCTCCGGAAACGTCGACGCCGTGGCCGTTCGCGCCACCTTTGGTGATCGACGCTGCGGCATTCGAGGCGCCGCTCAACGTACCTGCAAGATTGAGGGCATTGCCGGTGGCCTGACCTTGCGTGATCGAAGCTGCGGCATTCGAGGCGCTGTTCAACGTGCCGGCAACATTCAGACCATTGCCCATCGCCTGCCCCTGCGTGATCGAAGCCGCGGCATTCGTGACGTTCGAAACGGTCCCGGCAAGCGCAAGGCCGTTAGCCATTTGGCCTCCATTCGTCACGGAACCGGTGGCGTTGGTCGCGCTTGAGACGACGCCCGCCAGTCCAATCCCGGACCCGCCGTTGCCGTTGCTGCCGCCGTTGCCGATAGCGCCAAGGCCAACGATGCTGTTCGTCAGAGCGCCCGCCCTGCTCACGGCGCCGTTGACCGTGTCGCAAAGGCAATTGCCTACGCCGCCGTTGGGGCCCGTGAGGCCGCCGACCGTACCATTGAGCGTGCCGCCGAGCGTTCCGTTGATTGCACCGCTGACGGTGCCGCCAATATTGCCGAGAAGTTGTGCATGTGCGGGGGCTGCGCCGAATGCGAGCGCAGAAACCGCGGCCAGCATGAACTTGGTCATGTCATTCTCCTTTTTGAACTTCGTGGGAGCTTCAACTGGCTCCTGCACTTGAGAACGACATGGCAAACCGGTTTCATCCGGCTATTTTGCTCGAACGACTTTCGGGTCCACGCGGCAGTCGCCGCAGACAATGCCGCGGCCAACCTTGCCTTTGCCTGGCCGCGCCTCCTCCGCGAGCCGGGCCGGCGAACCGGCGAGAAGCAGCCTGGCAGCAGCGAGCGGCGACGCGAAACTGGTTCCGCGCACCCGCGCATACCCATTGCCGGGCAAAGCGGCGGCCATGTCGGCCCCCGGTGCGGCAAAGTCGATGTGAGCAGCCCTGCCGGCCTCCGGCAGCGCACGGCCGCCGGCATCAACGCCGGTCACCGCGATGACGCCGGGATAGGACGCGGGATATTGCGGTGGCGCCGCCGGCCCATCGTTGCCTACCGCGGCGACGACTTCGATCCCGCGCGCCTGAACGATTTGAACGGCGCGCTGAACCGCGCTGTTCGGCGGGCCGACGAGGCTGATGTTGATCACCTGCGGATGATGGCCGGCCAGCCACCCCATGGCCTTGACGATCGCGCTTGCGGACCCGGCGGCGCGATTCCCGCCATAAACGTCGGCCACATAGACCTGCGATCCGGTCGCGGCGCCCAGGAACGGACCTTGATTGCCGACCAGCAGCGACGCGACCGCCGTTCCGTGGCCGGTCGGCTGAGGGTTCCCGGCAAAGCCGCTCTGTTCGATGGATGCACCGGCGAGGGAAGGATGCGAGGCGACTCCGCCGTCGATCATTCCGACGACACGGCCGCGCGCAATTCCTGCCGACGACGCGAGCGCGGCCTGAACCGGCAGGAGCGCTCCGCCGGCCGGTTCGTAGATATGGTCGTAATCGCATTGCAGCCTTGGGGCGGTCGAGCGCAGCCGCTTCAGGCCCTCGCGCGCGCTCATGCCACGCGGAACGGCCAGCTGAACCAGCCGCATTCCAAGGTCGCGATCGGTGTCGTCCGCGACAATCGCGAAACCTGCGCGAACCGCAAGCTGCAGTGAAAGCGGATCGGGGTCGACGCTCACCAGAATACCGCGCCGGACCGGCTGGCCGGATGGATCGGTCTCAAGCTCCTTGCGGTTCGACCGAACCAGTTCGAGAAGCCGGAGCTTGCGGAGCTCCAGCAGGGTGGGAGCACCGGCGCTCGCGACGATCGAGGGCAATCCCCCGACGCTGTTCAGCCCGCCCGAAACGACCTGCTGCTGCACCTGGGGGTCCTGCAGCACATTCTGCAGAACCGGGCCAACGACGGGCACGTTGGCCGTAGGCATCGGAACGGGGACCGAGACCGACGGGAGCGACACGCGCGGCAGCAGTTGCGCAGCCGCGCCACCCGGAAGCAATCCGGCGACCAGCGCCCCGGCAAGAATTTGGCGACCAAATCTGGACATCGACGGACCTCTTTTATTCGTTCAGGGATGAAACGAGAATGCGGGCACGTTTCATCCGCATGGGTTTGAATGGATCGACATTTGCCGTTCGAGGACGAGCTTACAGCGCTGCTCCCACGCCTGCGGCGCTTCGCCCATGCGCTGGCGCGCAGTCCAAGCGACGCGGACGACCTGACGCAGATGACGGTGGAACGCGCGATTCGGTCCAGGTCGCAATGGCAGCCCGGCACAAGGCTGGACAGCTGGCTCTACCGGATCATGCGCAACATTTGGATCGACACTGTCCGCTCACGCGCGCGCAAGGAGAAGTTCGAAGCTCCGCCGGAAGAGGCGGACTCGATCGGCGTGGATCCGACCGGCGGGATGGAGGCGTCGATGGACCTGCAGCGCGTCATGGCGGCGATGCAACGTTTGCCCGAGGAGCAGCGCGAAGTCGTGGCGCTCATCCTGATCGAAGGCTTCGGCTATCGGGAGGCGGCCGAGATGCTCGATCTTCCGATCGGCACGGTGTCGAGCCGGTTGGTGCGCGGCCGAGCCGCGCTCCTAGCCCTCGTGGGAGCATGAAATGGTGAAGGACGAGACATTTTTCGCCTGGCTCGACGGTGAGCTCGATGCCGAGGAAGCGGCCCGTGTTGAAGCGGAGGTCGCCGGAGACCCGAAACTGCGCGAGTTGGCGGCGCAGCACCGATCCATGCAGGCCCGGATGAAGAGCGCCTTCGACACCATCCTCGATGCTCCGGTGCCGGAGTCGATCTCCACGATCGCACGCAAGCCCGAGCCCCAGGTCATCGACTTCGCGGCCAGGCGCGCGCTCGCTCGACCTGCATGGCCGTCGTTGCCGCAATGGGCCGCGATGGCAGCGACGCTCGCCGTCGGCATCGTGGTCGGAACGATGGTTCCCCAACGGTCGTCTGCGCCCGTTGAGGTGAGCGGCGGTAAGCTCTACGCAGCCGCCGCCCTAGCTCGCTCGCTCGATACGCAGTTGGCGAGCGCTCAATCGAACGAGGCGGATCGCATCGGCATGACCTTCCGCGATCAAGCGGGATCGATCTGCCGCAGCTTCACCGAGGCTCGGTCGAGCGGCCTCGCCTGCCGTAGCGGTGACCGGTGGCAGGTGCGCGGGCTGTTCGCCGCGCCGGAGGGGCAGGCGGGCGCCTACCGAATGGCCGCGGGAATGGACCCGAACCTTGCCGCGCTGATCGATTCGACGATCTCGGGCGAGCCGTTCGACGCGGCGGGTGAGAAGGCCGCCCGCGACAAAGGGTGGCGGTGACTACTTCTTTTTTCTGACGTGCTCCGGCTTACCCTTCCGCTTCGTCGACGCCATCTTGTCGAGTTCCTTCTCGCTCATCGACAGCATCGACTTTGATGCGCCCTTGAGCTTGCTCTTCGGGGTATCGCCGCGTTTGGCGGACAGGGCCGCTCCGGCGGCTTTCTGCTGAGCTGCGGATTTGGCAGGCATTACGCACCTCCATTTCATGTGCAGCCGATGAAACGCGCCAACTGTTCGATGGCTTCGTTCGTTTCGGGGACAGCGGAGCTCTGCAAAAATGGTGCCCAGGGGCGGAATCGAACCACCGACACCGTGATTTTCAGTCACGTGCTCTACCAACTGAGCTACCTGGGCTCTCGGAAGCGGGCGGACGGCCCGTTCAAGCGACCGGCTCCCTAACCTTCGCCCTCGCTGCTGTCCACCCTTCCGGGATCCGCCGCGGGACCGGCGATGCGATAGCCCTCACCGAGCCACTTCAACAGGTCGCGATCCTTGCAGCCGCGGCTGCAGAATGGCGCGTGTTCGGGGCTTTCCGGCTTGCCGCACAGCGGGCAGAGCTTGGCTTTAGGGGCTCTCGGCATACCCACCGGAAATGGGAAGGGTGGCGTCCGGTCGCAAGGCGATTGCGCCGCCGACCTTTCGCGCCAGGGCATCGAGCCAATCGGGCTGCGCTTCCAAGACCGATGCCACCGACGGATGGACGGCGAGCCGCTTCGGACCGGGGGCCTCGAACGCCACGCGGCGCAGGAGCGCCCGGGCCTCGAACGTCGCCCGATCCAGCGCCAGTTCAATGAGCGAGGCGCGCTGGCGCGGGCGGACGATTTGAACGAAGCCGAAGCCATTGACCGCCGTCCGCTCGAAAGGCTGCGGCAGATGTTCGTCGATGGCGGCGGCGGCAGCCTGTCGCTCGCTCTTCGACCCACCGGTAGGAAGATCGATTCCGATCGAGCCGCCGATGTCCAGTCTGCGGATCGCCCTGGCCGCCTCGCCGGCGCCGCGAACGGCCAGTTCTTCGGGCGGGAGATGACCGTCGATATCGATGACGGTCATTGCCGCCGTGGCTTCGATCCGCAGCTCGCCGCCCGCGAACCGCACGATTCCGCAGCGCGCCTGTTCGACGAGGTCGTCCCAGCCAGCGGAGCCGAGCTCATTGCCGGCCGCCGGTCTGCCGTTGATGTTCAGCAAGTCCCTCGCGGCCCCGTCGGATAGCTTGGCCAGCGGGCGCTTCCAGGGCTCGCTTCCGGGAATTCTCGAGCGCGTGACTTCGATCGTCAGCGCGCCGCCTTCGGCGACGCCCGGCGCTCCCCTGGGAAGCAAATATTCGAGGCCGTCCCGAGCGCGTGCCACCGCATTGCGGCCGCCGGCGAGCAAGCGGGCCTCGAGGATCGCTCCCGCCGGAGAAATCCCGTCCAGCTCGATCCTCGCTTCGACAATCCCGCCATCTTCGATCAGCGCATGGCGGGTCTCCCCGATCCCGCGCTCGGTAACCCACTCAGGCAATTGGATATCCTGCCGATTTCAGAAGGACACGGACTTCGGCGAGCGGCAGGCCGACGACGTTGGAATAGCTGCCGGCGATATGGCGGACATAGACTTCGCCATATCCCTGCAGCGCATAACCGCCGGCCTTTCCGCGCCATTCTCCATGGCTGGCGTAAAAGTCGATCTCCTCGGACGAGAGATGTTTCATCGCGATCATCGTCTCGACCAGTCGCTCCCGGAGGCCTTTCCCTGGAACCGCGAGCGCTACGCCCGTCAGCACCCGGTGCCGCCTGCCCGAGAGGAGGCGCATGCAGGCCCTCAGCGTGTCTTCATCTTCCACCTTGGGGAGGATGCGCCGCCCGACCGCGACGACCGTATCCGCGGCAAGGACGAGCGCTTCCGGCTGCTTCGCCGCAACCGCCTCCGCCTTCTCGCGCGCCAGCCTCAGCGCATGCTGCCGCGGGAGCTCGCCATCCGGCACGCGCTCGTCCACATCCGCGGGCATGATCGCGTCCGGAGTCACTCCGATGCGGGCGAGCAGGTCGAGGCGGCGCGGGCTCGCCGAGGCGAGGACCAGGCGCATCAGTAGCCGGGCGGTCCAGCGCGTCCCGGCATGAAGCGATAGGTGATCCGCCCCTTGGTGAGATCGTAGGGCGTCAGTTCGACGAGCACTTCGTCGCCGGTCAGGACGCGAATTCGGTTCTTCCGCATCTTGCCGGCAGTGTGACCGAGGATTTCATGGCCGTTCTCGAGACGGACGCGAAACATCGCATTGGGCAGCAGCTCCACGACCTGCCCACGCATCTCGAGCAATTCTTCCTTGGCCAAGCAAATCCTCTTTCGTTCTCAAAAAAGTCGCGGAGCCTTAGCGGGGCGAGGCGTAAATGTGAAGGCGCGGCTCAGATGGTGAACACGGTCGATCCCGAGGTCTGCCGAGCCTCGAGCGCACGGTGCGCTTCGGCGGCGTCCTTCAAGGCGAAGCGTTGCTTCACTTCGATCTTCACCTTGCCGCTCTCGACGACCTCGAACAGCTCGCGCGCTGCGGTTTCGAGGTCCGCTCGTCGCGCGCTGTAGGTGAACAGGGTCGGACGGGTCAGGAAAAGGGAACCCTTCTGCGCGAGGATCCCCGGTTCTATCGGATCGACCGGGCCAGATGAGTTGCCGAACGTGACCATCATCCCGCGCGGCGCGAGGCAGTCGAGAGACTGCAGAAAAGTATCCTTGCCCACGGAATCATAGACTACCGGAAGCTTGGCGCCGCCGGTGATTCGATCGACCTCTGCGACAAAGTCTTGACGGGTATAGACGATCGGGTGGTCGCAACCGTGGGCGCGGGCGAGTTCGGCCTTTGCGTCTGAACCGACGGTGCCGATCACCGTTGCTCCAAGGGCCTTTGCCCATTGGCAAACGATCAGCCCGACCCCGCCCGCCGCGGCGTGAATGAGGATCGTCTCGCCTCGCTGCACGCGATGCACCGAGCGAAGCAGCATGTGCGCCGTCATTCCCTGCAGCATCATCGCCGCAGCCTGTTCGCTCGAGATCGCATGCGGGAGCTTTATCAAGCGATCAGCCGCGATCAGCCGCTCCTCGGCGTAGCCGCCGACCGGACCCGCATAAGCAACGCGGTCACCCGGGCTCAGGCCCGAAACATCCGGTCCAATGCTTTCGACGACGCCCGCGCCCTCCGTTCCGGGCGTGAAGGGCAGGGGCTGAGGGTAAAGGCCGGTGCGGTGATAGACGTCGATATAGTTGAGACCGGCGGCTTCCTGGCGGATCTTCACCTCGCCTGGGCCAGGCTCTCCAACCTCGATCTCTTCCCATTTGAGGACCTCGGGTCCTCCGAGCTCATGGACTCGGATGGCGTGCGTCATGTGCGCCGCCTAGCCGGAGACAGTCCCTCCGTCGAGGGACTGTCCCTTGCTTTGGATCAACCGGCGGCGTGGCCGGCAAGCGCCGCGAGCAGAAGCAGAGCGACGATGTTCGTGATCTTGATCATCGGATTGACGGCCGGACCGGCGGTATCCTTGTAGGGATCGCCGACCGTGTCGCCGGTAACCGCGGCCTTGTGGGCTTCCGAGCCCTTGCCGCCGTAATTGCCGTCCTCGATATACTTCTTGGCATTGTCCCAGGCGCCGCCGCCCGAAGTCATGGAGATGGCGACGAACAGGCCGGAGACGATTACACCGAGAAGCAATGCGCCGACTGCCGCCAGGCCGTTCTCCTTGCCCGCAACCGCGCCGATGGCGAAGTAGACGATGATCGGCGCGAGCACCGGAAGAAGCGACGGGATGATCATCTCGCGGATCGCAGCGCGGGTCACGAGATCGACCGTGCGTGCATAGTTCGGACGAACCGAGCCATCCATGATTCCGGGATTGTCGCGGAACTGGCCGCGCACTTCCTCGACCACCGCGCCGCCCGCGCGACCCACGGCGGTCATTCCAAGCGCGCCGAACAGATAGGGCAGCAGGGCGCCGAGCAGCAGGCCGACGATCACATAGGGATTCGACAGGCTGAAGAGCGTGTCGAGGTTGGTCGTGACGCCGATGTCGCCGCCGAATTCGCGAAGGTCCGCGGTATAGGCGCCAAACAGCACCAGGGCCGCTAGACCCGCAGAGCCGATGGCATAGCCCTTGGTGACGGCCTTGGTCGTATTGCCGACTGCGTCGAGCGCGTCGGTGCGGGTGCGGACGTCATGCTCGAGCCCCGCCATTTCGGCGATCCCGCCCGCATTGTCGGTGACCGGACCATAAGCGTCGAGCGCGACGACCATTCCGGCGAGCGCGAGCATCGCCGAAGCGGCGAATGCCACACCCAGGAAGGCGCCGAGCTGGTAGCTGGCGATCAGGCCGACGATGATCACGATCGTCGGAAGCGCGGTCGATTCAAGGCTGATCGCGAGACCCTGGATGATGTTGGTGCCGTGGCCGGTTTGCGACGCCTTCGCGATCGACTGGACCGGGCGGTAGTTGGTCCCGGTGTAATATTCCGTGATCCACACGATCAGCGCTGTGACCGCGAGCCCGATGAAGCTCGCCCAGACGAGGTTCATGGCCGGGAAGCTTGCACCCGAAACCGTCGAGACGGTCTGCTGGAGGTCGCCGCCGAGCGTGAAATAGGCGGCGCCGTAGATCGCCGGGACGGCCAGCAGGGTGGCGGTCCAGAAGCCCTTGTAGAGCGCGCCCATGATCGAGCCCTTGGCGCCCAGGCGGACCATGTAGGTACCGATGATCGACGTGATGATGCAGACGCCGCCAATCAGGAGCGGGAGGGTCATGAGCGGGAGGAGGAGCGGACTGGAACCAAGCGCGAGCGCAACCGACACCATGGTGATTCCGACGGTCACCACATAGGTTTCGAACAGGTCAGCGGCCATTCCGGCGCAGTCGCCGACATTGTCACCGACGTTGTCGGCGATCACCGCCGGGTTGCGCGGATCGTCCTCGGGAATTCCGGCCTCGACCTTGCCGACGAGGTCGGCGCCGACGTCGGCAGCCTTGGTGAAGATGCCGCCGCCGAGACGGGCGAAGATCGAAACGAGCGATGCGCCGAGCGCGAGCGCGGTGAGCGCGGTGACGACAGGGCGATCGTTCGGAGCGTGGCCGCCGGGCCCGGTCAGGTACCAGAAGAGAACGGCAATCGCGAGAAGCGCGAGTCCGGCAACGAGCATTCCGGTGATGGCTCCGGCGCGGAAGGCGACCGTCAGGCCCTTCTGCAGGCTCGCGCGCGCAGCCTCGGCCGTGCGGACGTTGGCGCGGACGGAGATGTTCATTCCGATGAAGCCGGTCGCGCCCGAAAGGATTGCGCCGATCAGGAACGCTCCCGCCGAAAGCGGACCCAGGAAAATGCCGATGATGATCGCGACGACAACGCCGACGATCGCGATCGTCGTGTACTGGCGGCGCAGATAGGCCTTGGCGCCTTCCTGGATCGCGCCGGCGACCTCGATCATGCGCTGGTTGCCAGCCGAAAGGCTGAGCACCTGGCGGCTGGTCACGATTCCGTAGAGTACGGCGATGACGCCACAAGCGATGGCGATCAGAAGCAAGTTCATCGTCGGATATTCCCCGTATTTTCGCGGCAAACAAAAGAGCCGGCGCGCGCGGGCGCGGCCGGAGGATTCGCGTCCCTTTATGAGGCGCGGCTCGAGCTTGCAACCAGTCCTGGGCGCAGCAACGCCGGGGGCATGGCGAGCATGGGGCTCACCAGCGGAGGCGAGGGTAAGAAAATCCCGCCGAATTAATGCAGCAGCATCGCCACGACCATGCCGGACACGAGCCCGCTAATGGCGATCAGCCACTGGCGAAGCGGAGCGTTTCCCATGGTCGTTGCCCGAATGCTCAAAACCCAATCCTTCCGGCGATTCGATCGGCTTCCCTTCGCTCATAAGCCTTATTGCAGGCTCGCCCGCTTCGAGGCTTCCGATGCGCGTAATGGTCGTCCCGGAGGGTAAAGAAAGCGTTGACGGATCAAGCCCGGGCGGAAGCGCGGCGAGCAGAGCGTAGTCGTCTCCGCCCGTCGCTGCGAACAGCCGCGCCTCGCGATCCTGGCCCTGTGCCTGGCTGAATGCATCGGTCAGCGGGAAAGAATCGATGTCGATCGTCGCGACGCATCCGCTCGCCTGGGCCAGGCGAAGCGCGTCGAGAAGCAGGCCGTCGGAAACGTCCATCATCGCCGTCGCATGCCGCGCCAATACCTGGCCGGCACCGAGCAAGGGGACCGGTCTTCGGTAAATGTCGACGAGCACGCCGGTCGCCCGCGGATCCTCCCGCAATTGAGCGAGCCCGGCGGCGGAATCCCCGATTGTCCCGACGAGCCACAACTTATCGCCCGCCTTTCCCCCTGCCCGATCGGGAACGCGCTCGCCGCCGCGGCCGATTGCGGTCAGGCCGAGAACCTTGGGAGCGCTGACGGGTAATGCGATCGTATCTCCACCGATCAGCGGCAGTGCGTAGCTCTCGCAGGCGGCTTCCACGCCGCCAAGGAATTGCTCGTCCCATTCGTCGTCGGAGATCGTCAGAGAGAGCAGGGCCGCGGCGGGCGTCGCGCCCTTGGCGGCCAGGTCGGAAAGATTCACCGCCACGAGTTTCCAGCCAACGCTGGCGGGCGGATCGGATGGCAGGAAATGCACGCCCTCCGCGATCGTATCGTGTGTGATCACGAGGCCGTCGAGGAGCGCCACATCATCCGCGAGGCCGCGAGCGGCAGGGTCAGTCGCAATGCGCCGCAGACGAGCGATGACTTCAGATTCCTTCATTTAGCCCAAGCGTAGCGGGAGGCTGTGTCAGCGCAAAGCATTCGTCAAAAGGGGAGGTACCAGAAAAAGACAGTGATCACGCTGAGCAGGACCAGGCCTATGAACCAGTAGCCTGGTCCATATGCTGTTGCTTTGCTTGGGCTGTCTGGTTTTATCCAAATTTGAAGAAGCTCGCCGGGCTGCGTTTCTCCGGCCAACGTGAGATCCACGTCCTCGCGATAATCGACACCGTCGTGGGCGTAGCTCACTCTTGCGCAAACAGTTCGATATCGCAGTTCCTCGGAAAGGTTGTCCCAACCGCCGCAAGATCGTTCCCACCGCTCGGTGCGGGTACAATCGTTCGCTACGATCCTAGCCAAAACGGCAGTCCTGAAAGTGAACAGGATGGCTATTCGGGCCGTAACTAGCAGTCCGGCAAAGGCGCACGCTGCCAAACCAATGTGGCTGATAGACATTCAATCGCCCGGTAGGAGGCGGCAATTGAGGCTTTCTTAACGCCGCGCTTCCTTGGCGATCGCGTCGAGAAGGCCATTTACGAACCCGCTCTCGCGCTTGTCGTAGAAGGCGTGTGCGACATCGACATATTCGGAGATGACCGAACCGACCGGGACGTCGGGTCTCGCGATCAGCTCATAGGCTCCGGCGCGAAGGATGGCCCGCATCGGCCGGTCTAGCCGCTCAAGGGTCCAGCCCTCGGCGAGCCGCCCGCTGATGAGACCGTCGATCTGCGCGCAGCGCTCGCTCACGCCCGTCACGATATCGTCGAAGAAGTCGCGCTCCGCTTCATGATATTGCTCGTCCTCGATCTTCGCGCCCAGCCGATGGTCATGGAATTCCTTGAGGAGCCGGGGCACGGGCGTTCCCTCCATCTCCTGCTGGTAAAGCGCCTGGACGGCGGCGAGGCGAGCCGCGGAACGCGTACGGGAACGAGTCTGGGTCATGAAGCCGAGGCACTAGCCTCCGCATGCGCGGCGAGGAAGGGGCGGAGCGCAGCCGCAACCTCGTCAGGCGCTTCCCATGGCGCGAAATGGCGCACTCCAGGCAGGCGGACGATCGTCAGATCGTCGACCAGGCGACCGAGGCCTTCGAGCTGGATGGGGAGGAGCGCCGTGTCGCCCATGCCCCAGACGACGAGGGTCGGGACCTTGACGGTCGGGAACTGGCCGACGACCCAATCCGGCAGCGGGACGGTGACGCCGGGCGGCGGGACAATCATCCTGCCGGCGCGGTACCAGTTAAGCATCGATGTCAGCGCGCCAGGCTGCGACCAGTCCGCGAGATATTGCCGCCGTTCCGATTCCGGCAGCTTCGATCGATCGACGTGTTCGGCCAGAGTCTTCTCGAGGAAGGTTTCGAGGCCCATCGCCTCGAGGGCCTTCTCTGCGCCCGGATTGCGGAACCAGTTGATATATTGCGAGGCTTCGCGTTGGGCCTCGTCCTCGATCAGGCTCTTCTGGAAGATGAGTGGGTGGGGCGCGTTGACGATCGCCAGTCGACTAAGGCGCGGATCGTTGCGAAGCGCCGCCGGCCATGCGATCGCGCCGCCCCAGTCATGGCCGACCAGGGCGAAGCTTTCGATGCTCAGCGCGTCAGCGAGTGCGAAAATGTCGTCGATCAGAATGTCGGTCTTGTATGCCTCGACCTCCTGCGGCCGGTCCGATCCGCCAAAGCCGCGCTGGTCCGGCATGACCAGGTAGAAGAAATCCTGCAGCCGCGGCGCGATTTCCCGCCAGGTCCGATGCGATTCCGGGAAGCCGTGAAGCAGGATGACTGCCGGAGCCGCCGGATCGCCGGCGAGCGCGACGTTCAGTGTGACTCCGGTGCTGAGCGCAACGCGGCGGATCTCCGTCACGGGTAGCTGACCGTCTTGGGCACTTCGGGCAGGGGGATGAACTCCTGGTCATCGCCGGGCGGCAGGGGAAAGCGCATCGCTTTCCAGTCTTCCTTCGCCTGATTGATCCGTTCGCGCGACGAAGACACGAAGTTCCAGAAGACGTAGCGCCGCGTCGAGAAGGCTCCGCCGCCCATCAGCATCGCGCGCGCGCCAGTTGCGCTCACCAGGCTCGTGGCATGGCCCGGCCTCAGCACGTACAATGTGAAGGGATCGATCTTCTTGCCGCCGAGCTCGGCCTCGCCATCGACCAGCATCACAGCGCGTTCGTCGGCCTCGGCGTCGATCGGGATCGAAGCGCCGCTGCCAAGCTCGATATCGGCGTAGATCGTCGGGGAATGGCAGGGCGTCGCGGCGGTCGCGCCCCACAATGTTCCCATCAGCACGCGCGCCCGGGCTCCCCCGTCCTCCATCAGCGGCAGGCCGGTCGCAGGCACATGGTCGAACGCCGGCGCCACCTCCTCACGCCCATCGGGAAGCGCTAGCCAGGTCTGCATTCCGTAGAGGCTCGGTCCGTCGGGTCGCAGGTCTTCCGGCGACCTTTCCGAATGGACGATTCCGCTGCCTGCGGTCATCAGGTTGATCGCGCCCGGCTCGATCACCTGATGCGATCCAATGCTGTCGCGATGCTCGATCGCTCCATCGAACAGATAGGTCACGGTCGCGAGGTTGATATGGGGGTGGGGCCGGACGTCCATTCCCTGGCCCGCCGGCAGGTGAGCCGGACCAAACTCATCAACGAAGATGAAGGGCCCGACCATAGTCCGTTCGCGGGCGGGAAGCGTCCGGTTGACCTTGAACGCGCCGAGGTCGTGAGTGACCGGCGCAACGACCTGTTCGAATGGCGTTTCCATCGCCCGCGCTTAGACCGCCGGGTTCGCCGAAGAAAGCCGACGTGACTTAAACCACGTCATTCCAGAAGCTTAACGTTTGTTCATCTGGGCTTCATTTTAAATTGAGTTTTAGGCGTTCGTTCTGGAGGTCAAACGGGCGCGGCGGCCGCCGCTGAACCGCTCCTCTTAACATCCGCTTTCGCGCCAGCCGGCACGTGCCGCGCGGGAACATGCGAACGCGCGCGCAAACGATAACCGGCAGCCATCAGTGCCAGCCGGAGGAAAGGGGTATTACTCAATGCGATCTCTTCTTGCGTCTACTGCTCTTGGCGCACTCGCGGTCGTCCTCGCGACGCCTGCTTCTGGCGAGCAGGTCATCAGCACTGCCGTAACCACTCCGCTGACGACCGCGGGAGCGGGCGACAATATTCGCATCAGCTCGACGGGATCGGTGAAGCCGACGGGCGGTGCCGCTGTCACCATCAACAGCAACAATAGCGTCAAGAATGAAGGCACGATCGCGATCCAGGGGGCGAACGGGTCGACGGGAATCCTCGCGAATGCGAACCTGATCGGCGACATCAACAACACCAACATCATCACCATCGATGAGGATTACACGCCCACCGATACGGACAAGGACGGCGACGTCGACGGGCCATTCGCGCAGGGGAACAACCGCTTCGGAATCCACGTCCTCGGGGGCGGAACCTACAGCGGGAACATCCTCAACAGCGGGACGATCACCGTTGAAGGCAATCAGTCGGCCGGCATTGCCGTCGACAGTGCGCTGACAGGATCGTTCAGCAACAGCAAGACCGTGCAGATCGCCGGTGACGACAGCGCGGCGATTCGACTGGGGTCGGTCAGCGGCAGCGTCACCATCGGCAGCGGAAGCACGACGAGCGCGCTCGGCCACAATTCGGTCGGACTGCTGCTCGGGGGCGACATTGGCGGCGCCCTGGTGATCCAAGGGACGGTCGCAGTCACCGGCTATCGCTCGACCACGGCCCCCGCCGACACGTCGAAGCTCGACGCCGACGACCTCCTGCAGGGTGGATCGGCGGTCGTGGTCGGCGGCAATGTCGCCGGAGGCATCCTCCTCGACACCCGGCCGGCCGATAACAGCAGCAGCGACACCGACGAGGATGACGACGGCATCGCGGACGCGAGCGAGACCACGGCGACGGTGAACAGCTTCGGCGCGGCGCCAGCGATCACCATCGGTTCGTCGACCCAGGACATCAGCGTCGGCGCGGTCGCCTCATCAGCCGACGGCCATGGCCTGGTCATCAAGGGCAATGTTTCCGGCAAAGGCGTCTACAGCGGGGTCAGCGGCACCGGCCTCAACATCGGCGGAGTCGGCCACACCGTCAGCATCGCCGGCGGCATGACCGTGACCGGATCGATCACGGCGACGGCGAGCTCGGCCAATGCGCAGGCCGTCCACATCGGGGCTGGTGCTTCGGTTCCGGCGATCATCGTCAGCGGAGCGGTCACGGCCCAGGGCGGAGGCACGGCCTCGACGTTCGGTCAGGCGATTGCGATCGACGCCGGCGCGACCGTGAACAGCATCACCAACAGCGGGTCGATCATCGCAACGCGCGTCGGAACGACCGGTACGGCCGCCGCGATCATTGATCATTCGGGGAGCCTCGCACTCGTCCAGAACAGCGGTTCGATCAGCGTCACCGACGCTTCCACGCTCGGCGACAGCGCGACTGCCATCGACCTCAGTGCCCGCAATAGCGGAGCGACCGTCCGGCAGGTCGCAGCTGCATCGGGCAAGCCCGCCCCCACGATCAACGGAAACATCCTGTTCGGCACGGGCGCGGACACGCTCGACCTCCAGGCCGGAACAATATTCGGCAAAGTCGACTTCGGCGGGGGCGCGGATGCGCTCAGCCTGTCGGGTTCGTCGACGTTCCGTGGAACGCTCGCCAATAGCGCAGGCCTCGGCGTCACGATCGGAACGGGCTCGACGCTCGACGTCAAGAACCTGGGCACGGTCGATCTGGCTTCGCTGACGACTGCGTCAGGGGCAAACCTGGGTGTCACGATCGGCGACAGCGGCCACACGCTGTACAACGTTGCCGGGACCGCGAACTTCGGGACGGGGACGAAGATACTCGTCACCCTCGATCACGTCGGCACCGCGGCCGGCACCTACACGATCATCGATGCCGGGACGCTGATAGGTGGCGCAAACCTCACCGATTCGATCGTCACGCTGCCGTTCCTGTTCAACAGCAGCCTGACGACCAACAATGCGACAGGCCAGGTCAATCTCAACGTGCAGCTCAAGGGCGCGGGTGAGCTCGGGCTGAACGCGTCGGAGACGGCGATTCTCGATGCGGCGCTTGATGCCACTGACGCCGATTCAGCGATGTCGTCCGTGTTCCTCGCCGCGCAGGATTCCGCGACGATCAGGAGCACGCTTCAGCAGCTCCTCCCCGATCACGCCGGCGGAGCTTTCGAAGCCGCCACCAAGGGCACGCGAGTCGCCACCGGCATTCTCGCCGACAAGCGCCCGCTGAGCGGTCTCTGGCTGCAGCAGATTGCGTGGGGCTCGAGCAAGTCGATCGGTAATACGTCTAGCTATGACCTTACCGGCTGGGGCGCGACGGCGGGCTTCGATCATGCACTTGGATCGTTCGCCAGCGTCGGGGTCACTGCTGCCTATCTGTACGGCAAGGACGGTCGGAGCGGCGACGAGCTCACCAGCAACCATTATGAAGGCGGCGTCTACGTTCGTGGCGGCAACGGTCCGTTCCGGCTCTGGGCTCGGGCAACGGCCGGCACGATCAGCTTCGACAGCACCCGGAATTTCACCGGATCCATCACCGGGGGCACCGTTACCCGCACCTCGAAGGGCAAGTGGAACGGTCGCGTATTCTCCGGTTCCGCTGGCATGGCTTACGAAGCCCGCATCGGTCGACTGAGCCTGCGTCCAAACGCCTCGGTCGAATATTACAAGCTGACAGAGAAGGGCTACGCCGAGAGCGGCGGTGGTGCCGGGTTCGATCTCACCGTGCGCAAGCGCGACAGCGATGAGACGGCGGCAAATGGCATTCTCACCGTTGGCTACGACCTGCTCAGCCTGGAGCCGGATGCCAGCTGGGCGCGGGTCGAGCTGGAAGGCGGTTGGCGGCAGATCCTCAGTGGCAAGCTCGGTAATACCGTGGCATCGTTCGGCGACGGCAATCCCTTCACGCTTAGCGCGGAAAAACGCACCAGCGGCTGGCGCGGCGGACTGCGTGTCCTCGCCGGCGGTAGCGCAATGACCTTTGCAGTCGAAGCCAATGCCGAAGAGCAGCAGGGCAAGGCCTCGCTCGGCGGACGCCTTGGCGTGGGCCTCAACTTCTGATCGGGGAGGGGTGGCGGCGACGCCGCCCCTTCTTCACTCGCCGGGAGCGCTCGCGCGGATCGACAGCGCATGAACTCGCTCGTGCATCAAATCGCCGAGCGCAGCGTAGATCATGCGTTGCCGCTCGATTCGTGACTTGCCGCCGAACGCTGCACTTTCGATCGACAGGCTGAAGTGGCTTTCGCCGGCCGGATTATAGCCACCATGCCCGCGATGCTGCTCGCTGTCGTCGACCAGCTCGATGCGGCTGGGCGAAAGCGCCGAATTTAGCCGCTCGAGCATTTCGGCCGCGACCGGGCCGGTTCCAGATGAGTTCATGGGCCCTATATATAGGGGGGTTCTATGTCATCGAAACAGGCAAGGATGCACGGGCGCGTCGAAGGGGCGAGGGCGCAATGCGCGGTCCCGGGCTGCGCCGCGCCCGGAGAGTTCAAGGCTCCTCTCCAACCCGCCAATTTCGACGGGCCGGGCGCGTGGCGTTTCCTTTGTCTCGACCATGTTCGCGAACATAATGCCAAGTACAATTTCTTCGACGGGATGAGCCCCGAGGAAATCCAGGAGGCCCAGTCGCCGCTCGCGGGATGGGAGCGGACCAGCCGCACGTTCGCCGCGAATGGAGCCGATCCGCCACCGCGATGGAGCGACTTCGCCGATCCGCTCGATGCGATCGCCACGCGCTTTGGCCGTGTTCGCGAAACGTCGCGCTTCAACAAGGCCGAGCGACAGGCGCTGTCGGTGCTAGGCCTCGGCGAGGACGCCGATCGTCACTCGCTTCGCCAGACCTATTCGACCCTCGTGCGGCGCTATCACCCCGACAAGAACGGCGGCGACCGTGCTCATGAAGCGCGCCTGGCCGCGGTGATCGAAGCCTATCAACTGCTCCGGAAATCGGTGGCCTTCGCTTAATCGCGGTCCGGCGCCCCGAGCGGAAAGTAGGAGCGATAAGGTCGCCCTTCGTCGACCGCGCGAACGACGGTCGGATGTTCGAGCAGCCTCGCGCGATAGTCGCTGAGCCTGGGGCGCGCCGGACCAATTTCCTCCACCCAGTCGGCGTAGAATAGGGACGGCGCTGCCGCGCAATCAGCCAGCGTGAACTGTTCGCCCGCGGCCCAAGGTCCGTCGCCAAGGTTTGCTTCCAGCCAGTCATAGGCAACGTGCAGCCGTTCGCGCGCCCTCGAAACGCCGTAAGGGTCCTGGGCGCCTTCCGGCCGAAGTCTGTCGGCGACAGGAAGCTGCATGTTGCCCATGACGTACAGGTCGAAGAAGCGGTCGAGCAGGCGCACGCGACGGCCGAGCTCGCCCTCTGGGATCCAGCGATTGGGGCCGGGATGATGCGCTTGCAGGTGCTCGATGATGCAGGTCGTTTCGATCACCGGCCGGCCGCCGTCGAGCAGCAGCGGAAACAGGCCGAAGGGCGAATGCCGCTTTAGCTCTTCGAAATTCTCGGGATGGTCCTGATCAAGCATTCGATAATCGAACGGCGTTTCATCGGACCAAAGCGCGATCAGGACCTTTTGCGTGTAAGAGGAAAACGGATGCCCGAAGAACTCCAGGCTCATGCCTCCTCCAGCGCCCATTTCCTGCGCCGCTTGAGCTCCGCCTCGCTCGGCTCCTTCGTCGCGAACGTGCCCGTCGGGACCTCGCCCGCGGGCTCATAGGTCGCGAAGACGACGCCCTTGTTCGAAACGAAGCTTTCCACGAGCTTCAGCGCGCCCGGCTGTTCCGACCCGTCGAAGATGCGTTTGCCCCGGCCGAGGAGCACCGGGAACGTCATCAGGACCAGCCGGTCGATCAGGCCGGCGGCGAGAAGGGGCACGTAAAGCGTGCTGCTTCCCTGGATCAGAAGATCGCGTCCCTCGCTCTTCTTCAGATCGCGGACGGCGGCGGCCGTATCGCCCGACAGCTTGCTGCTGTTGTCCCATGACAGCGGCTCATCCGAATGCGTCAGCACATATTTGTTGATGCGCTGGAATTTGGCGCCGATCGGATTGTCCTGATTGTACGGCCAATAGGCGGAGAAGATGTCATAGGTCCGCTTGCCCAGCAGCAAGTCATATTCGGCTGTGATGACCTTCTCGAACGGGCCCATGTTTTCGTCCCAGAACGGCTGGACCCAGCCGCCGAAACGAAAGTCGCTGGTGGGATCCTCGTCCGGCCCGCCCGGCGCCTGCATCACGCCGTCGAGCGACAGGAAGACCGCGCCGGTCAGCTTACGCATTGACCGTCTCGCCGTTCGCAGCCGCCTCGATCGTCGCGATGTCGATCTTGCGCATCGTCATCATTGCCTGGAAGGCGCGCTTGCCCCGCTCGCCGGCTTCACTCGTCAGCTCGAGCAGGCGGCGGGGTGTGATCTGCCAGGAAAAGCCCCATTTGTCCTTGCACCAGCCGCACATGCTCTCTTCGCCACCATTTTGAGTGATCGCGTTCCAGTAGCGGTCGGTCTCTTCCTGACTGTCGGTGAGGACCATGAAGCTGACGGCCTCGTTGGGCTTGAAGTTCGGGCCGCCATTCAGGCCGACGAACGACTGGCCGAGAACGGTGAACTCGACAGTCAGCTCATCGCCCTCGCTTCCTCCGGGATAATCGGACACGGCGCCATGCGCGGGCCCGACATGGCTGTCGGGGAAGATCGACGCATAGAATTCAGCGGCTTTGCGGCCCTGGCCTTTGTCGAACCAAAGGCAGGTGGTCATCTTGTTGGTCATTTCTATGCTCCCACTGGATGATTGCGGGCGCGGCGGAGGACGAGGGCGTTGCCTGGTCCGTGGACGGCCGCGAACAACAGTCCCGCAATGAAGGTGAAGTGATTTACAAAGAACCCGAATTCCATCGGATTGCTGCTCCATCGGTCCGGCCCGTGAAACGACACGCCGAGGAACAGCACATATGCCGCGGCCACGATCGCAGTTTCGGAAAAGTATAGCCCGGTCAGGAACCCGATCGAGAGCGCAACCTCGAAGAAGGCGGCGACCCAGGCGAGGAGGAACGGGAAGGGGAAACCCGCTCCTGCAATCTGCGCGGCAGTCCCATCCATGCCGATAAAGACGAACTTGAACGCGGCGGCCATGGCGAAAACGCCCGCGAAGATCAGCCTGGCGACGGTGATCGCGAACTTCCTGGCCATGGCCATCGCGCTAAACCTCAGGCCTTTCCGACGAGCGCGAACTCCGCGCCCTGCGGGTCGAAACCGATGATGATATGGTCGCCGCCCGGCACCTCCATTGGGCCCATCACGACCTTGCCACCCTTGGCTTCGGCAGTTTCCTTGGCCTTGGAAACGGACGGCACGCGGAAATAATAGCGCCAGTGAGGATGCTGATCCTGGTTCATCATGCCGGAGACAGCACCGAGGCGAACGCCATGATGGTCGAAGAAACGGTATTCTCCGTGTTCGCCCATGTCCATGAACTCATCGCTGGTCCAGCCGAACTGCTCGCCGTAGAAGCGCCGAGCCGCGACGGGATCGCTCGTCGACAATTCGTTCCAGGAACAGCGGCCATCCTTGCCTGGCGAGAAGACCGTGCTCGGCTCGTTCTCGCGGCCCTCCGGCGGGATCGGCTTCATCACATAGAATGGCGCGCCTTGCGGGTCGGCAACCATGGCGATCCGGCCGACATTGGGGATATCGGTTGCCGGCATCAGAGCTTTCCCACCGGCCTGCTCGATCGATTTGATCGACTGGTCGACATCCGTGACGTGAATATAGCCGAGCCAGGTCGGACGGGCGCCATGTTGCTGCATTTCAGCGTTGAGCGGCAGCACGCCGCCGGCGAAGCCGCCGTCCGTGCCGATCATGCGGTAGCCATTGTAGGCTTCTTCGGCCTTGCCGATGTTCCAGCCGACAACCGCGTCATAGAAGGCCTTTGAGCCTTCGGGATCGGGGGTCATCAGCTCGTACCAGATGTAATCGCCCCGGGGATTTGGGCGCGTACCAGCTTCCGCCGAAGTGGCGTCACGAACGTCGGTCATGATCGATCTCCTTTTAAGACTATTGTCGAACTATGCGTTCACGGCAGTCCGAGCGTCGGCGGTGTCGGCGAATTTGTCGAAACCGCCCCAGAACATGCGTTTGCCGTCGAACGGCATTTCGCCCGTGGGCTTCGCGCGCTCGTCCTCCATGATCTTCTTCCAGGCATCGTCGCGCGTGGCCTTGTCGGGCCATTCGATGAACGAGAAGACGACCGTTTCGCCCGGCTCGGCTTTCACCGCGCGGTAGAAGTCCGTCACCTTGCCGTGCTGCACGTCGTCGCCGATCGCTTCGACCACGCGAGATGCGCCATATTCGCGGAAGAGCTTGGCCATCTTCGATGCGAGCTCGCGATAATTGTCGCGCTTGCCCTCGGGCAATGGCACGACGAAGCCGTCGGTGTAGCTTCCGCCCGGCGAGCCTTCCTCGACGATCGAGTCAAAGCCTCCCATGATCATGCGCTTGCCGTCGAATGGCATATCGCCCATGTCCGCCATCCGCGGGTCGCTCATGAATTTCTCGTTCGCGGCATCGCGGGCCTGCCTCGAAGGATATTCGAACCAGGAGAAGACAACCTTTTCCTCGGGCTTGGCGTCGACCGATTTGCGGAAGTCGGTGACCTTGCCTTCCGGAACGTCACTGTCCCAATTCTCGACCATCCG
>DATLOY010000115.1:0-10625 GCA_035536015.1 Sphingomicrobium sp.
TGCGCGCCGGCTGACCGAGGCGAAGCAGCAGGTCCCGCACATCTATCTGACCGTCGACATCCAGCTCGATGCGCTGCTGAAGCTCAGAAGCGAGCTTAACGCGGGGCTCGAGAGCCGCGGGATAAAGCTCAGCGTCAACGATCTTTTGATCAAAGCGCTCGCGCAGGCACTGATGGAGGTGCCGGCATGCAATGTCGCGTTCGCCGGCGATCACATGCTCCAATACAGCCGAGCCGATATTTCCGTCGCGGTGTCGATCCCGGCGGGGCTCATCACGCCGATCATCGTCGGCGCAGAAGCAAAGAGCGTGTCGGCCATCTCCACCGAGATGAAGGAGCTCGCCGGCTTGGCGCGCGACGGCAAACTGCAGCCGCAGCAATATCAGGGCGGCACCGCGTCGCTGAGCAATATGGGGATGTATGGCATCAAGCAGTTCGAGGCCGTCATCAACCCGCCCCAGGGCATGATCATGGCGATCGGCGCGGGCGAGAAGCGGCCCTACGTCATCAATGACTCGCTGCAGATCGCGACGGTGATGAGCGCGACCGGAAGCTTCGACCACCGCGCGATCGACGGCGCCGACGGCGCGAAGCTGATGCAGGCGTTCAAGCGGCTGGTCGAAAAGCCACTGGGAATGCTGGCTTGAGCCAAGCTTCGCGGATTCCGGCGATCCGCGTCACCGCGATGCCGGCGGACACCAACCCGTACGGCGGCGTGTTCGGCGGCTGGCTGATGGGTCAGATGGGGCTGGCCTGCGGCTCCTTCGCCTCGCGGCGGACGGGCGGCAAAGCGATCCTTGTGGCCGCGGACGCGATCAAATTCCCCGGAGCGATGGCGGTCGGCGACGAGCTCAGCGTCTATGTCGAGCTGTTGAAGCAGGGCCGCACCTCGCTGCGTCTCCGAGCCGAGGCGGTCGGGCGGAAACGCGACAGCGACCAGGAAGCCACCGTCGCCGAAGGGGAATTCACCTTCGTGGCGCTCGATGAGCAAGGAAAACCGCGCGAGATATCGGATGGATGACCGCCAGACCCAGCCCCTCTCCCCTTTGGCGGGAGAGGGTCGACTCGTGCGGAGCGCGAGCGGGGAGAGGGGGCGGAAATCGCTTCTTCGCGCCCGCGCAAAGAGGATGCGACACGAGCCGACCGCCGCAGAACACCGCCTCTGGCAAATCCTGCGCGCCAAGCGGCTCGCCGGTTACAAGTTTAAACGCCAGCTGCCGATCGATCGTTATATTGCCGACTTCGTATGCATTGAGCGCCGCCTGGTAATTGAGGCCGACGGCGGGCAACACAATGAGAGTGATTATGACGAGGAACGAAACGCCCACTTGAAAGCTGCTGGCTTTCGCATCCTCCGTTTCTGGAACAGCGATATTTTCAACAATGAAGAGGGAGTGCTCATCAGCATTTCGAATGCTTTACAGACCCCTCTCCCCAACCCCTCTCCCGCTGAAGGGGAGAGGGGCTGATCGGAGCGTCAAATGGCTGATCAACCGAACTCTTACGACCTCATCGTCCTTGGCTCCGGACCCGGCGGCTATGTTGCTGCGATCCGCGCTGCGCAGCTGGGCCTGAAGACTGCGATCGTCGAGCGTGAGCTGCTTGGCGGGATCTGCCTCAACTGGGGATGCATCCCGACCAAGGCGCTGCTGCGTACCGCCGAGATCTTTCACTATATGCAGCACGCCGATGCCTATGGCCTCAGCAACGAGAAGCCGTCGTTCGATCTCGCCAAGGTGGTCGCGCGCAGCCGCGCGGTCGCCAAGCAACTCAATCAGGGCGTCGCGCACCTGATGAAAAAGAACAAGATCACCGTCGCGATGGGCGAGGGCAAGCTGACCGGAAAAGGCAAGCTCTCGGTCGCCGGCGCGGATGGCAAGGCGACCGAGCTCACCTCAAGGCACATCATCGTTGCCACTGGCGCGCGTGCGCGCGAACTCCCGTTTGCCAAATCCGACGGCAAACGAATCTGGACCTACCGCCACGCCATGACTCCGCCGGAAATGCCGACGGAATTGCTGGTGATAGGCTCGGGCGCGATCGGAATCGAATTCGCAAGTTTCTATGCCGACCTCGGCGCGAAAGTGACGGTCGTCGAGATGCTCGATCGCGTCGTTCCGGTTGAGGATGCGGATGTGAGCGCGCAGTTGGCAAAGAGCTTGCAGAAGCAGGGCCTGACCATCCTGACCAGCGCGGGCGTTGAGAGCCTCAAGAGTGACGCCAAAGGCGTCGCCGCGAAGATTAAGACGAGTGACGGCAAATCGGCGGAGCATCGCTTCAGTCACGCGATCGTCGCCGTTGGCATCGTCCCCAACACCGAAAATATCGGGATCGAGACGCTCGGCGTGAAAACCACCAAGGGCCACATCGATACGGACGATATGTGCCGCACGAGCGTGCCCGGTCTCTGGGCGATCGGCGACGTGACGGCTCCGCCCTGGCTCGCGCACAAAGCAAGCCATGAGGGGGTCACCGCGGCCGAGGCGATCGCAAAGGAACTCGGCAACAAAGACGCGCACCCTCATGCGACCGACCCGAAGAACATCCCGGGTTGCACCTATTGCCGGCCGCAGGTTGCGAGCGTCGGCCTGACCGAAGCCGCCGCGAAGGAGAAGGGTTATCAGGTGAAGGTCGGCAAATTCCCGGCCATAGGCAACGGCAAGGCGATTGCGCTGGGCGAGGTCGACGGCTTCGTGAAGACCGTGTTCGACGCGAAGACCGGCGAACTGCTGGGAGCGCACATGATCGGGGCCGAGGTCACCGAGCTGATCCAGGGCTATACGATCGGCAAGACCGCCGAATTGGTGGAAGACGACTTCATCCAGACGGTCTTCCCGCATCCGACCCTGTCTGAGATGATGCACGAGAGCGTCCTCGCCGCATTCGGGCGGGTGATCCACATCTGAGGGGGAATTCGTTGACGAAAAACATTTTGTTGGCTGCGGTGGCGGTCTTGTCCGTTACCGCGCCCGCGTCGGCCGCGACCGTCGTCACCGCCGACAGGATGCTCGACGTCCAGACCGGCCGCTACGTCGACCACCCGGCGATCCTCGTCGGCGACGACGGGCGAATTCAGCAGGTTGGAAACCTCGCTTCGATGCAGCTTCCGGCAGGGATCAAGCGCGTCGACCTGGCCGGTGAGACCTTGGTCCCCGGCCTTATCGACATGCACGTGCACATGAACAGCCTTGCCGAAATCGGCGGCTACCAGGCCCTCAAATACACCGACAGCTTTTGGGCGGCGATCGGCGCCGCGAATGCCCAAAAGACTCTCGATGCCGGGTTCACGACCGTCCGCAACGTCGGATCGCCCGATTTCGATGACGTGGGGCTGAAGGAAGCGATCGACGGCGGATGGCTCGAAGGCCCACGCATCGTCCCTGCGACCTATTTGCTCGGCGCCACTGGCGGCCATTGCGACGATACCGACGGCCTGCCGCCCTCTTACGATCGGAAGATGCCTGGCATCATAAGCGGTCCCGAAGATGCACGGGAAAAGGTGCGCTGGGTCCACAAGCACGGCGCCGAGGTCATCAAAATCTGCGCGACGGGCGGGGTCTTCTCACTGGGCGACAGCGTTGGAGCCCAACAGCTTACGTTCGAAGAAATGAAAGCCATTGCTGATGAGGCGCACATGCTGGGCATGAAAGTCGCTGCGCATGCGCACGGTGATGAGGGAATCCACGACGCCATCCTCGCCGGCATCGACACGATCGAGCATGCGAGCCTCGCCAGCGACGCAACGATCCAGCTGGCGAAGCAGCATGGCACCTGGTTCGACATGGATATCTACAACGACGATTATATCCTCGCGACCGGCACTGCGAACGGCACCGAACAGGAGAGCCTCGACAAGGAGCGGATGGTCGGACGCAAGCAACGCGAGACGTTCCAGCGCGCCGTTCGCGCAGGCGTGAAAATGATCTTCGGAACCGATGCCGGCGTTTATCCGCACGGCCAAAACGGACGGCAGTTCGCCAAGATGGTGCAATGGGGCATGACCCCGCTGCAGGCGATCCAGGCGGCGACAATCCGGGCGTCCGAAGCCCTAGGCCGCAGTGACGTCGGGGCAATCCAGGTCGGCCGCTACGGCGACATGATCGCAGTGCGCGGCGATCCCACGGCGGACGTGACCTTGCTCGAGCATGTCGACGCGGTGATCAAGGGCGGCATGCTGGTGAAAGGCACGGGCACGAATCAGTGAGTGCTCCAACCACAAGCACGCGGACGCTCGTCATTGCGCTACTCGCGAACCTCGGGATCGCCGCGTCAAAATTCGTGGCGGCGGCGATCACGGGCTCGTCGGCGATGCTTACCGAGGGCGTGCACAGCGTCGTCGATTGCACCAACCAGCTGCTTTTGATGTGGGGGCGGCGGCAATCGAAGAAGCCGCCCGATAAATATCACCCCCTTGGATACGGCCGCGAGCTGTATTTCTGGAGCTTCGTCGTCGCGGTCCTGGTTTTCTCGCTCGGCGCGGGAGTGTCGATCTACGAGGGCATCATCCACATCTCGCACCCTGAAGCCGCGGTATCGCCGATTGTCGCTTATGGCGTGCTGGCGATTGCGTTCCTTCTGGAGGGCTGGTCGACGTTGGAGGCGTTCAAGGAATTCAGGGCATCCAAGGGCAAGCTCGGCTGGTTCCAGGCGATTCGCCGTTCAAAGGATCCGCCGGCCTTCATCGTCCTCCTGGAAAACGGCGCCGCAATGGCGGGCATCATCGCCGCCGCGATCGGGCTGTTCCTCGCCCAATTGACGGGTGACCCGTTTTACGATGGTGCGGCCTCGGTCGTGATCGGAATCATTCTTGGCATCACGGCGATGGTCCTCGCTTATGAATCCAAGGGGCTGCTCATCGGCGAAGCCGCCGATCCCGAGCTGGTCCGGGGCCTTCGCGAGCTCGCGTGCAGCAAACGTGGGATTGTCGGCGTCGGCCACGTCCTGACCATCCACTCGGCGCCCGATCAGGTCAGCGCGATGATGAACGTCGATTTCCGCGATACGATCACCGCGGGTGACGTCGAACGGATCGTTCGCCAGGTCGAGCGCGAAGCTCACAAGAAATGGCCTCAGGTTCGCCGCCTCTTCATCCGGCCGATGCAGAATGCGGGCGAGGAGCGGACGAAGCTCAAGAGACGGCCACCGAAGCGCCGCCGTCGCAAAACGACCTAGTTGCCAATGCTGCCATCGCGCTGCATCGCTGACGCATGACCCAGTCGATGCACGATGTGTCGGACCCGCGGAACGCGTCGATCCTGATCAACGTCAATGGCGAGCTGAAGCCTCGTGCGGAAGCGGCGGTCTCGGTCTTCGACAGCGGCTTCATGCTCGGCGATGGAGTGTGGGAGGGGCTTCGTATCCACGAGGGCAAGGCGGCTTTCCTGGACCGCCATCTCGACCGATTGTTCGAAGGCGCCAAAGCCATCGCGATGGATATCGGGCTTGGCGCGGGCGACCTGGCGAAGCGGCTTTACGACACGCTCGACGCCAACAAGATGACGGACGGAGTGCACGTCCGGCTGATGGTGACGCGCGGCGTGCGCTCGACTCCTTATCAGGATCCCCGGGTCGTGGTCGGAGGGCCGACGATCGTCGTCATCCCCGAGTATAAGGAGCCGGATCCGGCGGTTTACGAGCGGGGACTGAAGCTCTTCACGGTGCATGTCCGCCGCGGCGACCCGGCGGTGCAGGACCAGAAGATCAACTCGCATTCGAAGCTCAACTGCATCCTGGCTTCGATCCAGGCGACGCAGGCCGGCGCGGACGAGGCGCTGATGCTCGATCCGCATGGCTTCGTCGCAACCTGCAACTCGACGCACTTCTTCATTGTCCGCAAAGGCGAGGTTTGGACATCGAGCGGCAGATATTGCCTCGGCGGAATCACTCGCGGACTGGCGCTGGAGATCGCACGCGAAGCCGGCATAGCCGCGATCGAGAAGGACTTCTCGCTGACCGACGTCTACGGTGCGGACGAAGCGTTCGTAACCGGCACCTTCGCCGGCATCGTTCCCGTGCGCGAAGTGGACGGACGCAAGCTCACCTGCCCTGGTCCGACGGTCGAGCGGTTGCGGAAGCTTTACGCGAAACGGGTTGAACAGGACGTCAGGGAACAGCAACGCCCGTGACCACCCGCATCGCCATGTGGTCGGGTCCCCGGAACCTCTCCACGGCGATGATGCGAAGCTTCGGAAGCCGATCCGACACCTTCGTTTCCGATGAGCCTTTCTACGGTTGTTTCTTGAAGACGACGGGCGCGGACCATCCGATGCGGGACGAGGTTATCGCTGCGATGGATTGCGACTGGGCCAGCGTCATGGAGTCGCTCCGGGGCGAACCTCCGGACAGCCGACCCATCTGGTATCAGAAGCACATGTGGCACCACATGGCTGGGCCGATCGGCTACGACGATTTTCAAGGCTTCACACACGCCTTCCTGATCCGCGAACCCGGGCGCATGATCGCCTCATATCTCCGCAAGCGCGAGAGCGCCGCGTTCGAGAATTTCGGGCTCGACCGCCAGGCGGAATTTTTTGAACGAGAGGCGGATCGTCTCGGCGCGCCCCCACCTGTAATCGATGCGAATGATGTGCTCACCGATCCCGAAGGGACGCTGGCAAAGCTCTGTCGCGCGATCGGAATCCCTTGGGATCCTGCAATGGTGAGTTGGGCTCCAGGGCGCCGTGCGACCGACGGCCCCTGGGCACCGCATTGGTATGCGGTCGTTGAAAAGAGCACCGGCTTCGGGCCGCCGGAGACAGATCCCGTCGACCTACCCGTAGAGGCTCGCCGCCTCGCTGACCGTTGCCGCCCTTTCTACGAACGGCTGGCGGAGCATCGCCTCAGGCTATGACCCTCACGCCATTGTCGGCCCATTCTTTGTCGACATCGACGTCGAGCGCCGCCCATCCATCACGGGTTTCGCACCGAATGGTCTCGATCCTGCTTCCCGTGGCCGGGTCAACCCGGAGGCAATATTTCGCGCCCGGCGCCGCTGCTGGCGCGCTCGCTTCGTGGGCCGGTATGGGTAGCGTCGCGGATGCCGGCGAGGCTGCGACGATCATACCCAAAGCAAGGACCAATTCTTTATGTGCCATGTCGTTTCTCCCTGACTGGCAACGTGGCTTCCCCGAGTCCGAGATTAGTCCCGGTTTCGACCGAAGGCGAGAGGGCGGCACGCGCGACTTAACCTTTTGCTAGCCCAACCAACTTTATCTTTCCCCCCGTTCGTGGGGGTTTGGTGATGCGCAGCTTCTATTATCGGCCCGGAAAGAATGCCTTTTTCGCGCTATTCCTGGGCTTGGTTGGCCTGTTCTTCGGCAGGATCTGGCTGGGATCCGGCGGCTTCCTGCCAATGGTATTCATGGGTCTTATGCTGGCCGGGGCCGCCAAGCTCGCCTTCGATGCGATGAGCAGCGATCCCGCTCTGAAATTCGACGAGCAGAATCTTTGGGTCCGAAAAGCCTTCGGCGGCCTCCAGCAGATTCCGTGGCGAGACGTTCACCACATCGGCCTGAAGGTTCTTACGATCCGATATTATGGAATCATCCCGATCGGCCGCACCGAGCAGATCGTCATCACCTGCAACGGCGGGGCCTTTGGCGCAAAAAGGCTGCGATTGAGCGCCGGCAACATCGACCTGCCGCCCGCCGGCGCAACCGAACTCGTTCACCTTCTTCAGAAAGCTCATGAAGCGGCGGTCGGCCTCGCCGGCGTTGCCATGGCGGGCGCAGGCAGCCGTGGGTGGGGTGTCGACACTACGAAACCCGCTCCGGAAAGCGCGGGCGGAACCTTCGACGCCGACGCGGCCATCGCGCGCTACCTCGCACGGAAAGAGGCCGGGGCCAGCGCTCCGCCGGCACCTCCGGCTTCCGCCACTCAACCGCATATTCCGCAAAGGCCAGTTTTTGGTCGACGGCTGAGCTGAGGCGCGTTCACTTGCGTTCGTAGGTTCCGATCAACTCACCTTCAGCGATCGCATGCTTGCTCGCTGCATTCTCCACGTCCGCAACCGTCGAGTCAGCGCCAATGCCCAACGCGTTGACGTCCAAAGCGAACAGCTTGAAATGATAATGATGCGGGCCGTGCCCGGGCGGGGGGCAGGGACCGGTATAACCGATACTGCCCTTGTCGTTCCTGACTTCGGTGCCGATCCGTTGGCCTCCCCCCATGGAGCGGGCGGTCGCGGGGATGTCGAACACGCCCCAATGTCGAAACGTGCCGCTCGGCGCGTCCGGGTCGTCGATCACCAGAGCGAAGCTCCTGGTCCCCTGCGGCGGCTCGCCCCAGCTCAGCGCCGGCGAGCGGTTGGCTCCGTCGCAGGTATATTCGCGCGGGATTGCCTGCCCTGCCTGAAACGCCGCGGTGGTCAGGTTGATCTTCGCGAGCGTGGCGTTTTCCACGGCACTTCCTCCGTTAGAGTCGTTCCCCTCAGATTTCGCCCCGCAGCTCGTGACCGCAATCAGCACTGCAATCGACGCAGCAGCTTTCCGTTTCATCGCAAGCCTCCGAACTTCCGACGAACGTAGCCGCACGCGAGCGGTTCCGCTGGTTGACCCTGCACGGGACCACCGCTATGTGCCCGCCGTCCGCGCGAGAGTGATCCGTTCGCTTGTTGCCGGGCAAGAGCTGAACATTGCTCAACATGCGCGTCGCCAGGCGGCCATGAAGGCTGTCTAGGTTCCGCGCTTTTTCTGTTGAGCAAAGTAACCGCCGGCTTTCCGGCAACGAAAGGTGAAGGGCTTCATGCCAACGATCAACCAGCTGATCCGCAAGGGTCGCGAACCGCAGAAGGCCAAGTCGAAGGTCCCTGCGATGGAGCAGAACCCGCAAAAGCGCGGCGTTTGCACCCGTGTCTATACGACGACCCCGAAGAAGCCGAACTCGGCTCTGCGCAAGGTGGCCAAGGTCCGCCTGACCAACCAGCGCGAAGTGATCAGCTACATCCCGGGCGAGGGCCACAACCTCCAGGAACACAGCGTGGTGCTGATCCGCGGCGGCCGTGTTCGCGACCTTCCAGGTGTTCGCTATCACGTGCTCCGCGGCGTCCTCGACACCCAGGGGGTCAAGGATCGCAGGCAGTCGCGCTCCAAGTACGGCGCCAAGCGTCCCAAGTAACAACTTGAGTAAGCCCCGGACATGTTCCGGAACAGGCTGAAGAGAAAGGAATAGTCCAATGGCTCGTCGTCGCCGCCCAGAGAAGCGCGAAATCCTCCCCGATCCGAAGTTCGGGGATATCGTCCTGTCGAAGTTCATGAATTCGGTGATGCTCGACGGTAAGAAGTCGGTTGCCGAAGGCATCGTCTACGGCGCTCTCGACAATGTCGAAGCCCGCATGAAGCAGGATCCCATCCGCGTGTTCCATGACGCGCTCAACAATGTGAAGCCGGGCATCGAAGTTCGCTCCCGCCGTGTCGGCGGCGCCACCTACCAGGTTCCTGTCGAGGTTCGTGCCGAGCGCGCCCAGGCCCTGGCGATCCGCTGGCTGATATCGGCGGCTCGCGCCCGGTCCGAAAAGACCATGTCGGCGCGTCTGTCGGGCGAGCTCATGGATGCTTCGCAGAACCGCGGCAACGCCGTGAAGAAGCGCGAGGACACGCACCGCATGGCCGAAGCGAACCGCGCCTTCAGCCACTACCGCTGGTAAGTTTCATACCTATATTGTGGGAAGCCGGATGCGCCGGCTCCCCACATCGCTAAGGAAGACAAGACAATGGCCCGCAGCCATCCGCTCGAGCATTATCGCAATATCGGCATCATGGCGCACATCGACGCCGGCAAGACGACGACGACCGAGCGCATCCTTTATTACACCGGCCAGTCCTACAAGATCGGCGAGGTCCACGAGGGCACCGCGACCATGGACTGGATGGAGCAGGAGCAAGAGCGCGGGATCACGATCACCTCGGCCGCGACGACCTGTTTCTGGAGCTCGGAAGAGGGCAAGGGTCCCGAGCACCGGATCAACATCATCGATACTCCGGGCCACGTCGACTTCACGATCGAAGTCGAGCGTTCGCTGCGCGTGCTCGACGGCGCGGTCGCCTGCTTCGACGGCGTTGCCGGCGTCGAGCCGCAGTCGGAGACCGTGTGGCGGCAGGCCGAGAAGTACAATGTCCCGCGCATGTGCTTCGTCAACAAGCTCGACCGCACCGGCGCAAACTTCGACATGTGTGTCGGGATGATCAAGGATCGGCTGGGCGCGCGTCCGCTGGTGCTCTATCTCCCGATCGGCATCGAGAGCAGCTTCAAGGGTCTTGTCGACCTGGTGGAGAACCGCGCCATCATCTGGCTCGACGAGAGCCTCGGCGCGAAGTTCGAATATCATCCGATCCCCGACGATCTGAAAGACGCGGCCGCCGCCGCGCGCTCCGAACTCATCGAGACTGCCGTCGAGCAGGACGATGACGTGATGGAGGCCTATCTCGAGGGCACCGAACCCGACGTCGCGACGCTGAAGAAGCTGATCCGCAAGGGCACGCTCAACTTCTCGTTCGTTCCGATCCTCTGCGGCTCGGCGTTCAAGAACAAAGGCGTCCAGCCGTTGCTCGACGCGGTCGTCGACTACCTCCCGAGCCCCCTCGACGTCCCGCCCATCGAAGGCATCAAGCCGGACAGCGACGTGACCGA
>DATLOY010000116.1:0-11539 GCA_035536015.1 Sphingomicrobium sp.
CCCGGGAAGTCGTTGCGGATGCGCGTCAGCGCATATTTCGTCGGTCCCGGCGAGGCGTCGGTGAACAAGGCTACGTGGAGTGGATAAAGCCTGTCCTGCAGCTTCAGGGCATCGTCCCACCGCCGCTCGCGCATCGCCTTCTGGAAGTCGGCGCACATCCGCGGCGCGACGTTGGCGCTGACCGAGATACAACCGACCCCGCCCATGGCATTGAAGCCCAGCGCCATGTCGTCATTGCCGGAGAGCTGGCAGAAATCCTCGCCGCATTGCAGCCTCTGGTCCGAAACCCGGGCCAGGTTCCCGGTCGCGTCCTTCACCGCGACGATCTTCGGATGACGTGAAATCTTCGCCAACGTGTCGACGGAAATGTCGGCGACCGTCCGCGACGGCACATTGTAGACCACGATCGGGATCGGCGAGGCGTCAGCAATCGCCGTGAAGTGAGCCTCAAGGCCCGCCTGGCTCGGTTTGTTGTAATAGGGCACGACGCACAATGCGGCATCCGCACCTAGGTCGGCGGCTGCACGGATCCTCTCGATCGAAACGGCGGTCGAATTGGTTCCGCAGCCGGCGATCACCGGCACTCTGCCATTTGCGACCTGGACGGTGATGGCGATGACCGCGCGATGCTCTTCGTCGTTCAGCGTCGCGACTTCACCGGTCGTGCCGCACGGGACCAGTCCGTCGGACCCTTCGCTGATCTGCCACTCGACGAACTCGCGAAATGTGTCCTCGGCAACACGGCCGTCCGAAAATGGCGTCACAAGCGCCGGAATTGACCCGAAGAACATGAACTTACCTCTCGGACGGTGGTTTTCTGTGGACAAGTCGGCCCCGTTCACTGGCTGATAAGGAGGGGGACTGCAAAATGTCCAGCATGTGGCGCGCAGCGATCTTCATCCCCGCCCTTCTGGCAGCCGTCTCCTCTGCGTCCGGGCAGTATGGAGCCCCGTACAATTACTCTCCCGTCCCCACGTACACGACGTCGAGCGTCAGCTATGCGATCGCCGACTGGAGGCGGCTTCGTCAGAGCAACGGCTACCGCTTTGCCGATTATGCTCGCTTCCTCATCGCCAATCCCGACTGGCCGGAAGAGAGCAAGATGCGCCTCTGGGCGGAAAAGGCGATGGTTCCTGGCGAGAATCCTGCGACGGTTATCGCCTTCTTCGCCAAGGATCCGCCGAGGTCAGGCGGAGGGTACGCCCGGCTCGCCGACGCCCTTCAGTCCAGCGGCCGTGCAAGTGAAGCGCTCGCGGCGGCCCGGAAAGCCTGGGCTTCGGCGGACCTGAGTTCGGCGGACGAGCAGTCGATCTGGGCCCGGTACGGCAACAGCTTCACGACCGCGGACCATGATGCTCGAGTGGACGCCTTCCTCTTCGCCAAGGATGCCGACGACGCGGCGCGCTTCTATTCGATGACCAGTCCGGCACGGCGCGCGGCCTTCGCTGCGCGGATCGCGATGCAGCGCAAATCGCCGGACGCGGAAAGCCTCTACGGGGCCGTCATCGGCCAGGTGACGAGCGATCCGGGATTGATGATGGACCGGATGCGCTATTTGCGCGCCAGCGATTACGATCAGTCCGCACGCGACTTGGCTGCCCGGGAACATAAATTCCTTTACCCGGCGGCGGATCCCGACCGCTTCTACGACATGCTCCTGACGCTCGCGAACGATGCAGCCCAGGACCGTCAATGGACGACGGCGTTCAACATCACGCGGCATCTCAGCGATGTCCTCCCGCGCGGCACGGACATCAGCCAGCAGCCGATCGAGCTCCGCGACAATTATACGAGCCTCGTCTGGCTCGGCGGGATGATCGCGCTCGACCGGACCGGGCAGCCCGGAAGCGCGGTCGCGATGTTCTACAATTATGCGACCGCCGGACGGTCGTTGCAGGTGCGGACGAAGGGCAATTACTGGGCCGGACGGGCCGCGCTTGCCGCCGGACGGCTTCAGGAAGCGAACAGCTACTTCCAGGCCGCAGCGGCCTATCCTGAGCTATTCTACGGCCAGCTGGCGCTGGAACGGCTCGGGAGGTCGGTGACCCCGCCGCAAAATTCGACCACTGCCACGGCCACTCCGGCGCAACGTGCCGCTTTCAACGCCAACCGCCTCGTTCAGGCTGTTCGACTGATGAACCAGCAAGGCAATGCCCAGGAGCGGATGCAGTTCGTTCGAGCACTCGCAGAATCGCTCGACAACGACACCGACCGGTCGCTCGCGGTCGAGCTTGGTCAGCAGATCGGCCGCCAGGACCTGCCCGTGTGGGTGGCCCGCTCGGCCCGGATCAAGGGTTCGATGTTTTACGTCCGGCAGGCCTATCCGATGCTTTCATCGTCGGTCTCGCCGAACCTCTGGTCACTGGCGCACGGGATCACCCGTCAGGAAAGTTCCTTCGATCCCTATGCCGTCAGCCACGCCGGAGCGCGGGGCATGATGCAGCTTATGACCGGCACGGCTCGCGAGCAGGCGGACAAGATGGGCATGGGCTATGACGGATCCAGGCTGACATCTGACCCGACCTACAATGTCATGCTGGGTTCGGCCTACTTCCAGCGCATGCTCAACATCTGGGACGGGAGCGTTCCGCTCGCGGTTGCGAGTTACAATGCAGGCTCAGGGAACGTCGGGAAATGGATCCGCCAATATGGCGATCCGCGCGACCGCGTGGACATGCTCAAGTGGATTGAGGCCATCCCCTACGTTGAAACCAAGGCTTATGTTCAGCGGGTGATCGAGAATAGCGTCGTCTATGATTCGATGCGTGGTCCGTCGGCGCAACAGTCGGCTCTGCACGTTTCACGCTATCTCGGAAGAAGCCAGCCGGCCTGATAGGGCGGCCGGATGGCCGATGCTCCTCGCTTCATCACGCCCCAGGGATTCGCGCGCATTCGCGCTGAATATGACGAGCTATTTGGAGTCGAGCGGCCGAAAGTCGTCGAAGTCGTTTCATGGGCCGCTTCACTCGGCGACCGGTCCGAGAATGCCGATTACCTCTACGGCAAGAAGCGACTGCGTGAGATCGACCGGCGCCTCGCCTACCTCGCAAAGACCATGAAACTGGCGAAGATTGTCGATCCGGCCGGACAGAAGTCGCGCGACCAGGTTCGTTTCGGCGCCACGGTCGAGCTGGCCGACGAGGACGACAATGGTCGCATCGTGACGCTTGTCGGCGACGACGAGGCGGACGCAACTTCCGGGCGGATCGGATGGAGCGCGCCGCTCGCCCGCGCCCTTATTGGAGCGCGAGTGGGCGATGAAAGGATTGTGAGGCTGCCTTCGGGCGAGAAGAGCTACGAAGTGATGCGCATCGATTACCCGCCGGCAGACTAGGCCGCGCTTTTTGGAGCACTGACCAGACGCGGCGGCTCGGCCGGCATGGCCTCATTCCAGGCGTCCGCAATCGCCGACAAAGCCGCAATCGTCGCCTGCGCTTCATTGTCGCCGTCGATCATGCGCCAGGGCGACCATCGCGTATCCGAATTGACCCGCAAGTCCTTGAGAGCATTCGCATAGGCGGGATCGGCGACAACCATCCGCTCGCCGCCGCGAGCGACGCGGCTCCAGGGATTGGCGGCGCGGTCGTTCAACCGCGCTTCCTGAACCTCGGCGCTAACGTCAAAGTAGAGCTTGACGATCAAGGTGCCGTAGTCGCGCTGCTGCGCCTCGAACTCGTTGATCTCGTCAAATGCGCGGGCGAGATCCTTGTCGTCCAGGCGACCGAGAATCCGGTCGTCGAGCACTCGGCGATACCAGCTGCGAAAGAAGATCGAAGTGTCGCCGGCGCCCGGCAATTGCCTCCAGAAACGGGCGAGCCAATGACCTTCCGAGGATTCGCGACGGTCATGGCGAGTCCAGTGAACGGCACAGTGACAGGGATCGAACGCCGCCGCGAGCGCCTTCAGCGCGCGTTTCTTGCCCGCGCCCTCCGGCCCTTCGAAGAGGATGATGGCGCGCCTTCCATGAGCGATCTGCGGCAGTTGAAGCTCGCCAAGGTGCAAGCACAGCGCCGACAGCGCCGCGTCATAGTCACCGGTGAACGCCGCGCTCCGTTCCTGTCGCGTCTTGTCGATTGGCACGCGAAGACAGGCTTATCGCTTCCACCGAAGCGTCGCAATCAACGGAAACGGAGGCTTACGATTTTGGGACAGCCGCGTCGGCGACCACTCGGATGTTCAGCTCCTTGAGCTGTTTCGGGTCGACCTCCGAGGGCGCGTTCATCATCAAGTCTTCCGCCTTCTGGTTCATCGGGAAGAGGATGACTTCGCGGATGTTCGGCTCATCGGCGAGCAGCATGACGATGCGGTCGATGCCTGGAGCGGAGCCGCCGTGCGGCGGTGCACCGAACTTGAAGGCATTGATCATGCCCGCGAAGTTCGTGTCGACCTCCTCGCTGGTATAACCGGCAATCTCGAACGCCTTGTACATGATGTCCGGGCGATGATTCCGGATCGCTCCGGAGCTCAGCTCCACCCCGTTGCAGACGATGTCATACTGCCAGGCGAGGATATCGAGCGGATCCTTCGCCTCAAGCGCTTCCATTCCACCCTGAGGCATCGAGAAGGGATTGTGGCTGAAGTCGATCTTCTTCTGCTCGTCATTATATTCGTACATCGGGAAATCGACGATCCAGCAGAAGCGGAAGGCGTCCTTTTCGAGCAGGTCGAGCTGCTCGGCGACTCGGGTGCGGGCAAATCCCGCGAGCCTGGCGGCTTCCTCTTCCTTCCCGGCGGCAAAGAAAATGCCGTCGTCCGGTCCAAGGCCCATCTCGTCAGCGAGGCGGCTCATGCCGTCTTCGCCATGGTTCTTGGCGATCGGGCCTCCCCACTCCCCGCTTTTGCGGGTTGCATAGCCGAGCCCGGCAAAGCCCTCGCCGCGCGCCCATTCGTTCATGTCGTCGAAGAACTTGCGGCTCTTTTCGGCCGTGCCCGGGGCCGGGACGGCACGAACGGTGCCGCCCTTTTCGACAATCGTCGCGAACAGGCCGAAGCCTGAACCCTTGAAATGTTCGCCAACGTCAGAAATCAGCAGCGGATTGCGAAGGTCGGGCTTGTCGCTTCCGTATCTTAGCAGTGCTTCCTTATATGGAATGCGAGGATATTCGCCCGCCAGAGTCACCGTTTTGCCATTGGCAAATTCTTCGAAGACGCCCGACAGGACTGGCTCGATCGCCGCGAACACGTCGTCCTGGGTGACGAAGCTCATTTCGAAGTCGAGCTGGTAGAATTCGCCCGGGCTGCGGTCCGCGCGGGCATCTTCGTCGCGGAAACAGGGCGCGATCTGGAAGTAACGGTCGAAGCCCGCGACCATGATCAGCTGCTTGAACATCTGCGGCGCCTGGGGGAGCGCGTAGAATTTTCCGGGATGGACGCGGCTGGGGACGAGATAATCCCGGGCGCCCTCCGGCGAGCTCGCCGTCAGGATCGGCGTCTGGAATTCGGTAAACCCCTGCTCGATCATCCGCCGGCGGATCGAAGCGATCACCGCGGCGCGAAGCATGATGTTCGAATGCACCTGCTCGCGGCGCAGGTCGAGGTAGCGGTATTTGAGTCGGATTTCCTCGGGATAATCCTGTTCGCCGAATACCGGCATCGGCAGTTCGGCCGCGGCTGATTGAACCGTCACCCCGTTCGCGCGAACTTCGATCTCACCGGTCCCAAGGTTCTTGTTCACCGTCTCGGGAGAGCGGGCGACGACCTTGCCCTCCACTGTCACGACCGATTCCACCCTGATTCGATCGAGGATCTTGAATGACGGCGATTCGGTGTCGGCAACGATCTGCGTAATTCCGTAATGATCGCGCAGGTCAACGAACAGCAGATGGCCATGGTCGCGCTTGCGATGGATCCAGCCCGACAGGCGAACGGTCTCGCCAACATCGCTGGCGCGCAGAGCAGCGCAATTATGGGTACGGTAGGCGTGCATGAGGACCAGGGCTCGCTAGGCGAAAATTGTGGAGAAAAACGCGCGCCGCGCTTCAATGCGGGAAAGGCTTTTGTCAACCCGCGGTAGCACCGCTAAAGCGCGACCAAGACTCATGCGCATTCATCCACTGATTACAAAATCCGACGAACTGAAGACTCTGGTCGACCGCTTGTCGAAGCATCCATTCATCGCCGTGGACACCGAGTTCATGCGCGAGAATACCTATTGGCCGGATCTCTGCCTGATCCAGGTAGCGAGCATCGACGAGGCCGCCGCGGTCGATCCCAAGGCCGACCTGGACCTGAAGCCGCTGCTCGACCTGTTCGTCGAGAATGCTGAGGTGCTCAAGGTATTCCACGCCGGCGGACAAGACCTGGAGATCATCCATAATTTGACGGGCAAGGTCCCAATCCCGCTATTCGACACGCAGATCGCCGCAATGGCCCTCGGGCATGGCGAGCAGATCGGCTATTCGAACCTGATCGAGAGCTTGCTCGGGCATAGCCTCGACAAGGGCGCGCGATTCACCGACTGGAGCCGCCGTCCACTGGACAAGCGCCAGATCGACTATGCGATCGCCGACGTCACGCATCTGGCGACAATCTTCCCGAGGATGGTCGAGAAGCTGAAGCGAACGGGCCGTGGCGCCTGGCTGGACGAGGAAATGGAGCGGCTCGCCGACCCGTCGAGTTTCGCATTCGAGCCGGATGCGGCGTGGAAGCGATTGAAGCTCCCCAGTCGCAATCCGGCGGTACTCGGGCGGCTGAAGGCTCTGGCCGGCTGGCGCGAGACCGAGGCAAGGACGAAGAATCTGCCGCGTGGGCGGATCGTCAAGGACGACACGCTCAACGAAATCGTCCTCCATCCGCCGAAGAACCAGGACGACCTCGGGCGGATTCGCGGTTTGTCGGCGGGCTGGAGGAATAATGACATCGGTGCGCGGCTGATCTCGGCGCTGAACTCCGCAAAGCCGCTCGACCCGAACGAATTGCCGGATCGCGAGCCCAAGAGGCCGGGTCTCACGAAGGACGGCGTGCTTGTCAGCGATCTTTTGAAGCTGCTCCTGAAGATCCGCGCCAAGGAGGCCGGCGTGGCCGCGCGCCTGATCGCCCGCTCCGACGAACTCGAGGCACTCGCCGCGGGCGTGCGCAAGGATCTCAATATCCTGAACGGCTGGCGCTACGACGAGTTCGGCAAGGACGCGCTCGACCTGGTCGAGGGACGGCTCGGCTTTGCGATCGAGAACGGCAAGCTCAAGATGAGCCGAATCGCCAGGGAGGAGACGGTCGATGCGTAAGTCGTGGCTCTTGCTTGGTGTGTTCGTCGCTGCGGGCTGCTCGGCCGCGGGTCCAAGGGGCGTGGAAGTCGGCCTCGACCAGGTGCCGGAAGGATCGATCTGTCAGCAATCGGGAGCGCTCGACACGTTCAAGGGCCAGGTCGCCAGCGCTGAACTGGGCGCACAGATGATGGCAGCCGGGCGGGCGCGCAAGCTGCGCTGGGTACCGTTCGGAGCGATGATCACGATGGACTACAGCCGCACTCGACTGACCGTCCGACTGGACCAGCAGAATCGCGTTCTCTCCGCGACTTGCGGCTAGGCGGCTTCGCCGATCATCCGCGCTTCGATCAGCGCCCGTCTTATGGTCGGGAGGCTGAGGCGGGCTCGCTCCGAAATGGCGAATCGATCGATCGTTTCGACGGCGCGTTCCGCGGTCCAGTAATCACGGTGCAACCGCTCGGCCATGAAGCGAAGCGCATCGGCTGGGATATGCAACCCGCGATCGGCGAAAAACAGCTGGATCAGCGCGGAGAAAAGCATGTCGTCCGGATGCTCGATCCTGATCACCGGAGTGACGGCGAGGCGAGTCTTCAAGTCGGGCAAACGCGGCGCCCAAAGAGGCGGCGCTTCGTCCGCGACCATCACCAGTGGTCGGCCTGTGTCCTGTGCCTGGTTCCAGGCGTGAAAGATTTCTTCCTCGTCCCGCTCTTCGGCGTCGTCGAAGAGCCGTCCCTGGACCCGCTCCACGAAGCTTCGCGCGAGCAGGCTGCGCCCCGAGCGCCGTGGGCCAGTCAGGACGGTCGCTTTGACGGGCCACAGGCTCCAGCTGCGGAAATGCTCGAAAGCCTCGCGGTTGGCGTCCGAGATGATGAAGCGGGCGTCGCCTTCGGTATGGGGCCAGTCGAGCGGAAGCGCGATCTGGTCCGGCCCCTGCTTCATTGCTGGCTGCCCGTTTTGGGCGCCTGTGCAGCAGGCGTTGCGGGCTGCTGAGGCACCGGTGGTGGCGGAAGCGGCGGAGGCTTGCCCGAAGCCGACTTCATCTTGACGACGTTTCCGCCAGTGGTCTCGACGGTCCATCCTCGCCCGCCAAGGGCGGCAGCGAGTTGAGCGATACTTCCTTGATAAGCGACCAGGACATAGCTCGTGCCCGTGGGATTGATGAGCTGCGGCGTTGCCGACTGGATTCCGCCGAGTGTCCTCAGGTGGGCCATCGCGAAATTATAGATGTTCACGTCACCGCCGCTGCTGATCTGCACCTGGAAGGCATTGGCGACGTTGGTCGCCTTCTCGATCGGTTTCTCGGGTGGAAGCTCGGTGATCGGCGGCGGCGGCAGGTTGAGGGATGGATCGCGCTCGAGCCTGCCAGCGGCTAGCGCCGTCGTGAACAACTCGTCCATCCGGCGAACGCCCTCGGCCATCATCGCCGGGATAGCATCACTATTCGCGGCGGTTAGCGTGAACCCGCCGACAATCTCATTGTCCGGGCCGTGGCGCCCGACGAAGCGGGCTCGGGCCGGTCCGCCCGGATACAGGCGCTGCAGCTGCACCTCGGCGACGAGGATGTCGGCGGCGCCATAAAGGTCGATGATGTTGCGCCACCAGCCGCGCCCTGGCCGGTCGGTCTGGGATGCGTTGACGAGCATCGGGTCGATGCCGAGGCCGCTGATCCTCACATAATCGATCGGGCTCTGCGACGTGCGAAACTGGGCCCAGGCGCGCTGCCATTGATTGCGCAGTTCGACGGTGGTTTGAGTGCCTCCCGTGATCGTGATCGGGATCAGCAGCATCGGCACGGAGCGCTGCACCTCTCCGCCCTCGACCCCCAGAAAGGGTGCCGCGCGGGCGCGGTCGAAGAGCAGGCCCAGGTCGGCGATGTAGCGATTCGGTCCGATTTGCTCGCGCTCGACATTGATCGAGCTGACAATGTCGTCGAGCGTCGAATCAGGGAGATTCGGAGCCTGGTTGAGCTGAGCATTATGCATTTTCGCCCAGAGCATCCGGAAGCCTTGCCGCTGGGCAACGCGCCAGGCCGCATAGCGCGCGGTTTGGGCGTCGGCAGCACCGACATCGACGTGGATTCCCGTGATTTCGAGCGTGCCGGAACTGTCGAGCGGAAGGATGCCGCGGTCAGCGGTTTCGAGCTGCGCATAGAGCGCACCGGAGATTCCGGCGACGATCAACAGCATCAGAACGGGGATTACGAAGCGGCGACGGAGCATGCGCCGTGCCTTTTGGCGATAACGGCGTGGAAATCCAAGCGGCTTGTCTCTAGTGCCCGCTCGCGATGAGCCAGAAGCCCCTCACTTATGCCGACGCGGGAGTATCGATCGACGCCGGAAATGCGCTCGTCAAGACAATCGGGCCGCTGGCCCGTTCGACCTCGCGGCCGGGTGCTGACGCCGAGCTGGGCGGATTTGGCGGCTTCTTCGATCTGAAGGCGGCCGGATACGGCGATCCGATCCTCGTCGCCGCGAACGATGGCGTCGGGACGAAGCTCAGGCTGGCGATCGAAACCGGGCAGCACGGGGGCGTCGGCATCGACCTGGTCGCCATGTGCGCCAACGACCTGATCGTTCAAGGCGCCGAGCCTTTGTTTTTCCTCGATTATTACGCGACCGGCAAACTCGACAACGATGTCGCGGCAGCCGTCGTCGCGTCGATCGCCGAAGGATGCCTTCAGGCCGGTTGCGCCCTGATCGGTGGCGAGACCGCGGAAATGCCCGGAATGTATGCCGTGGACGACTATGACCTCGCCGGCTTTTGTGTCGGAGCAGTCGAACGCGATCGGGTTCTGACCGGCGGCACGATCTCGCCGGGCGACCTCGTCCTGGGGCTCGCCAGTTCCGGAGTTCACAGCAACGGTTTTTCGCTCGTCCGCAAGATCATTGAGCGGAAAAGATGGAATCTCGGCGAGACACTTCCGTGGGCCGGCGGAGATACCCTGGCGCAGATCCTGCTCGAACCGACGAAAATCTACGTCCGGTCACTGCTTCCGTTGGTTCAGCAAGGCAGGATCAAAGGTCTTGCGCACATCACCGGCGGCGGACTTCTCGAGAATATTCCGCGTGTTCTGCCGGAAACTTGCCACGCGATTGTAGATACAGATCGATGGGAGAAGCCGCGGATCTTCACGTACCTCCAGCAGGGTGGAGGCATCACGCCCGAGGAAATGGCGCGCACCTTCATCTGCGGCATTGGAATGGTCGCCATAGTTGGTGAGGGTGACGCCGATTCCGTGACGGCCTCACTCGAGGGTGCCGGCGAGACGGTCTTCGAAGTCGGGCGGATTGAAGCCGGGCCTCGGGGCTGCACCATTACAGGCGAAGGCTGGTCCGCGACCCACCATGCGTGATCCCAAGCGCGTTGCCGTCCTGATTTCCGGTCGAGGCAGTAATATGCGCGCCCTCGTTGAACAGGCGGCAGGTTTTGACATCGTGGTGGTCGCGTCGAACAAACCCCACGCCGCCGGACTCGACTGGGCTCGCGCCGCAGGGCTCCCAACCTGGACTTGGGACAGCAAGGGTGTCGAGAGAGAGGAATTCGACCGGGCGCTGAGCCAGATGCTCGACGACCACAAAGTCGGAACGATCGCGCTCGCCGGCTTCATGCGTATACTCTCGCCCTGGTTTACCGCCGAATGGCATGGTCGGATCGTAAACATCCACCCTTCCCTGCTGCCGAAATATCGCGGGCTCGACACACATTCGCGGGCAATCGCCGCCGGCGATCCTGTGAGCGGTTGTTCGGTGCACCTGGTCACGGAAGAGCTGGACGCCGGCGAGATTCTCGGGTCGGCTGAAGTCCGGATCGAGCCGGGCGACACGGTGGAAAGCCTTGAAAAGCGCGTGCTTGCGGCGGAACATCTTTTATATCCCAAGGTGTTGAGCGAGTTCGTGAGGCGATGAAGACACCTCTTGAAGAAGTGCGGGCGGCGGCGCTGGAGCTACCCGAAACGATGGAAAAACTGTCGCACGGACAGCCGACCTTCTTCGTGGCCGGCAAACAGTTCGCCCAGTTCCGCCATAACCATCATGGCGATGGGAAAACGGTCGTATGCGTCCGGGTCAGCAGCCTGGACGAGCAGGCGATGTTGCTCGAGGCGGACCCCGAAACCTATTCTAAGCCCGCCTACATGCCGAGCTGGCTGTCGATCAACATTGCGGGCGAGTCGGTCGACTGGAGCCATGTCGCCGACCGGGTTGCAGCGAGTTGGGAGCTTGCAGCCCCGCGCCGCTTGCTGGAAGCTGGCGGGCGATGAGCGATTCCGAACAGAAGGCCCGCCGCCGCTGGATCAACCTGGGCGAGATGATCGCGCTCGGTGCGCTGGTCGTCTC
>DATLOY010000117.1:0-5791 GCA_035536015.1 Sphingomicrobium sp.
TCGCGCTCTGGCGGCGCATTGTTTCGGAACGGCAACAGATTAACCATAAATCGCCACATGCACAGCGGAATGAATCCTTTGGAATCAGGTCGCTGCGGGGTGGGTTGAATCTTCACCTCGCCGATTGGGCGAATCACTTAAGCGGCTGAGTCTGTGGATAACTTTGTCGCGCGGCTTGCGGCGCGGTGATTCGCGCATAGGGTCAAAGTGTGACGCTTTCCCCCGCCTGGCTCGACGAATTGCGCGCGCGGACAGTGCTGAGCGCCGTCATCGCGCCGACGGTGAAGCTGCTTCGAGCCGGCCGGGAGTGGAAAGCGTGCTGCCCGTTCCACGACGAGAAGACGCCGAGCTTCACGGTCAACGACGACAAGGGCTTCTACCACTGCTTTGGTTGCGGGGCGCATGGCGACGCGATCCGCTTCCTCACCGACCATCGCGGAATGCCCTTCATGGACGCGGTGAAGGAACTCGCGTCCAAGGCAGGGATGGACGTGCCTGCCCCCGATCCCGTCGCACGGGAGAAGGCAGAGCTTGCGGCGTCGCTGACGGAAGTCATGGCCGCCTGCCAAAAATGGTACGTCGAGCAACTGCAGGGTGCCGCGGGGAGCGAAGCCAGAGACTATTTGAAGAAACGTGGCATCGACAAAGAGGCGATCGAAAAGTTCGGCTTCGGTTTTGCTCCGGACAGCCGCGCAGCACTGAAAAAGGCGCTTTCGAGCGTCGGTGAGGAGCGGCTCGTCGAGACCGGAATGCTTATCAAGCCGGACGATGGCGGTGCGACTTACGACCGTTTCCGCGGACGGCTGATGATCCCGATCCGCGATGCGCGCGGGCGGGTCATCGGCTTCGGCGGGAGGATTCTGGGCCAAGGCGAGCCAAAATATCTGAATTCGCCGGACACTCCGCTCTTCGACAAGGGGCGGACACTCTACAACCTCGATCTGGCCAGCCCGGCGAACCGAGCGGCCAAGCGGCTGATCGTCGTCGAAGGCTATATGGACGTCATCGGGCTCGATCGGGGAGGAATCGCCGAAGTCGTCGCCCCGAACGGCACGGCGGTGACTGAGGCGCAGCTCGAGCGGATGTGGCGCCTCGACCCCTCGCCGATCCTCTGCTTCGACGGCGACGCGGCGGGCCGGAAGGCGGCCATCCGGGCGGCAATGCGCGCTTTGCCCCTGCTCGGACCCGAGCGCACCCTTCGCTTCGTCGAGCTTCCCGAGGGGCAAGACCCCGACGATGTGATCAATGAAGGCGGCCGTGAGGCGTTCGAAGCGCTGCTCGAAAAAGCGGAACCCCTGGTCGAGCGCCTGTGGCGGCACGAGCATGATGCGGAGCCGCTGACGACGCCGGAAGCCTGGGCGGGCCTCAAGCAACGGCTAGTCAACAATGCGTCCGCGATCGGCCACCAGGACCTGGGCCGCATGTATCGCCAGGACTGGCTCGACCGTTTCTACGCGCTTCGCCGCCCCGAGCGGCCCCAGTTCGAGCGCCGCCCGTTCAACAGGGCGGGGCGCTGGACCCCTCCCCTGCCCCCGGTCGGAGAGAGCGCTCGCGCCATCGCCACCGGCGGGATCGACGCCCAGACCGCGCGAGCGCTAATCCTCGGCTTCACCAATTTTCCCGAGGAATTGCCCGCCCATTGCGAGCAGCTGGCGACGCTTCCGATCGCCGACAAATCGACCGCGAAAATGCGCGACGAGCTGGTCAATGCGGCCTTCTCCGGCGCCGCGCTTGATCGCGAGAGCCTAACTACCATATTGGCGCCTGACGGAGCGGCGGGCGGAAAGGCCCCTCGCGCCGCAATGGGCTTTTCCTTCACCCGTCGCGACAGCGATCCGGAGCGCGCGCGAAACGATCTCGCTGCTGCGGTCGAGATCATCGCTGCGAAGGGAGAAGTCGAGAAGGCGCTAGAGGATGCAACGGAAAGGCTCGGGCAGCAAACGACCGACGAGCTCTATGAGGAACAACAGCGTCTCAAACGGGCGCAACGTGAGTTAAACGACAGGCTGGCGTCACTCGCCGGCACCGATTAAGCGGCGGAACAGATGGCGAAAAACGACACTCAGGAAATCGAAACGGCCGAGGCGGGCGATGCCCCTTTGATCGACCTCAACGACGTGGCGGTGAGGAAGCTCATCGCTCGCGCCAAGAAGCGCGGATACATCACGGTCGATGAATTGAACGAGGCCCTTCCGCAGGACCAGATGTCGACCGACCAGATCGAAGACATCATGTCCGCGATCAACGAAATGGGGATCAACGTCGTCGAGTCCGAAGAGGGCGGCGAGGACGAGGAAGACAAGAACGACGACAATCCGATCGAGGACGAGGTCGATCCTCTGGACGACGGCGGCCCCCGCCCCGCCGCTGCGGTCAAGAAGGAAGCCGTCGACCGTACCGACGACCCGGTCCGCATGTACCTGCGCGAGATGGGCGCCGTGGAGCTGCTGTCCCGCGAGGGCGAGATCGCGATCGCCAAGCGCATCGAGGCCGGCCGCGACACGATGATCTGGGGCCTTTGCGAAAGCCCGATCACCTTCAACGCCATCATCTCGTGGTCGAACGCCCTCAACGAAGGCCGAATGCAACTGCGCGAGATCCTCGATCTCGAGGCGATGCTGTCCAAGGGTCCGACCGCGGAACAGCTCAACGAGACCGAGGAAGGCGGCGAAGGCGCCGAGGGCGAGATCAGCGAGAAGGTCGCCGGCCCTTCGATCAAGGAAGAGGAAGAGGTCGCCGACGAGCCCGAGGCGGACGCCAACGAAGACGACGAGGACATGGTCGAGCGGCGCACCCAGCCGCAGGCGGCCGATGACGACGACGAAGACAACACGCTCAGCCTCGCCCAGATGGAAGAGACGCTGAAGCCCCAGGCGCTCGAAAAGTTCGCCAACATCACCTCGATCTTCAAGAAATTCTCGAAGATTCAGTCGGCGCGAATGGGCGCTTTCGCCGCCGGCGCGGAATTCCCTGCATCCGACGAGAAGAAGTACCAGAAGCTGCGCGAGCAGCTGACCGCGGAAGTGGAGAGCGTCCAGTTCCACGGCAGCAAGATCGAATATCTCGTCGAGCAGCTCTACGCCTATAACCGGCGCCTGACCGCGCTCGGCGGCCAGATGCTGCGCCTCGCCGAGCGTCACCGCGTTCCGCGCAAGGCCTTCCTCGAAAGTTATATGGGCCGCGAGCTGGACGAAAACTGGCTCGACGGAGTCAAGGACCAGGACAAGAAGTGGGCGGCCTTCGCCACTGCGGAGAAGGACACGGTCGACCGGATCCGCGGCGACATCGCCACGGTCGCGCAGGCGACCGGCACCTCGCTCGGCGAGTTCCGGCGGATCGTCAACCAGGTGCAGAAGGCGGAGCGCGAGGCGCGTATCGCCAAGAAGGAGATGGTCGAGGCCAACCTTCGCCTCGTCATCTCGATCGCCAAGAAATACACCAACCGGGGGCTGCAGTTCCTCGACCTGATCCAGGAAGGGAACATCGGCCTGATGAAGGCCGTCGATAAGTTCGAATATCGCCGCGGATATAAATTCTCGACCTACGCCACCTGGTGGATCCGGCAGGCGATCACCCGGTCGATCGCCGACCAGGCGCGCACCATCCGAATCCCGGTGCATATGATCGAAACGATCAACAAATTGGTGCGCACGGGCCGCCAGTTCCTCCACGAGACGGGCCGCGAGGCCACGCCGGAGGAGCTTGCCGAGCGCCTCTCCATGCCGCTCGAAAAAGTGCGCAAGGTGATGAAGATCGCCAAGGAGCCGATCAGCCTGGAGACGCCGATCGGCGACGAGGAAGACAGCCACCTCGGCGATTTCATCGAGGACAAGAATGCGGTCATCCCGGTCGACGCCGCGATCCAGTCCAACCTCAAGGAAACGGTGACCCGCGTGCTCGCGTCACTCACCCCGCGCGAGGAACGCGTGCTGCGCATGCGCTTCGGCATCGGCATGAACACCGATCATACGCTCGAAGAGGTCGGTCAGCAGTTCAGCGTCACCCGCGAACGTATCCGCCAGATCGAGGCGAAGGCGCTGCGCAAGCTCAAGCATCCTTCACGCAGCAGGAAAATGCGCTCGTTTTTGGATCAATAACGGGGCTTTCCGCTCTAGATTCCTGTAACGCATTTTTGGCACCCTAACCTGAGAAAGGGTGCTTTCCATGAACCGCGGCTCGTTGCTGGCGATGCTGACAGGCATCGCGCTCGCGGCCCGCGTCGGCGTGTCGCATCGAGGCTCACCAGACTTTGCTCTGACACCCGGCACCTTTCCTTAACCACCCCTCGCGCACAACCGACCCGTTGCTCCAATCCGTAACGGAAAGGTTCTCGGATGAAGTTCGTCTCCGGTTCGCTGCTCATCACGCTTGCCTCGACCGCCGCGATCGCGGCCGCGCCCCAACAGCCAATCTCGCCAGCGCCCGCCGCTGCCGCGCAAACCGCCTCTGTCGAGCCTTCCGCCGAACGGCTCGAGCTGGCCCGGCGCTATGTCGCGCTCGGCAATTCCGACGATTTCATGCAGGAGATGCGGGCCGTCATGATGCACTCTGCCTCGGCCTCAGCGAGCGCGGAAGACCAGGCAACGGTCGAACGCTTTTTCGACCGTGTTTTCGTCCTGGCGGCACCGCAGATTCGCGAGCGCATGCCCATGCTCACTGAAGCATCAGCGCAGGCTTACGCACGCGAATTCTCCGCCGCCGAGCTCAAAGACATGATCGCCTTCGCCGAAACTCCGACCGGCAAGCATTATCTGGCGCGCGGCGCCGCAGTGGAAACGGATCCGGGGATCCTGAAAGCCCAGATGGAAATCATGGAAGGGCTCGGCCCGATCATGGAACAGGTCGGCACCGACATGGCCAAGGAGGCCTGCGCCAAGAAGGCCGCTGCCCGCGTCGCTGCGGGCGACAAGAAGGCGACCTGCCCGCTTGCCAAAGCGGCGGAGACTCGGGCCGGGTAAGAATTTGGGGACACGGAATACCATGTCCCCAAATCCCCTACTCCTTCAGCACCCATTGCGGGGAGCATGGTCCGGTCCCAAAAATGGACCCTAAAACAAGTTCAGGGCGACGAATACCCTGTCCTACAGGAGGTCGTTTGTGGCTGATGCTGCCAGATGCAGCTTCGCCCAGTCCGCTTCGCCCCAATCCGCTTCGTCCCAGCCCGCGTGCAGCGTCACTGCGTTCGTTGCGTTTCGAGGGCTGACTCGCGCGCGCGCGTACCAGTGCCAACTTTGGCAACTTCCACGCCTCCCCCGCCGCTGCTACCTTCCCTGCGTCGGGGGCGTCGTCACTATGGCTCATTTTCGCGACGCTGAAGCATTGCTGGCAGTCGCTTCGTGACGTCGATCGGGTTCAGCCATGCTGACCCGTCGGCCGGCCTGCGCGCTCTCTTCGCGCTGCTCCGGCGACGCGCTTGGGTGGCTCGTTCCATCCAAGCCGACCGAACGAGCGCTTCGCCGTCGCTACGCTCGGGCGCTTAGGGATGGACAAATTCAGCTTCTTCTTCGCTTTCTACGGCCTGATCCTGGGGCTCGCCGTCACCGAGTTGCTCGGCGGGTTCGCCGGGATGGTCCGCGCGCAAGCCGTCAAGAAGATCGAGGCGCAGACGGCGCTGCTCGCGCTGCTCACATTCGTCCTCATCTGCGCGACCTGGGTCGACGCCTTCAACATGTCGCAGGGCATCACGCTCGATTTCAGCGATTTGTGGTCGCCGATCCTGCTCGCGACCTTCTATTACCTTGCAGCCGCAGTCGTCTTCCCGCGCGAGCACGAGCAATATGTCCATCTCCAC
>DATLOY010000118.1:0-34766 GCA_035536015.1 Sphingomicrobium sp.
CCAGCTTTCGCCCCCACGCAAAGTTGCCGAAGTTACGAGGACGCCGTCCGCCTGGCTCATCACAGCAGAGGCGAGCGGCCTGGTCGGATCCAGCCAGCGGCGCTGGATCGCGACGTCGAACTCACGCCCGTCGATTCGCTCGACCGCCAGCCAATCCACGAATTCGGGATCCGCTTCGCCGCCGATTCGCGCGAGCAAGGCGATCCAGGCGGCCAGGGTTTCACGCCGCCAGGCTAGACCACGGATCGCGCCCTCGACGCGCGCGCGCGCCTGCGAATCCAGCCAGTCCGGAGCATCCCCAAGCACCGCTTCCAGCCGGCGGGCCAGGGCAGCCAAGGGTTTTTGCAACGCTTCGAGGATCTGGACCGCGGCCGCCGCTTCCGACACGAGCGCGCCATCGGGCTCGGCAAGCTCCGTCTCCAGTCCGTAGCCCGCTTCCTGCGCCTTGGCGCGAGCGTAAACCGTACCTCGCACCTCGGCGAGCAATGCCTCGATCGGCCCGAACGCCGAACCTTCGACCAGCCGCTGCAGCCACCCGTCCGACGGCAGCAATCGCGCGGCCTCGACCGCGGCGTCGAGCGCCCTGGCGCCTTCCTCATCGTACGAGGCGACGTCCATCAACCGTGCCGCAAGGCCGCGCCGCCTTCCCCGTGAACGGCCTTCCGGACCAACGATCCAACGGCGCATCTCGATCGCTTCCTGGCCGCCAAACGCCACTGCAAAGGTCGAATCGGCTGCATCGAACAGGTGATGACCCTCATCGAACAGGATTCGCCGTGGCGCTTCCTCGCGGGCTCGCGCCGCGTTGACCATCACCAAGGCGTGGTTGGCGATGACGATATCGGCGTCGCGGCTCGCCCGCTCGGCGCGTTCGATGAAGCAGCGTCGGTAATGCGGGCAACCGGCGTAGACGCATTCTCCTCGACGATCGGTGAGCGCGGTCGAGCCGGCGCGGCGGAACAGGCTCGGAAGCCAGCCCGGCAGGTCGCCACCGACCATGTCGCCATCCTTGGTGTAAGCCGCCCATCGACCGATGAGCTGGGCGAGGATTGCCGCGCGCCCGGCGAAGGCGCCCTGAAGCGCATCTTCGAGGTTCAAGAGGCAAAGGTAATTTTCGCGGCCCTTGCGCACCACGATCTTGCGCGCGCGCTCCTCGTCGTCGGCGAACAGTTTCGGGCCTTCACTGTCGAGTTGCCGCTGCAGCGCCTTGGTGAAGGTCGAAACCCAGACAGCTCCCCCTGCCCGCTCGGACCACAATGCAGCCGGCGCTAGATAGGCCAGCGTCTTGCCGATCCCCGTGCCGGCTTCGGCGAGCAAGACATTCGGCGAATCCTTCGCGCGCTTCGGAGCAAAGACTCTCGTGACGGCTTCCGCCATCGCCTTCTGACCCTCGCGCGGCTCGATCCGGCCGGTGAGGCGATCAAGCTTGGCTCTCGCGTCCTCCGGGTCCACGATCACCGTGCGTGGCGGCGGACGCTCGGCCGCTTCGTCCCACTGCTTCAGCCGCGAGAAGAGCATCCGCTCGCCCCGCTTCGGCCGCTCCAGTCGCGCCCCGACCAGGGAAGCCCAGGGCCAGCCGAGGCGATGGAGAGTCGCGTTCGAGGTCCATGCCCCTTCCCGCTCCTCCCAACCATGATCGGCGAGCACGGAGAAGAGCCGTTCCGCGATCTCCTGAAAGGAGGCCGGAGCTTCGGAGTCGCTGGTTGGCGGCTCCAGCCCAAGCGTCCGGCAAAGACCAGCCACGGTCGGCACTGCAAACCTCGCCGGATGGATGAAAGCGAACAGCTCCAACAGATCGAGCCCGGACAATTCCGGATAGCCAAGACGTTGCCCGACAAGTGGTGCGTTGAGAATGATGTGCGGCGTTTCGGCAGCTCGGGCGATGGCTTCGCCGCGGCTCGCTTCCCGGCTTTCGCCGTTGCCGCTCGCCAGCCAGATCCCCGCGTGGGTTGCGTGAAGCGCGGGGAGCCGAAGCGGAGTCACCGGCTCATTTGAAGCGCCATGAACAAAATAGCAACGAAATCAAAGGCTGGCGCCGTCAAATGGCATCTTTTCAATGGTTTCCAGATCGATCCCGGGCACGCAGCGGAGATTGATCATTGCCATTGGGGAGCCGTCGCGTCCCTTGCCCTGCGAGAAGGGCTGAGTCCCACATGAGATACAGAAGCGATGATCGATCGCGTGCCGGTTGAACTGATAGGTCTCGAGCACATCCTCCCCGCTAGCGACCCTGACGCTGGGGCCCGGGACCGCGGCGAGAACCAGGCCCTTGGCGCTGCAGTGCGAACAGTTACAGACCACCGCCTTGTCCGGAAGATCTGCGTCCACCTCCACTCTCACCTTGCCGCAATGGCAGCGTGACTCGTAGGCCATACCGATCCTTTCCTCGTTTCCATCCGCACGCTAACGCGCCCGCAATGTCTGACAACATTCTTCGAGATGCGGCGCTTGCCAGCAGGGCCTGGCCCTACGAGGAGGCGCGCAAGCTTCTGAAGCGCTGGCCGGATGGCAAGCCCGCCAACGAGCCGATGATCTTCGAAACCGGCTATGGCCCGTCGGGCCTGCCGCACATCGGCACCTGGAACGAGGTCGCGCGCACGACCTTCGTCCGGCAGGCATATGAGGAGTTGACCGGCGGTGCTCCGACCCGTCTCATCGCCTTCAGCGACGACATGGACGGCCTTCGAAAGGTCCCTGACAACATCCCCAACGCCCAGATGCTCGCCGACAATCTCGGCAGGCCGCTGACGCAAATTCCCGATCCGTTCGGCGATAGCGAAAGCTTCGCGCATCACAACAATGCGATGCTTCGGTCGTTCCTCGACCGGTTCGGCTTCGATTACGAATTCCTGTCGGCGACCGATTGCTATACCAGCGGCCGCTTCGACGATGTGATCCGCAAGGTATTGCACGCCTGGGACGGGATCATGGGCGTGATGCTTCCGACCCTGGGCGAAGACCGCCGCAAGACCTATTCGCCGGTATTGCCAATTTCCCCCGCGAGCGGGCGGGTCCTCCAGGTCCCGGTCGAAGTCATCGACGCAGAGGCGGGTCTCATCGCTTTCGATGACGAGGATGGAAGCCGGATCCAGCAATCCGCGTTCGCCGGCGCCGCCAAGCTGCAATGGAAGGTCGACTGGGCCGCGCGCTGGGTCGCGCTTGGCGTCGATTACGAGATGTCCGGCAAGGACCTGATCGACAGCGTCGTCCAGTCGGGCAAGATCGCTCGAATTCTCGGCGGCCGTCCGCCCGAAGGCTTCAATTATGAGATGTTTCTCGATGAAAAGGGCGAGAAGATCTCGAAGTCGAAGGGCAACGGGCTCAGCCTCGAGGAATGGCTGCGCTACGGAAGCGAGCCGAGCCTGGCCTTCTACATCTACCGCGAGCCGAGGCGCGCAAAGAGCCTCCACATCGGCGTGATCCCCCGCGCGGTCGACGAATATTGGCAATTCCGCGGCAATTATCCTGACCAGCCGATCGAGCAGAAGCTCGGCAATCCGGTCCACCACATCCATGCCGGGAAGGTGCCCGAGAGCAAGCTGCCGCTGACCTATGGGCTGCTTCTCAATCTCGTCAGCCTGCCGGGCGTCGCGGACAAGGAAACGGCGTGGAAATTCGTCCGGCGCTATGCACCCGACTCTTCAGCCGAGACCCAACCGGAGCTCGATGAGCTGATTGGACTCGCCGTCAATTATGCTCGCGATTTCGTCGCTCCAACGCTGAATCGCCGCACGCCGAATGCAATGGAAGCGGAGGCGTTGCGCGACCTCGACTCCGAACTCGCCAAGCTCCCGGGCGACGCTGACGGGGAAGTCATTCAGCACGCCGTGTTTGAAGTCGGAAAGCGGCATCCGTTCGAGAGCCTGCGCGGCTGGTTCCAGGCGCTTTACGAAACGCTTCTCGGATCGAGCCAGGGGCCGCGCATGGGCAGCTTCATCGCGCTGTACGGCATCGACAACAGCCGTCGGCTGATCGCCGAAGCCCTCGCGGCATAAGAAAAGGGCGCCGCGGCGTGCCGCAGCGCCCTTGATGATCCGGTCGACTTACCAGAAGAAGTTGTAGAGCACGTCGACAACTTCGCCGCTGAACGTGTCGACGAGAATCGCGTCGTCGTAATAGCGGATCCACCGGTAACCCGGCGGTGCATACGGCAGACGGTACTGCCACGGATCGTTGATCCAGAAGCTGCTGCTGTAATAGCTCGGCCAAAGCCTCCAACCGATCGAATAGCGCCGGTAGTTCCAGCCGAACGGGTCGTAGTAGAAGCCGAGGTGGAAGCTCGACCGGTGCCGATCGCGCCAGTGGCGCCAATCGTACCTGCGGTCATTGCGCCATTCGGTCGTCCAGTGCGTGTCGTGCCGAACGCTATGCTGCGTCCGGAGCGGCGGCTGGGTGCCCTCGCGCGGAATGTTGCTGACGATCGGAGTGCGGGTCTGCAGCACTCGCGGCAGCTGCCGGTCCGACTGACGCAGGCGCTCACCGTCGGAACCCTCCGGCGTCACGATCTTCGGACCGCGGAACCGTTCGCGGGCCTGCAGCTCGCGCTGCTGGTCTGCCTGGAGCTCCGCCTGGACGCTCCCATTCTCAGCCTGACCCATCCGGAGGCGCTCACCATTGTTGCGATCAATGTGCACCCGCTCCTGAGAACGCTCGACGTTGACCGGCGGCTGAGCTCGCTCGACGTTGAAGTGCGGGCGCTCCGAGTTGTTCGAACGCTCGTGGTGGTCGGACTGCGACTGCTGGTGCGAGTCCTGCGATTCCGAGCTGTCGGAGCGCGACCAATGGCCGTGACGGTCTCCCGGATCGCCGGCGGCAAGTGCCGGAGCAGCCGCCCCGGCAAGAAGCATGAAAGCCAAAATCTTACGCATGACTCAGTTCCCTCATCACAAATCTTGGCTTTGCGAATGCTCCTCGGCCGATGAAGTACTGCTGAATGACTGTTTCGGCTCCGGTACAGGATTCGTCGGGCCCGGGCCCGAAGCGGAGGCCCGCGCGATCGCCTTGCGGATGCGGGGGTAGGCACCGCAACGGCAGATATTGGGAAGCGCTGCGATCGCCGCCTCGTCCGGGGCGGGGTTCGCCTGCAGCAGCGCCGCGATCGCCATTATAAAGCCCGGCTCGCAATAACCGCACATCGTCACCTGCTCGGCGATCCAGGCTTGCTGGACGGGATGCGAACCGTCCGATGACAGGCCTTCGATCGTAATGATCGTCGCGCCTTCGAGTTCGCGCAGTGCGACACTGCAGCTCGTTACCGCGCGGCCGTCGATGATGACGGTGCACGCCCCGCAGTCGCGGCTGTCGCAGCCATATTTGGTGCCGGTGAGATTCGATGCGTCGCGCAAGGCCCAAAGCAGCGGCGTGTCGGGATCGAGCCGATATTCCACACCCTCGCCGTTGACCGTCATCCGCGCCATGTCGGCGAGGCTAGCGCGCGCACGGTCGCGCTGCCACAATAAAGGCCATGGGCCGGGTACGGACGAGCGCGGGTTATTCGATCGGTTTCGCCGAGGCCGGCGGCGGCGATACAATGCCGATCGTCTTTCTGCACGGCGTCGGTTCGGACAAATCGGTTTGGCGGCCGCAGCTCGACCGATTCGCCAGCGAGCGCCGCGCCATCGCCTTCGACTATCCCGGTTATGGCGACAGCGATCAGGCCCCCGAAGGGACCACTCGCGACGATTACGCCGCGGCCATCTTGTCGGCGATGGGCGAGCTCGGCGTCGAACGTGCGCACATCTGCGGGCTGTCGCTTGGCGGGGTCGTCGCGATCGCGATGTACGCGGCCGAACCGGACCGCTGTGTGTCGCTGACGCTCGCGGATTCGTTTGCGAAGCATCCCGACGGCGCAGCAATTCTTGAGCGTTCGAAGGCGGCCCTGGAAACGGGCACCCTTCGTTTCATGGCAGAGTCGCGGGTGGATGTGCTGCTCGCGCAACCCGCAGTTCCGATCATCCGCCGCGAGGTCGTCGATACGATGGCTGGAATCGCGCCTGCCGCCTATCTCATTGGAGCGAAGGCCGTGTGGCTCGCCGACCAAAGCGAGCGCGCCGGCGACATTCGGGTGCCGACGCTCGTCCTGTGCGGTGCCGAGGACAAAATCACTCCGCCCGCACTATCGCGCGAGCTGGCCCATCTCATCCCCGGTGCGCGATTCGATCTGATCGAACATGCGGGCCACATCACGAACTTCGAGAAGCCGGACGAGTTCAACACGCTGGTCGGCGCATTCATCCGGGGCGTCGACTCGCGCATCTGATCCCCGTCTCGGGCCATTGCGGACGTCGCGTGACGGGCTATTAGATCGGCTTTGCGCCGGGCAGGAGAGAGACATGGCGAAGGGTCAGATGAGATCGAACAAGGAAGCCCGCAAGCCGAAGAAGGCGAAGGTCAAAACCATCGCGGCCAACCCGTCGATGAAGAGCGGCTCACGGGGACTCGAACACCTGAAGAACGACTAATCCAAACCTGCGGCCTCTGGCCTAGGTGACGATATCATCCTTGGCCGAAGGCCAGCCCTGGAACAACGAGCCTCGGCGATTGACCGCGACGAGCCGCTTCATTTCCCTGGCGCAGGCATCAAGGTCGTCTTTGAGCATCTGGATCGCGGTATCGATGTCGTCGTCCTCAATGCAATCACTCGTGAGTTGAAGCGATCGCGCCATCACCCTGGTGCCGGTACCGTGGATGCTGTGCTCAACGTGGAACTTATCTAGGATGCCGGTCATCTCCGCCTCCTGATTCGCCTTGCCGCAAGAATGCCTGATGACGCGCCCGCTTTCCACCCTGGCCGACATTCCGCTGTCCTGGGGACACTTTGCTGTGCCATGTTGGCTGCATGCGCTGCCGCCGTTCCGCGCCGAACCCGCCCCGTCTCATGACGGGGACGCACGTGCGCGTGCATAGCTTCCGGGCCATTCGGGCTGAAGAGCGGTGAAGGTCGCCTGCATCGGCGCCGGTCCCGCGGGACTCTATTTCGCAATCTCGATGAAGCTGCGCGACCCGGCTCACGAAATCGAAATCTTCGAGCGCAACGCACCGGGCGTGACGTTCGGCTGGGGCGTCGTCTTTTCGGACCAGACCGTCGAGAACCTTCAGGCGAACGATCCCAAGTCCGCAGAGGTCATCGCGTCCGAATTCGCTCATTGGGACGATATCGACGTCCATATCCGCGGCGAATGCATCACGTCGTCCGGTCATGGCTTCATCGGAATCGGCCGCAAGCGGCTGCTCGAAATCCTGCAGGACCGCGCGCGCGAGCTCGGAGTCACCTTGCAATTCAACGCAGAATGCGACCCCACCGACCCCAAATGGCGGGACTATGATCTCGTTATCGCTTCGGATGGCGCCAACTCGCGCTTCCGCGACGCGAACCCCGAGGCATTCGGAGTCGACATCGACGTTCGCAAGAACAAGTTCGTGTGGCTGGGTACGTCCAAGGTTTTCGACGCTTTCACCTTCGCGTTCGAAGAGACGGAGCACGGCTGGATCTGGGCACATGCCTATCGGTTCGCCCCGGATTGTTCGACCTTCATCGTCGAATGTTCGGAAGAGACGTGGCGGCGATACGGATTCGACACAATGGAGCAGGCGGAAAGCATCGCGGCCTGCGAGAATCTGTTCGCCAAATATCTCGACGGCCATTCGCTTCAGTCGAACGCTTCGCATCTCGTTGGCTCGGCTGCCTGGCTGAATTTCCGGCGCATCAAATGCGATCGCTGGTCGAGCGGCAACGTCATCCTCCTCGGCGACGCCGCGCACACGGCGCATTTTTCGATCGGGTCCGGTACCAAGCTCGCGCTCGAAGACGCGATCAAACTCGCCGATGTGCTCAACCGGCCTGGCCTCAGCCTGGAAGCGGCGATGGATGAATATGTCGCCGAGCGGAACCTCGAAGTGCTCAAACTTCAGAACAGCGCGCGCAATTCCACCGAGTGGTTCGAGACGCTCGAGCGCTATCTCCATTTCGAACCGCTGCAATTCGCATATTCGCTGCTCACTCGAAGCCAGCGCATCAGCCATGAAAATCTTCGCCTTCGCGACCGCGAATGGCTGGAGGGCGTGGAGCGATGGTTCTGGAAACGCGCGACGGATGGAAAATCGAACAAGACGGCGCCGCCGATGTTCGCACCGTTCAAAATGCGCGAGATGGAGGTCGCCAACCGCATCACCGTCTCGCCGATGGCCATGTATTCGGCCGTCGACGGAGTTCCCAACGACTTCCATCTCGTCCATCTCGGCGAGCGCGCGCTCGGCGGAGCGGGTCTCCTTTTCACCGAGATGACATGCGTGTCGCCGGAAGGCCGGATCAGTCCCGGCTGCACCGGCATGTGGAACGACGAGCACGTCGCCGCGTGGAAGCGGATCGTGGATTTCGTCCACGCCAACTCAACCGCGAAGATTTGCCTCCAGCTCGGACACTCGGGCGCCAAAGGATCGACGCGGCTCGGCTGGGAAGGGAATGACGTTCCGCTCGACGAGGGCAATTGGCCCGTGATGTCGGCCGGCGACGTGGCCTGGTCGCCGGTCAATCAGGTACCGCGCCCAATGACCCGCGCCGATATGGATATCGTACGAGACCAGTTCGTCGCAGCCGTGCGAATGGGGATCGAATGCGGTTTCGACATGGTCGAGTTGCACGCCGCACACGGATATCTGCTGTCCAGCTTCATCACGCCCCTGCAGAACAATCGCACCGACGAATATGGCGGCTCTTTGGAGAACCGGTTGCGCTATCCGCTCGAAGTGTTCGCTGCAATGCGCGCCGCCTGGCCGTCCGACCGCCCGATGTCGGTTCGAATTTCGGCGACAGACTGGGCGGGCGAAAACGGAATCACTCCGAAAGACGCCGTCGAAATCGGCGAGGCGTTCGCGCGCGAGGGCGCGGACCTGATCGACGTCTCGGCAGGACAGACCTGGGCCGAGCAGCAGCCGGTCTATGGCCGAATGTTCCAGACGCCGTTTTCGGACAGGATCCGCAACGAGGGGAGGCTGGCAACCATGGCGGTCGGCAACATCTACGAGCCCGATCATGCCAATTCGATCCTTGCCGCCGGCCGTGCGGATCTGGTCGCGCTGGCCCGGCCGCACCTGATCGACCCGATGTGGACCCTGCGCGCCGCGGCGCAGCTCGACTATCGCGACATCCACATCCCGCCGCAGTATCTCAATGGAATGAGCCAGCTCGCCCGCAACTTGAAGCGCGAGGCGGAAGCCGCGGCCGCGCTCAGGGTTTAAAGCGCCACCGGATCGAGGAAGACTCCGCCGGCCTCGTGTCCGCAGGTCCAGCGAATGAGGGCCCGCACCGGATCGAGCTTCGCGACGCGCAGAGAGACTTCAGAGCCGATCTCCAGCTCCGATCGTGACTGCAAGCGGAAGCCGTCGCGCGACACGTCGATGATGACGACGTCGAGCTCGCAGCCGTCCGCTTCGGTCAGCACGGCGTCGCAATTCACGGACACGCGCGCGCTCCGGTCATGATAACCGTTGGTATCGAGTTTCGAATGTTTCATCTTGGTCTCGCTCATGACGCTTCACACAGACGCGTGCCGAGCTGCACCGCGGCTTAACGCGATCAAGCTCCTGTCGATGGAGACGGCGTCCACTCCGCCTGCATCGGGCCTCCACGTCCAGCCATAAGACTGACACTTAACGATTAATCAGTGGCTGAATGAAGGTGGTTGGCGGTCGATTCACCAAAAGGAGGCGGCGCGCCTGTCTGCGAAGCCCGGACCACGACTCCAGTCAGGTTGATGCCCGGAAATCTGCCCTATATAGGCCGCGGCTCTTGCGATGCCGCTTCCGGAGACGTGGGTGAGTGGCTGAAACCAGCGGTTTGCTAAACCGCCGTACGGGGAATTCCCGTACCGAGGGTTCGAATCCCTCCGTCTCCGCCAGGCCTTCAGGTTGGAATCACTTCGAATCGCGCGTCGAGGCGCATCTCTTCGCCGGGGTCGAGGACGCGCATTCCAAGCTCAGGCCATTGTTCTTCCGGCGCATTTAGCGCGGCGTTGGCGTGAGTCACCGGCTCGGCGACGAAGATTTCACCTTCTTCCGGTGAAAAGAGCTGAAAGAATTTGGCGGTCGGCGAGGAAAGCCGGATTTCATGCGTCCAGCCGGGATCGCTCAGCATCGCCGCTCCGTTCCAACCGCCAAATCCATGGTCGAGGCCCTGGCCGCAGACCAGCCGGTCGCGGAGATCGTAGCGCCCTTCCGCCGGCACCTTATCAACCGGAAGCACGCGGTCATCGATCGTCCAGGCAACGCTCACTTGGGTGTCGATCCGCGTTTGCGGCCCGCAGGGAAAATATGGGTGCAGCCCGAGCCCGCAAGGCATCGGCTCGCCCGAACGGTTGTGACAGCTAAGGCCGATCGAAAGTCCCCGAGCATCGAGCGAAATCTCTTGCCGTGCCTCATAATCCCATGGCCATTCGCCCGCTTCATGATGAAAGCTAAGTTTCGCGGATCGTTCTGTTTCGTGATCCATTCGCCAGCGATTGAGCCAGCCCTGTCCGTGGAGCGGACTCGGGTCGTCGGCCATGTTCGGGGCCAGGCGGACGTCCCGGCCGCGAAAGCGAAATTCGCCGCCGCGGATGCGGTTTACGAAGGGCACCAGTGGAAAACTCGCGGCTGCCAGGACGTTTTGAAGCGGCCTGTTGCAGCGGCGCAATATCGGTATCGGCTGCTCGCCCTCAAATCGTTCGAACGCCGAAATGCTCCCACCGATTGAAGGACTTAGCTCCAACAGTAGATTCCCGGCGCGGAGCCTGACCGGCAGTTCTGACGTCATTCCTGCACCTCGGATTTCCAAACTATTCACAACCCGGAAACTTCTCTGGGGATAATCCCACATTCGAGATTGCACGTGGAATCGCGTGCGCAGTAATTAACGCCCCGGAGGCCGGGGAGGGTCACGAATGAGTAGGCGGATCAAAGAAATTGTCGACGTCGAGGATCATTCGTCCCTCGACGCCCTGATCGAGAAACTGACCGAACTTCGCGACAGCCTGCCGCAAGAATCCGAAGCCGAGTTGAGACTTCGCGGCGATGACGTCTTCGGTCACCGGATCACCGTCTCCTACCTTCGCGATCAAACCGAAGAAGAAGCCGAATGCGAGCGTCGCTACGCCGACGCGGCGAAAGAAGCCAAGGCGCGCGAGCTCGAGCGGCTTCAACAAGAGCTCGGAGTGGTTTGCTATGCTGCCCCGGGCAAGCGCGGGAAGCTGCGGATCGTGGCCTAGGCCGTCGGCGCGAATTTCAGCGCCAGGCCGTTCATGCAATAGCGCAGTCCTGTCGGCTTTGGTCCGTCGTCGAATACGTGGCCGAGATGTCCGCCGCAGCGCGCGCACAGCACCTCGTCCCGCACCATCCCAAGCGAGTGATCGGGCCGCGTCACAACGGCGTTGCGAAGCGGCTTCCAGAAGCTCGGCCAGCCCGTACCGCTGTCGAACTTTGTCGCCGAGCTGAACAAGGGAAGATCGCAACCCGCGCACAGGAATGTGCCTCGGCGATGTTCATTGTTGAGAGGGCTGGTGAAGGCCCGTTCGGTCCCGGCCTCGCGAAGGATCGCGTAACGCTGCGGGCCCAGAATCTTCAGCCATTCGGCGGGCGTGTGCTCGACCTTGAAGCGCAGGCTGATCGCGCGACCCGGCTGGCCAAAAAGAAGCAGCCCGGCAGCGGCAGCTCCGGTTACGCCGATCATTGTCCTGCGGTCGATCATCGCATCACCTCTTGGCTGGAATGCCAACCCAGGCCTGAACAGATGCTGGCGGAGCGGGAGGGATTCGAACCCTCGATACGGTTTTGCCGTATACTCACTTTCCAGGCGAGCGCCTTCGACCACTCGGCCACCGCTCCGCATGCCAGGAAGGGCGCCCATGTAGGCAAGGCTTCGCAACTGGGCAACCTTGCCGCGCGGCTGTTCCACACCCTATGCGGCGCAGATGCGGCGGTTCGGGCCTCCACCTTCGGCAGACGAAATCGAGGCGATCGCGCGCCAGGCGATGCAGTCCCTGCCCGAGCCTTTCGCCAACAGCCTCAGTGAGGTCGTCCTGCTGGTCGAGGACTTCGCCGATGAGGAAACGCTCAAGACGATAGGGATCGACGATCCCTTCGAACTGAGCGGGATCTACGACGGCATTCCGCTGACCGAACGGAGCGTCGATCAATCGGGCACACTTCCCGAGACGATCCGCCTGTTCCGCCGTCCGATACTCGACGAATGGGCCGGCGGGACAGACACGCTCGAGCATCTCGTCGCGCATGTCCTGGTGCACGAAGTCGGCCACCATTTCGGCCTCAGCGACGAGGACATGCACGCGATCGAGGACGGCCTCGCGTGAGTCAGCTCCTGCGGTTCGAACAGGTGTCGCTCCGACGCGGCGGCCGGATGCTGTTCGAGGCGCTCGATCTCGAGATTGATCCGGGGGATGCGCTGCACATTGCCGGTCCGAACGGAAGCGGGAAATCGAGCTTGATTCGCCTCGCGGCCGGATTGCTTCACGCCGAACGCGGCAAGGTTGAACGGTCTCGCCTGGCCCTGGCCGACGACCAGCTCGCGCTCGACCGCGAGCTGCCCCTTGGCCGAGCGCTCCGCTTCTGGGGAGCGTCGAGCCAATCGCTGGATGCGATGGGCCTGTCGCAGCTCGGCGACGTACCCGTCCGCCTGCTTTCGTCCGGCCAGGCGAAGCGCGCAACCTTGGCCCGCGTGATCGGATCCGGGGCACCGTTGTGGCTGCTCGACGAACCGCTGAATGGCCTCGATCACGACGGATCGGCACGGCTCGATCAGCTCATCGAAAAGCACCGGCTGGCCGGCGGCGCAGTCGTTGCCGCGTCGCACCTGCCTCTCGCCGGCGATTGGCGAACCCTGGAACTCGGCCGATGATCGGCTTGCTGATCCTCCGCGACGTCCGCCGCGGGTTCACCGGCTCGGCCTGGTTGCCGCTCGCCTTCTTCCTGCTCGTCGCAACGTTGGTCCCGTTCGCCATCGGCCCCGATGCGCGGCTGCTCGCGCAAATTGGGCCGGGGGTCCTGTGGATTGCTGCTCTGACTGCCGCGCTTCTGCCGATCGAGCGGCTGATCGAGCCCGATCGCAGCGACGGCGTGCTCGACCAGCTCTCGCTTCGCGGCGTTGCCGAAGAGGCCGTCGCGGCTGCCAAGATCTTCGCGCATTGGCTGACCTTCGCACCCCTGCTCCTGATCGCGGCCGTACCCGGATCGGCGCTCCTGGCGATGGACTCGGCGTCGCTGGTCCGGAGCGAGCTCGCGCTGGCGATTGGTACCCCGGGCCTGGCCGCGCTTGCCGTTGCCGTCGCGGCCGTGACCGCCGGCCTGCCGCGCGCGGGTTCGCTTGCCGGCTTGCTGCTTCTTCCGCTGGCCGTCCCTTTGCTCATCTTTGGTGCAGCGGACGCTCTTCTCCTCGAAGCGGCAGCGACGCTGGTCCTGGTCGCGGGCGCACCGTTCGTCACGGCAGCCGCGATCCGGGCGGCTAGGACCTAGACCATCTCGCAAATATCGCGGTCGGCAACAGCAGACCTCGCGCTTCCTCGCGGACCGCCATCTCGCCCATCTCTACAGTCCCGCCGAGATCGCCGAAGGTCTGCTCGACCAATTCCCCGATCGCCAATGCGGACATGCGCACCGCATAGGCCGTCAAGACCAGGAAGCGGCTGTCCTTGTCGAGCACCTTGCGGCAATCGGCGAGCAGCGGAGCCAGACCTTCTTCAAGTCGCCAGACCTCGCCCTCGGGACCGCGGCCGAATTTCGGGGGATCGAGGATGATGCCGTCATAGCGGCGCCCCCGCCGGACCTCGCGAGCCGTGAACTTGCTCGCATCGTCGACGATCCAGCGGATCGGCCGGTCTTCCAGCCCCGAAAGGCGCGCATTTTCCTTGCCCTGTTCGACCGATCTCTTCGATGCGTCGACGTGGACCAATCGAGCGCCCGCCTCACTCAGCAGAAGCGTTCCGACCCCGGTATATCCGAACAGGTTGAGGACATCCCCATCGGACGAACGCTCACGCATCCAGTCCCATTGCGGCGCCATGTCGGGGAAAAAGCCGAGATGCCGGAAAGGGGTCAGCGAAGCGTCGAAGCGAACCGCGCCTCGCGAAAGCTGCCAATGCTTCGGCACCGGGCGATGCTCGACCCAGCGGCCGCCGCCTTCCTCGTCCGACCCGGGTACGAACGTCGCATCAGCGTCCCAGTCCTGGCTTGAAGGGGGCCACATCGCCTGCGGCTCGGGGCGGACGACCTTGAATTTGCCATAGCGCTCGAGCTTCTGCCCGCTCCCCGAGTCCAGCAATCCCCAGTCGTCCCAGGGCTCGGCAATGAGCGTCGTGAGGTCGGTCACGCCGCCATGGCGAGCTGGGTGCCAACGGAAGCCACTGCCGCACGGCCGTCGATCAACATGGAGCCGGCGTTCCGTGCCGCCTCGGCATCGACGGCGCGGAGCTGGTCGAGCAACTCCTCAACCTCAAGGATGCGGCCGAACACTTCGATCGATCGCGCCATGTGATCGGCGCGGCCCTGCGGCGTCTCCAGCGACATCAACAGACCCGCTTCGAGCTGGGCGCGCGCCCGGCGCACTTCGGTCTCGTCGAGATTGTCGATCGCCTGTGCGACGACTTCCCGCGCGAGATGCATCGACTCCACGGCCCTCGTGCGATCCGCCGCGCAGCTGATCGTCACGATCCCGGTGTCGGCGAAGGCCTGCTGCCAGGCACCGATCGAATAAGCGAGGCCGCGCTCCTCGCGCAGCTCCTGGAACAGGCGCGACGACATTCCGCCGCCCAACGCCTGCGTAAAGATCGACAGCGAATGCATTTGCGGATGGCCGGCCGGCACCCCTGGAAGACCGAGGCACCAATGGGCCTGCTCGAACTCGCGGCGGTCGTTGCGAACTCCACCGATAAATTCTGCGCGTCCGATCGGCACGCCCGGCCAATCCTCCATGTCCCCGAACAGCCGCTCGGCGAGCTTCAGCATTTCGTCTTCATCGACCTTGCCGCTCGCCGCGAGCACCAGCCGCGAAGGGACCAATTCATCCTTGATCCAGGCCAGGCAATCCCGGCTCGTCGCGGCGCACAATGTTTCCTCGCGGCCGAGGATGGACCGGCCGAGCGGCTGACCGGAAAATGCGGCTTCGAAGAGATGTTCGTGAACGAGGTCGTCGGGCGAATCGACAACTTCCCCCAGCTCGGAAAGTATCACCGTCTTCTCGCGCTCAAGATTATCCACATCCATGTGCGGCGCGCGCACCAGGTCGGCAATCAGCTCGCAAAGCAAGGTCGCGTCCTTGGCGAGCGTGCGGCCATGGAAAACCGTCTGGTCGCGGGCCGTCCAGGCGTTCAGCACTCCGCCGACATCCTCGATCGCTTCCGCGATCGCGCGCGCGTCGCGGCTGCCCGCGCCTTTGAAGACCATATGTTCGACCAGGTGAGCGAGGCCGGACAGATGATCCGGTTCGGACCGCGATCCGACCATCGCATAGAGCCCGACCACCGCAGACTCGGCTCCCGGAAGCGGATCGACCGCAAGGGTCAGCCGATTCGGCAGTCGATGAAGCTTCGCGCTCATGGTTCGCGTCGCTCTTCACGAAGCTGCTTGCGAAGCGCAAGTGCATAGATGACGAGCGCTATTCCCGCGAAGGCGAACCACTGCACGGCATAGGACCGATGGTTGTTGGGAATTTGCTCGATCGACGGGGGAGCGCTGGGCTGGAGGCCGGGCGCGGCCGTTGCAGCCACGAGTCGCATTCCCGTCCGCCGATCCGGGGCGATGATCCCGCTGACCGGACCTCCTGCCCAATTGAACCTGGCGTTCGGATCCTTCGACCAGCCGATCACCACGCTCATCCCTGGGCCCTCTGCACCGGTCATGCAGTCGACGATCTGGACATAGCCAGCTTCGCCGCCGAGGCTCTCACCCCCCGCAGTCCGCTTGCCGACAGGCCTGAGGCACATGCCGGTGGCGTGCCTGAACAAGGGGAGATCGGCGTTCTTCAGCGGAACCGTCGGCCAGACGATCGGCGGCAGCTTCTCGGCTCGTTCGTAGCGCGCGAGCAACCCTTCTTTCCATTTCGCCCGGTGTAGCTGCCAAATGCCGAGTGAAATCATCGCCGCGACAGCCGCCGCGACGACAATGGTCGCGATAACGGGCACGCGCCGGATCATTCGGCGATCCTGCCTTCGCGCGCCCGGTGACGATATTCCTGGCCGAGCAGCCATGCCTTGGCGAATCGCAGTCCGAGGATCGTCATCACCGCAACGACCGGAATCCAGATCAGGTGAACCCAGATGGGCGGCTCGGCCGAAAGCTCGAGCCCAATTGCGCCAGCAGTTACGATCGCTCCAACGATCAGGATCAGGAAAGCCGCCGGACCGTCACCGACGTTGAAGTTGTCGAAGTTGAGGCCGCAATGGCCGCAACGCGGCGCGAACTTCACCCAGCCGGCGAACAGTGTCCGCTGGCCGCAGCGAGGGCATTTGCCGGCCATTGCCGCAGCCAGTGAGTTGCGCACTGGCCGCTACCCGTCAGCCCGCGTGCGGCGCGCCCCAGCCGCCCCAGACATAGATGGAGGTGAAGAGGAACAGCCATACGACGTCGACGAAATGCCAGTACCAGGCGGCCGCCTCGAAGCCGAAATGCTGCTTCGGAGTGAAGTCGCCCTTGTAAGCGCGGAGCAGGCAGACGCTGAGGAAGATGGTTCCGACGATCACGTGGAAGCCATGGAAGCCGGTCGCCATGAAGAAGGTCGCGCCGTAGATGTTGCCTTTGAAGGCGAAGGGCGCGTGGGCATATTCCCAGGCCTGGACACTGGTGAAGGTGAGGCCGAGCAGGATCGTCAGCCACAGGCCGAGCTTCAATCCTTCGCGGTCGCCATGGATCAGTGAATGGTGCGCCCAGGTGACCGTCGTTCCCGAACAGAGCAGGATCAGGGTGTTGAGCAGCGGGAAGCCCCAGGGGTTCAGCACTTCGATGCCCTTGGGCGGCCACTGGCTTCCAACCGCGTCCACCGCGGACGGGAAGAGCGAGCTGTCGAAGAAGGCCCAGAACCAGGCGAGGAAGAACATCACCTCGGACGCGATGAAAAGGATCATCCCGTAGCGCAGATGCAGCTGCACCACCGGCGTATGATAGCCCGTGTGCGCTTCGCGGATCGTGTTCGACCACCAATTGTACATGGTGATGAGCACGCCGAAGACGCCGAGCGCGAATACGATCTTCCCGTACGGATTCTCGTGCCACCACATGACGAGGCCGCTGAACAAGGCCAGGCCGCAGAAAGCGCCGATGATCGGCCACGGATCGGGCTCTACCAGATGGTAATCATGGTTCTTCGAAGCGGCCATTCGTGAAGCTTTCCTCGTCTCTTAGCGCTTGCCGGCTCTAGCGGCCCGTCGCGCCACTTTCCACAGGGTAAAATGTGTAGCTCAAGGTGATCTCGTGCACGTCCTTCGTGTCGTCGTCATTGAGGATCTTGGGATCGACGAAGAACACCACGGGCATGTCGACAGTCTGACCCGGCTTCAACGTCTGTTCGGTGAAGCAGAAGCACTGGATCTTGTTGAAATATTTGCCGACCTGGTCGGGCGTGACGTTGAAGGCAGCCTGCCCGGTGATGGTCCGTGCCGTGAGATTCTGCGCGCGGTAAAAGATCTTGGTCTGCGCGCCAGGAGCCACTTCGACCGTTTCCTGTTCTGGCTCGAACCGCCACGGCAGGCCCGGATGAACATTGGCATCGAAACGCACCCCGATCTGTCCGGCGACCGCACCGGGCGCCTTCTCGGCTCGGCGCGGGGTGCCGTCGAAACCCGTCAGCTCACAGAACATGCGGTAGAGCGGCACCGAAGCGAAGGCGAGACCGACCATGAAAGCGACCAGCAGCGCCATCCAAAGCGCCGTGCGCGTGTTCTTCTGGGCGACCGCGGTCACCAGTTGATGCCCGTCTTGGCGATCGTGATGAAGAACAAGAGGATGACGAAGGCGCCCAGCAGCCACGCGAGGATCTTTGCCCGTTCGCGCTGACGGCGAACGACTTCGTCTTCCAGATTCACCATGGGATCCACCGATCCGCGACCAAAGCCGCGAACAAGGCGAACAAGTAGAAGACCGAGAAAGCGAAGAGCCGCTTTTCCGGAGCCATCTGCTTCGGTTCCGTTACCCGATTGGCGAGGACCGCCGAAGAGAGCGCGACGAAGGCGATGCTCAGTACCGATGCGGCGACGCCATAGATCGGTCCGGCCAATCCAAGGGGCCAGGGCGCAACGGCCGATGCCGCCATCGGAAGGCTGTAGAGGAAAATCTGCTTCCGCGTGTTCTCGATGCCCGCGACGACCGGAAGCATCGGGATTCCCGCGGCAGCGTAATCCGATCGGACGAACAACGACAGCGCCCAGAAATGCGGCGGGGTCCAAAGGAAGATGATCGCAAACAGCAACACTGGAAGCAGAGCGACGTTGCCGGTCGCAGCGACCCATCCGATGAGCGGCGGAAAGGCCCCGGCCGCGCCGCCAATGACGATATTCTGCGCCGTCCTCGGCTTCAGCCACACCGTGTAGACGATCACGTAAAAGAGGATCGAGATAAGCAGCAGCAGCGCCGCGAGCCAGTTCGTCGCAAGGCCCATCAGGATCACCGAGAAAGTGCCCAGGCCAACGCCAAAATGCAGCGCCGACTGGCGGTCCATCCGTCCGGCGGGCAGCGGCCGCTTGGCGGTGCGGCGCATCTTCGCGTCAATGTCCGCTTCATACCATTGGTTGAGCGCGCCGCAGGCGCCCGCTCCAAGCGCAATGCAAAGGATCGCGGTGAACCCCAGCGCCAGCGGCGGAAGCGCGGGTGCGGCCAGCAATCCGCACAGCCCTGTGAAAACCACGAGGCTCATCACGCGCGGCTTGGTCAGCGCGAGGATGTCGCGCCAGTCGGCGGGAAGGCCGGCGGCTTCCCGATCAATTGCGCTGCTGGTCATTGGCTCGTGCTTTGTCAGTCGATCTTGGGAAGGGTCGAATATTGGTGGAACGGCGGCGGGCTCGAGAGCGTCCACTCGAGCGTGGTTGCACCCTCACCCCATGGATTGTTCGGCGCCTTCTTGCCCATCGTGAATGTGTAGATGAGGTTGAGGAAGAAGACCGCGACGCCGGCGGCTGTGATCATGTAGCCGATGGTCGAGATCTTGTTCCAGTAAGCGAAGGCGGGCGTGTAGTCCGGAATGCGCCTGGGCATTCCGTCGAGGCCGAGGAAATGCATCGGGAAGAACACCATGTTCACGCCGATGAACATCAGGAAGAAGTGAATCTTCCCCAGGGCCTCATTGTACATCCGGCCGCTCATCTTGGGCAGCCAGTAATAGAAGCCGCCGAAGATCGCGAAGACCGCTCCGAGGCTGAGCACATAGTGGAAATGGGCGACCACGTAGTAGGTGTCGTGCATGTAATTATCGACGCCGCCGTTCGCGAGAACGACGCCGGTCACGCCACCCACGGTGAAAAGGAAGATGAAGCCGATCGCCCACAGCATCGGCGTCTCGAAGCTGATTGATCCGCCCCACATGGTCGCGATCCAGGAGAAGATCTTCACGCCCGTCGGGACGGCGATGACCATCGTCGCGGCGGTGAAATACATCTTCTCGTTCACGTTCATTCCGGTCGTGAACATGTGGTGCGCCCAGACGACGAAGCCGACGACGCCGATCGCCACCATCGCATAGGCCATTCCGAGATATCCGAAGACCGGCTTGCGGCTGAACGTCGCGACGATCTGGCTGACCATTCCGAAGCCCGGAAGGATCAGGATATAGACCTCGGGGTGACCGAAGAACCAGAAAAGATGCTGGTAGAGGACGACATTGCCGCCGCCCGAAGCGTCGAAGAAGGTCGTTCCGAAATTGCGGTCCGTCAGAAGCATCGTGATCGCGCCGGCGAGGACCGGCAAGGACAGCAGCAACAGGAATGCGGTCACCAGCACCGACCAGACGAACAGGGGCATCTTGTGCAGGGTCATCCCCGGCGCCCGCATGTTGAAGATGGTGGTGATGAAGTTGATCGCTCCGAGGATCGAGCTAGCGCCCGCGAGGTGGAGCGAGAAGATCGCCATGTCGACCGCCGGACCGGCGGAGCCAGACGTCGATAACGGCGCGTAGAGCGTCCAGCCGTTGCCCGCGCCAAGGCCCGTGCCGCCTGAAACGAACGACGATCCCAGAAGAAGCGTGAATGATGGGATCAGCAGCCAGAAGCTGATGTTGTTCATCCGCGGGAACGCCATGTCCGGCGCCCCGATCATCAGCGGAACGAACCAGTTGCCGAAGCCCCCGATCATCGCCGGCATCACCATGAAGAAGACCATGATCAGGCCGTGCGCAGTGATGAGCACGTTCCAGTGGTGGGCCCATTCGTCGAAATTGGCCGTACCCGCACCGATCGGCCAGGCGCGGTTGAGCACCTGGATGCCGGGCTCCATCAGCTCCCAGCGCATGATGCCGGAGATGCCGCCCCCGATCACGCCCGCGACGATCGCGAAGATCAGATAGAGCGTTCCAATGTCCTTGTGGTTCGTCGACATGAACCAGCGGGTGAAGAACCCGGGCTTATGGTCGGCGTCGTGGTGCGCGTCATGCGCCTCATGCTCTTTCAGCTTCAGCGCGTCGGCGGGAATGGTGCTCATGGGCTTTTGCTTCGCTTCTAATTCTGGGCGGTCGCGGCCTGGTTGGTCGCGGGCGGTTGAGTGGCGTTGCCGCTTGGCTGGCTGGCGGGCTGCGGAGTGGCCGGAGCGGGGGCCGCCGCGGGGGTTACGGGCGAAATTCCGGTGCTGTCGGGCGCCGCGGGCTTTGAACCCGGCATCGTGCCACCCTTTTGGGCGATCCATTGAGCGAATTGCGCCGGCGGCACGATTTCGACTGCGATCGGCATGAAGCCGTGGCGGGCACCGCACAGTTCCGAGCATTGGCCGAAATAGACGCCCGGACGGTCGACCTTGATCCAGGTCTCATGCAGCTGGCCGGGGTTGGCGTCCTGCTTGATCCAGAAAGCGGGGACCGCGAAGCTGTGGATCACGTCGTCGGCGGTGATGATGAACTTCACCACCTTGCCGGCCGGAAGCACGAGGCGCTCATCCGCGGCGAGCAGGGGCGGTCCGTCATTGTCGTTGCGATAGCGGTCGCCCGCCTTGAGCGTCGGGTCGCCTTTTTCCTTGAGCATGTAGCTGTCGAACGACACGCCATAATCCGGAAGGTCGTAGGACCAGTACCACTGATGCCCGGTAACCTTGACCGTGACGTCGGCCGGCGGCGGCGTATATTGATTTCGCAGAAGCTTGATCGACGGAATCGCGATTCCGACAAGGACCATCACCGGGACGATGGTCCAGATCACCTCAATCAGCGTGTTGTGCGAATTGCGCGATGGCGTCGGATTGGCGCCCCGGCGGAAGCGGACCATCGCATAGAGCAGCAGGCCGAGAACGATAGCGCTGATGATCGCGCAGACCCAGAGAAGGATATTGTCGTGGAAACCGACCGCTTCGCGGCCGATCGGAGTCACCTGCTCCTGGATGCCCTTCCGCCCATCGGGCTCGCCGATGCCCGGCGTCGGGATCGCATGGCCCACGGTTCCGTAAACGATCGGCTGGGCCTTGGTGGCATCCGACGCCGCAGCCGGATTGTCGGCCGGGGTCGGAGCGATTGCCGCCGCATTCGCAACGGGCGCGCCTGACGCTTGCGCGTTTGCGGCTCCAGGTGTGAGCCCGGCCGCCGCCAAGGCAATCGCCCATCCAATCAGTCTCATTTGCACCCCGGTGACATTCAATTGGGACGAGGGACGCGGGTCTGCGGCCCCGGATTTTGCCGCCTCTATAGGGAGAGGTTTCCAGAGCCTCAAGCCGACACTTCGTTACAATCCTGCCCGGTGTTGAAGGGCTTGGCCGCGCGGCCTAATGGCGTCACCCGAACAGCCATGACCGACGACGAAATCCTTGCGGAGTTCCGCGCTGCCGACGCCCTTCTCGAGGGGCACTTCATCCTGTCCTCGGGCCTCCGGAGTCCGAAATATCTTCAGTGCGCCCGCGTGCTGATGGACCCGGCACGGGCCGAGCGGCTGGCTCGAGCGCTCGCGGCAAAGATTCCGGCGGAAATCCGCGACGGGATTGCGGCAGTGCTCTCGCCGGCAATGGGCGGAGTGATCATCGGGCACGAGATGGGACGGGCGCTCGGCAAGCCCGCGATGTTCCTCGAACGCCCCGACGGCATGTTCGAGCTTCGGCGTGGATTCAGCATCGCGCCAGGTACCAAAGTGCTGATGGTCGAAGATGTCGTCACGACGGGCCTGTCCTCTCGTGAAGCGATCGAGGCCGTCAGCCGGGCCGGCGGACACGTCGTCGCCGAAGCCTCGCTGGTCGACCGGTCCGGCGGGCACGCTGAGCTCGGAGTTCCCTTCTTCCCCCTGATTCGGATCGACGTTCCGACCTTCACTGCCGACGCCCTTCCGCCTGAGCTCGCGGCGATTCCCGCGGTCAAGCCCGGGAGCCGTGCCGCCGCGTGACCGGCCGCCTGCGCCTTGGGGTCAACATCGATCACGTCGCGACCATCAGGAACGCGCGCGGCGGCGATCATCCCGATCCCGTGCGTGCAGCTCATATCGCCGCCGACGCGGGAGCCGACGGAATCACCGCGCACCTGCGCGAGGATCGCCGTCACATCACTGACGAGGACATCGATCGGCTGATGGCGGAAATCGACCTCCCACTGAACCTCGAGATGGCCGCAACCGAGGAAATGCTCGACATCGCCCTGCGCCATAAGCCGCATGCGGCCTGCATCGTGCCCGAACGTCGCGAGGAGCGAACGACCGAAGGCGGCCTCGACGCCGCGGGCCAGCACAATCACCTGGCTTATTACGTCGACAAGCTCGGGCAGGCCGGAATCCGCGTCAGCCTGTTCATCGAGCCGATCGAGCGGCAGATCGAGGCGGCGTTGCGCCTCGGCGCCCCCGTCGTCGAATTCCACACCGGGCGTTATGCCCATCTGGACGGCGAGGAGCGCGCGGCCGAATTGAAGCGGATCAGCGATTGTGCGGCGCTTGCCATCAAGAACGGCGTCGAGCCGCACGCCGGCCATGGCCTGACGTTCGACAATGTCATTCCGGTCGCCGCAATTCCGCAGATCGCCGAATTGAATATCGGCCATTTCCTGATCGGCGAGGCGATCTTCACGGGCCTCGATGCCAGCGTCCGGCACATGCGCGAGTTGATGGATCAGGCGCGATGATCGTCGGCATTGGCTCGGACCTGTGCAACATCGAGCGCATCCAGAATTCGCTCGACCGCTGGGGCGACAAATTCCTCAACCGCGTCTTCACCGACATCGAGCGCGCCAAAGCCGCATCGCGTCCGCACACGCGCGCCGGAACCCTCGCCAAGCGTTTCGCCGCCAAGGAGGCCTTCTCCAAAGCGGTCGGAACCGGGTTCAAGCGCGGCGTCTACATGAAGGACATCGGCGTCGTTAATCTTGCATCCGGGCAGCCGACGCTACGGCTTTCCGGAGGAGCCAAGGCGCGGCTTGACGCCCTTGCGCCGGAAGGCCACGCCGTCGACATACATCTGACCATGACCGACGATCACCCATGGGCACAGGCCTTCGTCATCCTGACCGCCCGCAAGCTGGAGCCCTGACCTGTTGAGCGACACCGTACCCGAGCCGAGCGCCGAATTGCCCACGGCTCCGCCCGCCGAGAAGAAGGAAGACAAAGGCTCCGCCTTGTGGCGCGAGATCAAGGGCCTCCTGTGGGTGCTCGTCGCCGTCCTCGCCTTCCACAGCTTTGTCGCCAAGCCCTTCTACATTCCATCCGAATCGATGATGCCCGGGCTGTTGACCGGCGACCGGCTCGTCGTGACCAAATATCCCTACGGCTATTCCTGGGTCAGCCCGAGCTTCCACATCTTCCCGCATTGGCAGGGGCGGTTGTTCGGCAAGCTCCCGAAGCGCGGCGACATCGTCATCGTGACGCCGCCCGGCACCCGCACCGATTACATCAAGCGCGTCATCGGCCTTCCCGGAGATGTGGTCCGGATGGTCGATGGCAACCTGATCATCAACGGCGAACCGGTGAAACGTGAGTGGAAAGCGCCGGCGATGATCCCGATCGACGTCAATTCGCCCTGCGGGTCGGAGCATGATCCCGCACTCTACAATTACCGGGTCAAGGGTCCGGACGGGAAAGATTATTGCCGTGTTCCGATCGTCCATGAAACGCTGCCCGGCGGCCGATCCTATGACACGGTCGAGCTGGGCCGTTCGACGGAGGACAATTTCGGCCCGGTCCAGATCCCTGCGGACCATCTCTGGCTGATGGGCGACAATCGCGACGATTCGGCGGACAGCCGCGTATCGGAGCTCAGCGGCGGCCTCGGCGGCCCGGTCCCGTGGGAGAATATCGGCGGCCGCGCCGAGTTCATCACCTTCTCGCTCGATGGTACGACCGAGTGGTGGAACCCGCTGACCTGGCCCAGGGCTTTCCGTTCGGGCCGGGCCGGCCACTCGCTGCGGAATAGCTGATGTCGACCCGGCCGCCGACGACAGAACCTCATGTCGAGCGGCCCGGTCCTGCGGAATTCCGTGATCCCTTCGTCCGCCGCGAAATGGCGAAAGCGGCGGTCTGGCTCGGCATGGCGCTCGTCATTGTCGGGGTCATCGTCCTCGCGCAGCCTCTGCTGCTCATCGTCGGCGGAGCGATCTTCGCCGTATTCCTCGACGGCGGGACGCGCTTCCTCGGCCGCTGGCTACCGATCCCTCGGCCGTGGAGATTGCTCCTTACCATCATTCTCGGCTTCGGATTCCTCGGCTGGGTGTTCTGGTTCGCCGGCACGACCATCGCCGCCCAGTTTGAAGCGCTCAGGATCGTCGTCACCGAGCAATTCAACAAACTGATGGCTTTCGTCGCGTCGCTCGGATTGATGCCGCGTGCGGAAACCGGGACGCTCGGCAGCCAGTTGCTCGGGTCGGTCGGGCGCGTGACCAGCGCGCTGGGGACCGCGATCGGCGCCATCACGAGCGCAATCGCGATGATCGTGATCGGTATTTTTCTTGCCGCCGAGCCGCGCATCTACGACCGCGGAATCGCCTGGATGTTGCCGCTACGGCACCGCGCCGGCTTCTACCGGATCGCCGAGCATGTCGGATTCACGCTCCGCCGCCTGTTGTTCGGCCGTCTCGTCGGGATGATCTTCGAGGGCATTTTCACCTGGATCATGCTCTCGATCGGCCAAGTGCCCATGGCGGCCCTCCTGGGCCTCGTCACCGGTGTGCTCGCCTTCATTCCGAACATCGGCGCGATCACTTCGGGCGTGCTGATGGTCGCCGTCGGGTTCAGCGCGGGCCCGCACCAGGGCATCTACGCCATTTTCGTCTATTTCTTTGTTCAGAATATCGATGGCTATCTGGTCGTCCCGTACATCGCGCGGCGGACCGTCGATCTCGCCCCCGCGATGGTTCTCGCCATGCAGCTTCTGATGGGCGCTCTGTTCGGGATTCTCGGGGTGCTGTTCGCCGACCCGATCCTCGCGACATTGAAGGTGGTTCTGGTCGACCTCAGCCAGCGCCAGGGAGCCGAGGAAGGTGAGACGCCGCAGGTCGTCGACGGCGCCTGAATTATTGCTGCTGCGGCGGTCCGCTCTGCATCATCGCTGCACCGCCGCGGACCACTTTGCGAACCTGCACGTCGAACGTCAGGTGCTCGCCCTTGAAGCCCGGGGGCGTTTGCCCGTTCGTGAATGCCAGGCTCTTCGGCATCCGGAAGTGATAGCGCCCCCCCTCCTGCATTTTCCCCATCGCCTCGGCGAATCCGGGAAAAACCTGCGCCATTGCGAAGGGCTGCGCACCGCCGTGTGATTCGCTGCTGTCGAAGACGGTTCCGTCGTCGGCGGTGAGGATGTAATCCATCAGGGCCGCATCGGCCGGGCCGATCGGCTCGCCGCTGCCTTTCTGCATCGTCCGGAACTCAAGGCCGGTTTCGCTGACGATCGGGCGAAGCGAACCCGCGCCGATCCATGCCAGCGCAATTCCCGCCGCTATGACCAGGATGAACCCGAGCCACAGTTTGACCGCCCGGCCGGTGTTGGCGGGACGGTGAGCGGCTTGGGTGGCAGACACTTGGCTGGCGCTAAGGCTTAGCGCGAGCCTTCGCGCTCGGCGCGCTTGCGCTCGAGCTTGCGGGCGCGGCGGATTGCGGCGGCCCGCTCCCGGGCGCGCTTTTCCGATGGCTTTTCATAGTGGCGGCGCAGCTTCATCTCGCGGTAGACGCCCTCGCGCTGCAGCTTCTTCTTGAGCGCGCGCAGCGCCTGCTCGACGTTGTTGTCGCGAACGATGATCTGCATGTAACCCGTCACAACCCTTCTAAGGTAATGGAATAGCGGCCGTCAGAGGCACACCTCGGCGGCAAGGCGGGCCCTTAGCAGCGCGGGCAAAACCGTTCAACCCGTTGCAAAATCATGACCTACACGACGAACCGTGTTTGATGAACGGTGGGGAGAGCAACATTAACGGATGGGTTATCGGCCATTAACCCATTGAATGATAGACACGACGTTTCGAAAGCGGAGGGCGAGGGTGTCTTTGAATCGGCGTGAGATGTTGCGTTTTGGAGCCATGGGGGCTGCGGGGCTGGTGCTTTCGTCGTCTGCCGCAAGCTCGAGCTTGTCGCCGGTCAGCCTGATCCTGAATGCCAACGGCGAGCCGATTGTACCGGCCGCTCCAACCGCCCAGATCGCCACGCCCACCGCTCCTGCAGGCATCGATCCGCAGCTGTTCGCGAAAGCGAAGGCCGCGCTCGACAGCCATAGGGTTGGACCGCGCGACACCATTGCGATCGCCGATTTCTCGAAGCCGTCGAGCGAAGAGCGTTTCTTCGTCGTCGACCTGGCAAGCGGGAACGTGGAAGCACACAGGGTCGCCCACGGGCGCGGCTCGGATCCTGACCATTCGGGATTCGTCGAGCGCTTCTCGAACGATTTCGGCTCGTACGCGACCTCGAACGGCACCTACACCACCGCAGATTATTATGACGGGAAATACGGGCTTTCGATGAAGGTCCGCGGCCTCGATTGGTCCAATTACAATGCCGAGCCGCGCGCCATCGTCATTCACAATGCCTGGTATGCCGAAGACGACATGATCCCGGTCCACGGCAAACTCGGCCGCTCCGAAGGCTGCTTCGCAATGTCGCGCAAGAGCCAGTACGAGGTGATGCGCAGGCTCGCCGGCGGCCGGATGATCTACGCCGACAAGCTGGCCTAAGCTTTCAAACGATCGGACATTTGTGAGCCCCGGCCCAACCGCCGGGGCTTCTTCTTAGCGCGTCGCGACCTGGCTTCCCGCCTTGGATTTTGGCTTGGCCGCGGGATTGGCAATCTCGTCGGACGCCTTCGGCTTGGCCAGGCTTGCTCCGCCGTCCTTCATGTCGAGCGCCATCATCGCTTTGGCGTCGCGGCCGTACAGATCCTTGTAATCGACGATCGATCCATCGAGCAGCGCGGCCGAGCTGAAATAGACGATATAGACCGGCAGCGGCTTCACGAAATTCGCCTGCACCGTCTTCTTGGAATCGAGCGTCGCCTGGATCTTCTCGGGCGTCCACTCGCCCCCGTCGTCACCGAGAAGCTCGGTGGCGAGGTCGAGGATATGCTGCGTCCGAACGCAGCCATGGCTTAGTGCGCGAACCTGATCGTTGAACCGGCTGCGGGCGTTCGTGTCGTGAAGGTAGATATTGTACGGATTGTACATCACGAACTTCAGCTGACCGAGCGCATTGGTCGGCCCCGGAGGCTGCCGCCACCGCTGGATCTTGCCGTCGGCGCCCTTCACCGGAACGAAGCCCTTCTTGCCCGCGGCTTCCTTCTCGATGCTCTTGGGAACTTCCCACCAGGGATTCAGCATCACTCCGACCGCGGTCGCTGAAAGCTGAGGCGTCGGTGTCGAAAGCTTGCCGGCAATCGCACGCTGCTTCCAGCGATTGACTCCGTTCTCGACCAAGGTGGCGTGAAAGCCGGGCACGTTGACGATGATGTATTTCGACCCGAGCTCCCGCGGCATCCAGCGCCAGCGGTCCATGTTCAGCCGGATTCGCTCGATCTTCGATTTCTGCGATGCCGGAGTGGCCGCCAATGCGGCCTTGAGTGCCGCATATTGCGGATGTGTCGGGAGCAGGCCGTTGAGAGCGTCCGTCAGGCGATGCTGGAGCAATGCCCCGCGCAGCAATGTGTCCTGCTTGGCCGCATCCAGATCGTTGTCGGTCATGAACCAACCGACCCGCGCAGCCTTCTTCACGTGACCAAGCGCAAGGTCGGACGATAATTGATCGAAACGATCCGTTGCCGCCTTTGACATCGCGATGGGGTCGCCCGACCGCATGGCGATGATCAATCCATCTGGATCATAGTCTGCCGGATTCAGACCGTCGCGACCGACCTGCTGGATGTAGAGCAGGAGATCCTGTGCGTTCTGCATGTCCCACACCGCAGGCGGCAGGGGCGGCGGAGGGGGAGGCAAGACGGGCTGCGCCGACTGAGGCTGCGCAACGGCGGGCGCCGTCGTCCCAGGCTGCAGGCGCGCCGGTGCCACCGCTGGCGCTCCGACGACAGGCCGCGCGGGTGGCGCCAGAGGGACTTGCGCCAAGGCTGTCCCAGCCGGGAGCAGACTGACAGTGGTCAATAACATCAAGGACTTGAGACGCGCGCTCATCGGCACCAACTCGTTCATTTTCAAAGACATCCCATGACTGAAACCGTAAATACACGGGATGAACAGCCCTCGGAAGTGACGCCGAGGCCACAATCCGGGAAGAAGTTAGCTAAGCGCTCGAAAACCAAACCTTAAGGCCGGCGCCATAGGCTGGTTTCCGAACAGCGGTGGGAGTTTGCGCACATGTCATCCGATTTCTCACTGGATGGTGGGATGATTCCGCGGAATGCGCAGCGCGTCATCGACGAGCGCGGCGAACCCCGGCGGCCGGCCGAATCAAGCACGGCGGTGATGGAATTTCGCGGTCGCAAACATGTCGTCCGGCTGGTCAACGTCTCCGGTTCAGGGGCTATGGCAATCTTTCCCTATGTGCCGCATATCGGCGAGAAGTTGAGTGTTCAGTTGCTCGATTGTGGGCAGGTCACGGCGCAGGTCCGGTGGGTAAAGGATGGCCGGATCGGTCTGTCCTTCGTCGCGCCGTTGGACTAGCTTGGCCGATGGAGATGAACCTTTCGATGATCAAGGCGCGTATCGCCGAAGACCGTGAACGGAGGCAATTTTCACGCCTGCCCGTCGACCTCGAAGCTCGCGTCCGTGAACTTGGGGCGAACGGCATCGAGGCGAAAGTGCTGAACATTTCAGAGCACGGTTTCATGGCGGAAGCCGATGCCCGCTTCGAAGTCGGATCACGGGTCTGGTTGATCCTTCCCGGCCGCGATCGGGCCAATGCCGTCGTCAAGTGGACTGCCGGCGACAAGCTCGGCGCCGAGTTTTCCGAGCCCATTTCGCTCGAGGGCCTAAGGGCCTGAGGCCCGCGTCCCTCCGCTGAACGGCCAGAACTTTCGTCTCATCCCGGTACCGCCGGTTAACGCCGCTTTCACCGTGCAACCGCGCGCCGTCTCGCTCGTTGGCCCACCCGCGAAAGGAAGTCAGCGATGCCGATCAATCCGGCTCTAAGCGAAAGCTGGAAACCCTATGAGCGGGGCTATCACGCCGTTTATCGGGAGCATGAAGTCAATCACTGCCCAGGATGCGGCCGTACGCATTGGCTGATCGGCCGGGTCTCGGCGGAATGCGCCTTCTGCACGACGGCTCTGCCGCTCGCCGAAGCGAGCATGCGCTCGCACAACGGCCCGGTCGTGATCCAGCACAAGAACCGCAATGCCGACCTGTGGGCGGCCTAGCCCTTCCGCCTGACGGGCACCTGCACGTTGCACAGGTCGACGCCGCCCGCCGGGCGAATGTAGAAATCGTCCTTCCGGTTCGCGCGCACGCGTAGATAGGCGGCGAAGGTCGGGCTCATTGTGTCCATATATTCGTAGGAGGGTCGATCCGCCGGGGCCATTGCGCTGGCCAGTCGAATGTCTGCGATCGGCACGTTTTGCGCCTTGTCCTTGTAGAAGCCGAGCGCTTCCGTCCCGCGCGGGAGCGAGCTCAGCTGGTCGATACCATCGATTACCCTTCCGACCACGGCAATGTTGCGATCGAGATGCCGCGGCGCGTGGCCGATCGTGGCGTAAAGCTCTCCGCCCGTACCCGTGTCGGGCGACAAGTCGCGTCCGACGCCGACATAGCCATAACAATGCGTAAGGTCCGCCCAGCCGCCCCTCGAGCTGTAGGCGACGGGCCATCCATCAACGAAGCCCGCGCCGGGTGCATAGGGATCGGGAAAACCGAGCGGCTTGATCCGTAGGCCCTTCAGCGGCCGCGTATATTCCGCGGGCGGCTTTGGAGTGACCCCCGCCGGCCATGGCTTGTCGCTTTCGTTGAGTCCCCATTGCGCGACATAATTATCCTGTACCCGATAAATGCTCGCGCCGGCCCAGTAGCTTCCCCGGGCAAGCGCCTTGATATTGGCGACGTGGACGGGCGCGAATTCCGGAGCGAGTTGAATAACCACGCGACCGCCGTTCTTGAGGTCCATCACCAGCAAGTCGTCCGGGCTGATTGTCCTCCAGGCGCCCGGCGGCGCGGCCGCCACAATATCCGAAGGGGTGAGCAGCTTCTTGGCGGGCGCGGCCGCGGCGAGCGCGATTGCAGCGACAATGATGATTGGCTTCATGCGCCTGTTGAACCCCCTTCGTCATTCCCGCGCAAGCGGGAATTCAGGCAGCGGAACCCCGCTTTCGCGAGGGTGACGGAACAGCTATCGCCCAAGCATGTACACCGCCACCTTGATGCTGCTTGGCTCTGGCGAACTTGGCCGCGAGTTCGCGATCGCGGCCAAACGTCTCGGTTGCCGGATGATCGCCTGCGACCGCTATGCCAATGCTCCGGCGATGCAGCTTGCTGACGCATTCGAAGTCTTTTCGATGCTTGATGGAAAGGCGCTTCGGACAGCGGTCGAGAAACACAAGCCAGATGTGATCATCCCGGAAATCGAAGCAATCGACACCGCGATGCTCGCCGAGCTCGAAAAGGAGGGGTGGCGCGTGGCGCCGTCCGCAAAAGCGGTGCAACTTACCATGAACCGCGACGGGATCCGCGATTTTGCGGCGCGCGAACTTGGCCTCGTCACTTCGAAATATCGTTTCGCCGAAAGCCGCGAGCAGGCTCTGGCCGCCGCGGCGGAGGTGGGGCTCCCGTGCGTCGTGAAGCCCGTGATGTCGAGCTCCGGAAAAGGGCAGAGCACGGCGAAGAATGCGCAGGAAGTCGGTGCGGCCTGGGATTATGCGGTGGAGAAAATGCGCGGCGATCGTCCGCGTGTGATCGTCGAGGAATTCATCGATTTCGACAGCGAGATCACGCTTCTGACGATCGCGACGAAGGACGGCATTCTTTTCTGCCCGCCCGTCGGCCACAGGCAGGAAGCCGGAGACTATCGCGAAAGCTGGCAACCGGCGGCTTTGCCCGAAGGCGCCCTGTTTTCGGCGCGGAATCAGGCGCGGAAAGTCGTCACCGCGATGGGCGGCCAAGGGATTTTCGGAGTCGAATTCTTCATTCGCCGCGAGCAGGCGATCTTCTCCGAGCTATCGCCGCGCCCTCACGACACCGGGATGGTGACCCTGATCTCCCAATTCCCCAACGAGTTCGAGCTTCATCTCCGAGCGATCCTTGGCCTGCCAATCCCATCGATCGAGTTGATCGGCCCGTCGGCTTCGGCGGTCATCCTGGCCTCTGAGGACAGCGAAAATTTCCACTACGAGGGCATTCCCGATGCGCTCGCTCTGGGCGCGCCGCGAAACCCTGTCGATCTGCGCATCTTCGCCAAGCCGAGCACGCTCAAGAACCGCCGAATGGGCGTCGCGCTCGCGCGGGGCGAATCCACGGACGACGCGATCGAACGTGCGAGCGCTGCAGCCGCTCGCGTTCACATACGTTACACCTGATGAAGAGGAGATGCCGATGCGGATCCGCCTGACGATCGCGCTTGCCGCCGCCCTGGTCGCATCCTGCAATCAGGAGCAGCCGGCGGGCAATAACGGCCAACCGACAATCAAGGTGCGCTCGAACGAGCAGGAACAGCTGCATCAGCTGAACGCGATGAATCTCGCGATCGGCCTAAAGCGCGCGATCTATGACGCGGGATATACCTGCAAGCGCGTCACCGACGCCGGCTTCGTCGGCGAATATAAGAACCTCGACATGTGGATGGCCCACTGCGTCTACGACCAGGGCGCATCTCGAGACTGGGCGATCTTCGCCGGCCCGGATGGAGGCGCGCAGGTTCGCGACTGCAAGGATATTCCGGGCTCGGGCCTCCCCGAGTGCGTGATCAAGAAACGACCCGAAGGAAAGTTCGGCGCGGCCTAGCGCTTTTGCCTCAACCCGGATTGCACTGACGAGTTTCCTTGTACTCGCCGGCCGGCGACATTTCCTTGACGGTGACACAGTTCCCCTGCCGGATCTCCTCGCGCCAGCTGCCATCGGCCTTCGTTACGCGATTGCCCTTCGGCACGCGCTTTCCGTCCTTGATCTCGTAGCTCCAGCCCTTGGGGGTCTTCTGGTCCTGAGCGGACGCCATGGACGCGCCGCCGGCCGCAGCCAGCAGGGCCACTCCCCCAAGCACCAGCATTCTTTTGCCGATCCGCATGTCCGCACGACTCCTCATCGTCCGGCTAACATGAACGTCGTTAACCCGACCTGACGAATATATGGGACGAAATGAAAGAAATGCGAGACCGGAACGACGCGGTCCAGTCAGCTTAGCCTTGCCTCGCTTTGAAGCGGCGGTTCGTCTTGTTGATGACATAAGTCCGCCCGCGCCGACGGATCACACGGCAGTCCCGGTGGCGCGACTTCAGCGACTTTAGTGAATTGCGAATCTTCATGGCCGGGCGCCTGCTCGTTCTCTTGCGTTACAAGTTGTCGGAAGGTTCGTGAAAACCGGCGGTCCACCTAGAGAGAGGGGCCGTCCAAGTCAAGTTTGTCCCTCAGCTTCTCCAGAAGTTCGGGTAATCGTCCCGAAGCTCCCGGAGCTTCGGCAGATCGTAAACGATCACATATTGCGATCGTGGGTGCTTGCGCACGAAATCCTGATGTTCGGGCTCGGCGATCTCGAAACCGCCGGTTTCGATCCGCGTCGCGATTGGCTTCGTGAAGCGCTTCGACGCGCGCAGTCCGGCAAGGTACCGCTCCGCGACCCGCCTCTGGTCGGCATTCTGAGGGAAGATCGCGGAACGGTAGCGCTCGCCGACGTCCGGCCCCTGACGGTTCACCTGCGTGGGGTCGTGCGCGACCATGAAGAAGATCTGGAGAAGCTGCTCGTAGCTGACCTGGCTGGGGTCGTAGCGGATGCGCACCGCCTCGGCGAAGCCAGTTCGCTCGCCGCCAGGCCCACCGAAACCCATCCGCGTTCCGCCGGCATAGCCCGATATGACGTCCTGGACCCCTTTGACATGCTCGTAGAGGGCCTCGGTCCCCCAGAAGCAGCCCCCTGCGAGAACTGCAATCTCGGACTTGGGAGCAGCAAGCGCCTGGGTGCTTGCAAAGCACAAACTGACTGCAAGGATCAGTCGCATCGCTTATTCCGCGGCCTCGGCGAGCGCGGGAACCTCCTGCGCCCGCGAAGTCAGCAAATGTGATGCGATCCACGCCATCGGCATGCCGACGCAGAAGAAGTGCGAAAAGAGCGCATTTCCAACGGCCCACAAAGTCGTCTTCGGATAGATTCCGAACCGGGTCGGAACGACGATCCAATACATCACGAGATAGATGGCAAAACCGTAAGCGACGCCCGCGATCGGCCAGTATTTGCGGAGGAATTCAAAGCGAGAGGCCGCAATCATGTAAATCGTCACCATGATCGCCATCAACGTGAAGTGAGTAAGCAGACCTAGTGCCGCCGCGGCTCCGCCACCATCCCCCATTCCATCGCCGAACGGCCCGCTCGCGACATAACGCAGAATCTTTCCCGGGCTTGCCCCCGCCATCCCGCCGAACACGAAAGCGCTCAGAATATCCAGCGTGCCCGAAACCAATGTGCCGATGAGGATCGCGCGAATAATCAGTGAGTGCATGGCTCAAGCCCCTCTTTCATTCGAGCCCCAGCTTGAGCCACGTATTGGAGTAGGAAGAAAGAGGGTCATGCAGCGCGGGGAAGTTGCGCTGCATGACCCACTCGCCCGTACAATGCCGGAAACCGAGCCCAGTCAGCCGCTTTGCGGCCGAAGGTTGCGATGGCTCGACCGGCACGGGCCAACCCTCAGAAATTCAGCGTCGCGCCGGCGTAGATGTAGCGGCCGAGCGCATCCCATGTGCCTGGGAAAGTATTGCCGTTGCATGATCCGGCGGGGCACAGATTCGACCCGCCAAGACTTGCGCTTCCGCCGGTGATGACGGGAGGATGCTTGTCGAAGACGTTGTTGACGCCGATCCGCAGATTGTAGTGATCGCCGACCGTGAACGTCGAGGCGAGATCGAAGTAATCGAACGCCTTGATGTGCAGGCCCGGATCGAGCGGGAAATCGCCGTGCAGCGTCTCGGAATCGTCTAGCGTCTCGGCCTGGACCTTGCCGATATGCCGCCACTGGACCGATAGCCCGATGCCCTGCGGCAGCTGCCAGCTAAGCCGGGCCTTGTGCCGCCATTTCGGCATCGGCGA
>DATLOY010000119.1:0-5676 GCA_035536015.1 Sphingomicrobium sp.
GCTGGGCCAGCTCGTCTTCCATCAACGCACCGGGTGATCCTCGCCTACGCGCGCCGCCTCGGGGTGAAGCTGGAGCCGTTCATCAACGTCAATCGCAATGCCGGCTGGGACTTCGGCGGCCGCGTCCAGCCGGAGCGGCGCATGGTCAACGATATGCGCGGCCATCTCTCCGAGCTTCTCGCCAAGGCGATCGATCAGCACGCGCTCGACCAGGCCGTGCCGAAAGGCGAGCTGGAAACGATCCGGCAGTTCCTCGCCCCTTACGGGCAACTCGATGCGAAGGGAGTGTATGTGCCGGGCGGGTCGTCGGGCTTCTCCGTCGATGGTGGAGGCTACAACCAGTCTCCGGTGCCTTTGCCGCCGCTCCCCTGGAAAGACCTTGCCCCGTCGCAGGCCGTGATCCTCCCGTACCTGTTCGAGCATATCTGGGACATGCAGGCGACAATGCTCCAGCCGGTCGGTGGAATGGATCGGATCGCCCACGCCATTTACGACCAGGTGAAGCCGGCCGTTCGGCTGCGGACGCCCGTGACGTCGATCCGGCGCATCGGCAGTCGCGTCCGCATCGAGCACGGCCCGGGCCAGCAGGCCACCGAGGCCGATTTTGCGGTCGTCACGCTGCCCGGACATCTGCTCGAGCGAATTCCGAATGATTTCTCGCCTGCCAAGAAAGCGGCGCTCAAAGGCCTCGTTTACTTGCCGAGCGTGAAAGTCGCCTTCGAAAGCCCGCGCTTCTGGGAAACGGACGACAATATCTTCGGCGGCCTCGCCTGGACCGATCGCGCGAACGAGAATGTGATCTACCCGTCGAACGAGTTTGGCGCCGCCAAAGGCGTCCTCGTCGCGGCCTATGTCGCCGGGTGGACCAACCGGGACAATCCGCAAAAGTTCGCCGGCTTCAGCAATGCCGAGCGGTTGCGCATCAGCCGGGAATCCGTCGAGGCGCTCCATCCAGGCAGGTCGAAGCTGCTCAGCAAGGGCGTGAGTATCGGCTGGGGCCTGGTGCCTTATTCGGAGGGAGTGGGGGCGCTTTGGGGTAACGGTCCGGCAGATACCAATGCGCGGGGCGCCCAATATGCCGAATTGCTCAAGCCCGAGGGCCCGATCGTCTTCGCGGGGGAGCATTTGAGCTATCAGGGCCTTTGGCAGGAAGGCGCAGCGGTATCCGCTCACGAGGCGCTGAAGCTGCTCCAGTCGATGGCTGCGGAGAGAAGTGCGAAAGCTGCCGGGGCCGCAGCTAGCGTTTGAGTTTTGCCGGGCTCCGATTAGGATCGGCGCATGCGGCAATATCTCGACCTCATGCAGAAGATCCTCGAACAGGGGGTGGAGCAGGAGGACCGGACGGGAACAGGCACCTTGTCCTGGTTCGGCGCTCAGATGCGCTTCGACCTAGCGGACGGTTTTCCGCTCCTGACGACGAAGAAATTGCACCTGCGATCGATCATCGTCGAGCTTCTGTGGTTCCTGCGCGGCGACACGAATATTCAATGGCTGAAGGATCGCAACGTCCGCATCTGGGATGAATGGGCGGACGAAAATGGCGACCTCGGACCGGTTTACGGCAAGCAGTGGCGGGACTGGGTGAGCGCCGACGGCAATCACATCGACCAGATCCGCAATCTCGTCGGCCTGATCCGCAGCGATCCTTACTCGCGCCGGCAGATTGTCACTGCCTGGAACCCGGGCGAGATCGGCCGAATGGCGCTCGCGCCCTGCCATTGCCTGTTTCAGACGCAGGTCGCGGCAGGACGGCTCAACCTCCAGCTTTACCAGCGCAGTGCCGACATTTTCCTCGGGGTGCCGTTCAACATCGCGTCTTACGCCCTCCTGACGCACATGCTAGCACGCGAGTGCGGGCTCGAGCCGGGCGTGTTTGTTTGGACGGGCGGCGATTGCCATCTCTACTCGAACCATCTCGATCAGGCGCGGCTTCAGCTCACGCGCGAACCGCGGCCGCTGCCCCAGCTGGTGATCAAGGATCGCGGGCAGGGCTTGTTCGAATATGAATCCGACGATTTCGTCTTCGAAAGCTACGAGCCTCACCCGCATATCGCTGCACCCGTCGCGGTGTGACGACGGCTGGCCGATACCAAAGCGAGGATTTCGCCGCCGAAATGGAGCGCATCGCGTTCAACGGCGTTGGATCATCCGTCACACAAGGAGGACAGACAATGTTCCAGAAGATTCTCACCGTGGCGTTGGTGGCCGCGGCTCTAGGGACCGCGGCGTGTAACACGGTGCGTGGCGCTGCCCGCGACGTGAATTCAGTCGCGAACTGCACCGAAAATGCAATCAACGGCACAAAGAGCTGCTAGCGTTCAGGCTCTAGACAATCAGCCGTTCGTACGACCATGATCGTTCCACAGGTTCAACAAAGGGAGCGGACATGGTTCAGAAGCTTGCAGTCGTCGTCTTGGTGGGGTGCACCTTGGCTCTTGCAGCCTGCAACACGGTGCGCGGCGCGGCTACGGATGTGAACTCCGCCGCCAGCTGTACCGAGAATGCGATGCATGGAGGCAAATGCTGAGGCACTAGCTTTCAGCGACGGCCTCAAAAAAATAAGCCCCGGCGGAGATGATCCGCCGGGGCTTTTCATTTGGCTAAGGGCGCCGACTAATCCTGGAGATAGTCGCCGGCGTCGGCGTCGAGACCGTGACCGCTCGGAACGACTTCGCCAAGCGGGTCGTCGCCCGTCCCGGTGTTGTCGCGTGGCGTCCGGGCGCGCTCGGCGGCCCGCAGCTCGTCGGCGGAATCGGGAGCGACCAGCGCTTCCTGCATCCGACGGTGAGCGGCGCGGAGCGTGATGTCGCGAGCCGAAGCGGCGACGCGCAGGCGGTTCATGCCCGCACCCGTTCCGGCCGGGATGAGCCGTCCGACGATCACATTCTCCTTGAGGCCCTGGAGATTATCGACCTTGCCCTGGACGGCAGCTTCCGTGAGGACCCGCGTCGTCTCCTGGAACGATGCCGCCGAGATGAAGCTGCGGGTCTGCAGGCTCGCCTTGGTGATACCCAGGAGCACCGGCTTGCCTTGCGCCTTCTTCTGCTTCTTCTCGAGCTTCGAGTTGATCTCATCCATCTCCTCGCGATCGACCTGCTCGCCCGGCAGCAACGTTGTGTCGCCGCTGTCGGTGATCTCGACCTTCTGCAGCATCTGGCGGACGATCACCTCGATGTGCTTGTCGTTGATCTTCACGCCCTGAAGTCGATAGACTTCCTGGATCTCGCTCACGAGATATTCGGCGAGCGCCTCGACCCCGAGGACTTCGAGGATGTCGTGCGGATCCGGTGAACCGCCGACGAGATTGTCGCCGCGCTTCACAAAGTCGCCTTCCTGGACCTCGATGATCTTCGACTTGGGCACGAGATACTCGACCGGCTCCGAACCGTCCTCGGGCACGATCGCGATCTTACGCTTGGCCTTGTAGTCGCGCATGAAGGTCACCTTGCCGGAAACCTTCGCGATGATCGCATTCTCCTTCGGCTTGCGGGCCTCGAAGAGCTCGGCGACACGCGGCAGACCGCCGGTGATGTCGCGCGTACGCGCCGCTTCGCGCGGCATGCGCGCCAGCACCTCGCCGGCCTCCACCTGCTGCCCGTCCTCGACCGCGATAATGGCGCCAGCCGCGAGGCGGTAAACGCCCGCTTCCTTGGTCTTCGCGCCAGTCAGGGTGAGCCGCGGATGGAGCGTTTCCTTCTTCGACTTGGTCGTGTCGTCGGTGACCACGCGCTGCGTGATGCCGGTCGACTCGTCGACCTGCTCCGTCATCGTCCGGTTTTCGATCAGGTCGTGGTACTTCACCGAACCGGCCTTTTCGGTGATCACCGGGCTGAACGACGGATCCCATTCGGCAATTCGGTCCCCACGGCTGACGATATGGCCAGACTCGCAGAGCAGATGCGCGCCGTACGGAACGCGGTGCGTCGAAAGCTCGCGCCCGTCCATGTCGAGGATGGCGATCTCGCCCGAACGCGACAGCGACAGGTGCCGGCCGCGCGGGTCGACGATCGTCGGCATGTCGCGGAACTCGATCGTTCCGTCGACCGGTGACTCAAGGTTCGACTGCTCGTTGAGCTGCGCCGCGCCGCCGATGTGGAAGGTCCGCATCGTCAGCTGCGTGCCCGGCTCGCCGATCGACTGCGCCGCGATCACTCCGACGGCTTCGCCGATGTTGACCGGCGTTCCGCGAGCGAGGTCGCGGCCGTAGCACTTTGCGCAAACGCCCTGCTTCGACGCGCAAACGAGCGGGGAGCGGATCTTCACGCCCTGGACGCCGATCTCTTCGATCTGCGCGACCATCGCTTCGTCGAGCAGGCTGCCCTCTGGGATGACGATCTCGTCGGTCTTCGGATCGACGATATCCTCTGCCGTTGAGCGGCCAAGGATGCGCTCGGCGAGCGACGCAATGGTCGCGCCGCCCTGGACGATCGCGCGCATTTCGAGCGCCCGGTCGGTCCCGCAATCCTCCTCGATGATCACCGCGTCCTGGCTAACGTCGACGAGACGGCGGGTCAGGTAGCCCGAGTTCGCCGTCTTCAGCGCGGTGTCCGCGAGACCCTTGCGGGCCCCGTGGGTCGAGTTGAAATACTCAAGGACGGTCAGGCCTTCCTTGAAGTTCGAGATGATCGGAGTTTCGATGATCTCGCCTGACGGCTTGGCCATGAGGCCGCGCATTCCGGCGAGCTGCTTGATCTGGGCCTGCGAACCGCGGGCGCCCGAGTGAGCCATCATGTAAATTGAGTTCAAGTCCGCCTGGCGCCCGTTGGCGAGCTTCGGCGTCGCCGAAATCTCCTTCATCATGGCGCTTGCAACCTGGTCGCCGCAGCGCGACCAGGCATCGATCACCTTGTTGTACTTTTCCTGCTGGGTGATCAGGCCGTCCTGATACTGCTGCTCGTAATCCTTCACGAGCGTGCGCGTCTCGTCGACCAGCTTCACCTTGGCCTCTGGAATGACCATGTCGTCCTTGCCGAAGGAGATTCCGGCCGCGAAGGCGTGACGGAAGCCAAGCTGCATGATCGCGTCGGCGAACAGCACGGTCTCCTTCTGGCCAGTGTGGCGATAGACGATGTCGATGACGTCGCCGATTTCCTTCTTGGTCAGGACGCGGTTGACCGTTTCGAACGGCACCTTGTGGCTCTTCGGGAGCGTCTCGCCGAGCAGCATGCGGCCGGCGGTCGTCTCGAAGCGCTTCATGTAGGTGTTGCCCTCCTCGTCCGTTTGCGGGACCCGGCTGACGATCTTCGTGTGCAGCGTGACTGCTCCGGCGGCGAGGGCCTGGTGGACCTCCGCCATGTCGGACAGCATCATGCCCTGGCCCGGCTCATCATCCTTTTCGAGGCTGAGGTAATAGAGGCCGAGAACCATGTCCTGCGACGGAACGATGATCGGCTTGCCGTTGGCGGGCGACAGGATGTTGTTGGTCGACATCATGAGAACGCGGGCTTCCAGCTGAGCCTCGAGACTCAACGGGACGTGTACGGCCATCTGGTCGCCGTCGAAGTCGGCGTTGAATGCAGCGCAGACCAGCGGGTGAAGCTGGATCGCCTTGCCTTCGATCAGCACCGGCTCGAATGCCTGGATGCCGAGGCGGTGGAGCGTCGGAGCGCGGTTCAGAAGCACCGGATGCTCGCGGATCACCTCGTCGAGGATGTCCCAGACTTCCTTGCGCTCCTT
>DATLOY010000120.1:0-33281 GCA_035536015.1 Sphingomicrobium sp.
TGCGCCTGACCTCGTCGAAGAAGCCGGGCTTCAGCATTTCATCAAGTACCGCATTGCCGACGGCGGTCGCCAGCGGATTGCCGCCATAGGTCGAGCCATGCGTGCCGATGACCATGCCGCGCGCCGCCTTCTCCGTCGCGAGGCACGCACCCATTGGGAAGCCACCGCCGATGCCCTTGGCCGAGGCCATGATGTCCGGCGTAACTCCATATTGCTCGTAAGCGTAAAGCGTGCCGCTGCGCGCAACTCCGCACTGCACCTCGTCGAACACGAGCATGAGGTCATGTTCGTCGCAGGCCGCGCGAAGGCCGCGGATGAAATCCTGCGAGGCGGGGCGAATTCCGCCCTCGCCCTGGACCGGCTCCAGAAGGAAGCCAGCGGTATTTTCGTCGACCGCAGCCAGCGCGGCCTCGAGATCGTTGAATTCCACGACCTTGAAGCCGGGAAGAAGCGGCGCGAAGCCGTCGATCATCTTCGCCTGGTCGGTCGCGCTGATCGTGGCCATCGTCCGCCCGTGGAAGGCGTTCGAGAAGGTGATCAGGTCGTGCTTCTGCGGATTGCCCTTCGCATAATGGTAGCGGCGCGCGGTCTTGATCGCGCATTCCACCGCCTCCACGCCCGAGTTGGTGAAGAATACCGTATCGGCGAACGTCAGGTCGATCAGGCGCTGAGCGAATGCCTCACCCTGGGGTGAGCCGTACAGGTTCGACACGTGCATCAGGGTCGCGGCCTGATCCTGGATCGCCTTGGTCAGATAGGGGTGTCCATGGCCGAGGAGGTTCACCGCGATTCCCGCGGCGAAATCCAGGTACTTCTCGCCCTGCTCGCCATAAAGATAGACGCCTTCGCCGCGCACCGGACGGACCGGCGAACGTGGATAGACGGGCATGAGCGGCGTGATGGCCATGGATTAAGGCTCCTGGAATCTGGTTTTGGGAACGGCCCCCGGGCCGCTGCCGCGCCTATAGCCAGCCGCGCCGGAAAGGGCAAAAACGTCGCCGAGCCACCCAAAGAAAAAGGACAGTCCCCGAAATGGGGGGACTGTCCCTCCGTCTTGCACCGCGATGACGATTAGTCGTCGCGGTCGCGGCCCTGATCGTCCTCATAGCGATCGTCGCGCCCGTCGCGGTCGCGGTCCTGGAAACCATCGCGGCCATTGTAATAGCCGCTGTTGCCATTCCAGCCGTAGCCGTTGCGGTTGTTCCAGCCATTGCCGTCACGGACCTCGTGCTGAACATGCTGTTCGAGCCGGGCAATGCGATATTCGATGTTGCGCAGTTCGTAGGGGTTGAGCCCATTTCGGCTGCGGTCATGCAGGCGCCGCTCGAGATCGCGCGATTCGGAACGAAGATCGTTCGCTTCATTGCGCGAGATCATCCGGCGATCGCGAAGACGTTCGATCTGACGCTGGATCGAATCGATCCGAATCTGCAGCCCGCGAACCTGGCCATAATTGTTGTAGCCATAGCCGTTCCCGTAGGCCGGGTAAGGCAGAGTGCGATACACCTGCGCCGAGGCTGGTGCGGCGACGGCGAGAGCCGCGGTTGCGGCGGCGAGAGAAATCAGAACCTTATTCATCACGGCTCTCCTTATGAGCAAGTTGATGAGGTTCTTCTGCTCGCTTTGTCTTGGCGCTATCCTGAACACGCAAGTTATCCGGCGTTCAAGATCATTAATTTCTTGGCCGAAAAGACCGGGACTTGCATGGAAAAGGCGCCGCAATCTCTTGCGACGCCTTCCGATTGATGATCGGCGATTAGTTGTTGTCGTCGTCAGAGCCCGCAGGATCGAGCGCCTGGACAGCACGACGCGCGGCGCGATCGATTTCGTTGTCGAGCTGGGCGAAGCGCATCTCAAACGCAATCCGTTCGTAGGAACTGAGCCCGTTGCGGCCCGCGGCCCCGATCTGGCCCGCCAGGCCCGCCGCCTGCCCGCGCAGGCGCCGCGCATCACGCTCCGAGAGACGTCCCTTTGCGTCGAGGCGATTGATTCGAGCCTGAAGCTCCGTTGCCCTTGTCACATAGATCCGCTGCGCAACGCGATCGTTGAAGCCGTGCCGGTTCCAATCGTGATTTGAGTGTGCGGTGACCGGCGTTGCTGCAGCCAGAGCCAAACCCGCAGCCGCAAGAAGAACCAGAACCCTTTGCATCACGCTCATCCTTTGTTTCAGCGATTGATGCAGGGTCCCTGTGCGAATGCCGTTGACATAAATCTGAACAGGGATGTCAGTAATTGTTCAGAATTATGAGATTTGCCTCAATTTTTTGTCTTCAGAGCTCGTTGCCGCGATCGAACGGGTCATGCCAGTGATCGACCGACGAACCGGTGTAGCGATCGAAATGCTCGTAATCGCCGTGCTGATCCGCCTCATGGCGCTCGCGCTCGTCCCGGTCGGCATGGAGATCGTCGAAATCGCGATTGTAGACGTGTCCGCCCAATGGCGCATCGTCCATCGCAAAGCCGATCCGGCTTTCCAGGCGAGTGATGCCGAATTCCACGTCACCCTCGTCCCTCCTGCTGAGACCATAGGTTTGACCCTGAAGCCGGCGCGCTTGCTTGCGTAGCTCCTGCACCTCCTCACCGCCGATCGCGCCGCGCTCACGCAGCATGTCGATCCGGCTGTTGAGGTTCGCGATGCGTGCCCTGAGCAGGATCGGGAGGACGTCGCGATGGGCATTGTTGTGCACGGATCGGGCCGCATGAACCTGATGAGTCTGCGCAATTGCGGGAACGGCCGTGCCGGCTGCCGCAGCCGCAAGAAACGAGAGAAAAAGCTCGCGGTTCGAAGACGTTTTCATTCGCATGGCTTACGCCATTGCCCTTGAAGGAGGCGTGAACGGCCCAGTGATCATGCAGTTGGCGATAGTTCCAGGCACAGGCCGGGTCGAGTATTAGGCGGACCACAAGATGTTGCCCCATTTACCTCTGATGGATCGCGTACTGCGCTGGCTTTTCGGCTTAGCGATTGGATTCTTTTTCGCGTTCGGTTTCGGTCAATATGCGTTCTGGGAACGTGTTCATGGGAATTGTGACGCGAAAGGAAACGTCCTCATTCGTTGGAAGAGCTCCGACAAATGTGTGGACCGGCTCACAGGCGACATTTGGCACATGTTAGACGCTGGCCTGAAAGTCGCTGCGCTTTCCTGCGCACTATTCGCTGCGCTCCATATAATTCGAAGTAAACTCAAGGACTAGTTCTTGATCTTCCAGCCGCTCTTCAAAAGGGCGTAACAAGCGGCCCAAAGCAGGATGTTGATCAACAACAGCCCCGCCGATCCGATCAGCAGCGGCGAATCGCTGACACCCAGGAAGCCGGCGCGGAAGCCCGAAATTACGTAGAAAAAGGGGTTGGCATGGCTGATCGCGCGGAATGTCGGCGAGAGCTGGTGAACCGAATAGAAGGTCCCTGAAAGCAGCGACAATGGAGTCACGACAAAGTTGGTGACCGCGGCCGCATGATCGAACTTGTCGGCCCACACCGAAGTGAGGAGGCCGAGGAAGGCGAGCATCAAAGATCCCATCAGTCCGAACCACAGAACGAGCTCCGGGCGATGGATCGCGACGGACACTCCGGGCCAGAGCGTCATTGCCAGCCAGACCCCGCAGCCGACCAGAAAGGCCCGGGTGACCGACGCTCCGACGAGACCCGCAATCAGCTCACCCGTCGAAAGCGGCGGCATCAGATAATCGACGATGTTTCCCTGGATCTTTCCGACCAGCAACGAGAAGCTGGAATTGGCGAACGCGTTCTGGATCATCGCCATGACGATGAGGCCTGGAGCGATGAAATTGGCGAAAGGAACGCCCATCACCTGGTGCCCGCCGCGGCCGAGCGCGACGGTGAAGATCACCAGATACAGCAGCGTCGTGATGGCGGGCGCCCAGACGGTCTGCATCTGGACCTTGAAGAACCGCCTTACCTCCTTGATATAGAGGGTCTTGAGGCCTCCCCAATTGACGCCCTTCAGCACCGGATCACCCGGCGCGTTGCGCACCCAAGCGTAAGACTGGTCGTTCACGGATGAGGCGCCTATCGGCTGGTGGCCGGTCGGGCAAGTTTGGAGCAGGATTTAGAAATGTCTTGGACTGACGAGCGCATCGAGCGCCTGAAGAAGATGTGGCACGATGGCGCGACCGCGAGCCAGATCGCCGACGAGCTTGGCGGAGTGAGCCGCAATGCCGTGATCGGCAAGGCGCACCGTCTTGGCCTGGAGCAGCGCCCCTCTCCCGTGAAGCCGGGCGAAGAGAAGGAAGCGAAGAAAGCCGCTTCCGTTGCACCTCCGGTCGCAGCTACGAAGCCCGAACCCAAGGCTGAAGCGCCCGAGGCGCAGTCCGCTGCTCCAGCGGCGCCCGCTCATCGTGGGCGCCAGCTGACGCCGCAGGAATTGCAGTACCGTTCGATCGGTCCGGGCGGCTTCGTCCGCCAGGGTCCCGGCGACCAGCAGGCCCCGATCCCGCCTGCTCCCCCTCGCCGCCTCGTCCCGGCCAAGCCAAGCCCGGAGGTCGCCGACAAGACCGGCCTGCTCGATCTGAACGACCGTATCTGCAAGTGGCCGATCGGCCATCCCGGCGAGCCCGATTTCCATTTCTGCGGACAGCAGGCGAACCCGGGATTCCCTTATTGCGTCGAGCATTGCGGGGTTGCCTACCAGGCGCAGCTTCCGCGCCGCGACCGGCGTCCACCGCCGCCGCTTCCGTTCGGCGGTCCCAGGGTCCGTTAGGCGCTGACCGGCGTGGCGGGCTGGAATGCCTGCTCGTCGTTCAGGAAATCCTTGAGCTCCCCCACGAAGGTTCGAAACGCCGGCTCTTTCTCGAGCAGGATGTGATTGTCGCTTTCCAGGGGGACGAAACGCGCGCCTTCGATTTCGCGAGCCAGGGCCTCGCCTTCCGCGAACGGAATTGCCTGATCGCCGCGCGCATGAAGAACCAATACGGGATGGCGCACGCGGCTGAGCATCGGGCGAACGTCGACGACGACTCCCCCGGTCAAATCAAGCGACGACAGGATGTCGCCCAGAACGTCCACGGCTTCCCCCGCTCAACGCGATCCGGTGTTTCGGTCAAATCATCCGGCAAGTCGGTCATTTTGGCAAATCGGCGGCCGATCTAGAGCGTGCTTGTCAGACGTAAGGGGGGACTCTCCCCAGACCATTTGAAATGACGGGTGGAAATGAAACACGCACTGATGGACCCGGCCTTCCCGGACATTGTCAGGGAATGGGCCTCCGAAGGGCCAGAACCCTCAACTTCGGCGCGCAAGCCGTGTAATGACGATTTCGACGATCGCGTCGCCGACTACCTGGCCAGTCTTCAGAACGAGAGACTGATCGCCGCAATCCGCTGCTGGTGATCCCTCGCTTTCAGGAGAAACGACATGAGTAGTTCAAGCTCGAAATCCGGCGGAGCAGGAATCTTCCTGTTCGGAGCCCTGACTTACGGCCTGTTCCTCGCCGTCTTCCTCTATGCCATCGGCTTTATCGGCGGCTTTTTCACGCCGACGATGCTCGACGGAACGCCGACGCGCCCGCTCCTGCCGTCGCTGGCGATCGATCTCGGCCTGCTTGGCCTTTTCGCCGTCCAGCACAGCGTCATGGCGCGGCCGGCGTTCAAGCGCTGGTGGACCAGGATCGTGCCCGAGGCGGCCGAACGCAGCGTCTATGTGCTGCTAAGCTCGCTCGCCCTCGTCGCCTTGTTTGCCTGGTGGCAACCGATCGGCGGAGTGATCTGGAATACTGAAGGCCTCGCCCGCGAAATCGTGATTGGCATCTATCTCTTCGGCTGGGCGCTGCTGCTCTACACGACCTTCCTGATCGATCATTTCGATCTCTTCGGCCTGAGGCAGGTGTGGAATCGCATCAGGGGCAATTCGTACGAGCCCCCGAAATTCTACACGCCGAGCCTCTACAAGGTGGTTCGTCATCCGCTGTACATTGGCTGGCTGACGATCTTCTGGGCGGCACCGACGATGACCGTTGCGCACCTGGTCTTCGCGGTCACCACGACGGCCTACATCCTGATCGCCATCCAGTTCGAGGAGCATGACCTCGTCGATGCGTTCGGTGAAAGATACATCGAGTATCGCCGGAACACGCCGATGCTCATCCCGCGGCTGACGCGTCGGCGGACTGCATCAGGGACGGCAGCGAAAATCTGACGTCTGGCAACTCCCCTCCCCTCCAGACGCACGAAGCCCCGGAGAGCCCAAGTCTCCGGGGCTTCGCTTTACGTCGTCTGATCGAGCCTCAGGCGGTTTCGGCCTCGGCGTCGACCGTCTGTTCGGACGCCGGATTCCGGTCGCCCGAACCGATGGCGGAGCGCTGCTCGCCGCCGCCGATGTTGATCTTCCGGGGCTTCATTGCCTCGGGGATCTCGCGGACGAGATCGATCGAAAGTAGCCCGTCCTTGAGGTCGGCGCCCTTGACCTGGATATGGTCGGCAAGGGCGAAGCGCCGCTCGAAGGAGCGGTTCGCGATCCCGCGATAGATGAAGTCCGAGCCCTTCTCTTCGGTCTCGTCGGACTTCCGGCCGGACACGATCAGCACGTTCTGCTGGGCCGTGATGTCGACTTCTTCCGGCTTGAACCCCGCGACCGCGAGCTGGATGCGATATTCATTGTCGCCCTCCTTGATGAGGTCGAAGGGCGGGTAATTCTCCTGGCTCTGCCCGACCGAGTTGTTCTCGAGCATGTCGAACAGGCGGTCGAACCCAACCGTGGAACGACGGAATGGTGAAAAATCGAAAGCACTACGCATATGTTGTCCTCCTATTTGAGCGACTGGCGGAGCGGAGGCTGCGTGGAGCCGACGCGCCCCGTCGCCGGACCCGAATGGCGCCCGGCAGGCGAAAATTTTGGAATTGCGTCCAAGGGTTTCAAGAGCTGTGGAAAACCATTCGCCGCTCGCTTGGCACGGCTCGAATCAGGCTCGTATAGCTGGATCAAATGGCTGACCTGTTTTCGTCTTCTTCAAACCCAACGTCCGGCAACTACGACGCCTCCGCAATCGAGGTGCTCGAAGGGCTGGAACCCGTCCGTCGCCGTCCCGGCATGTATATCGGCGGAACCGACGAGCGCGCGCTTCACCACCTCGCCGCCGAGGTCATCGACAATGCGATGGACGAGGCCGTCGCCGGCCATGCGAGCCGAATCGAAGTGACGCTGGAGCCAGGCAATCGGCTGACCGTTACAGACAACGGCCGCGGAATCCCGGTCGACCCGCACCCGAAATATCCGGGCAAGTCGGCGCTCGAAGTGATCATGACCACGCTCCACTCGGGCGGAGAGTTCGAGGGCAAGGCCTATTCGACTTCGGGCGGCCTCCACGGCGTCGGCGTCAGCGTTGTGAATGCGCTGTCGACGGAGACTGTCGTCGAAGTCGCGCGCGAGAAGAAGCTCTATCGCCAGACCTTCGCCAGAGGCCACGCGACGTCGGGGCTGGAGGAAATCGGCGCGGCTCCGAACAAGCGCGGCACGACCGTCATTTTCACGCCCGATCCGGAAATCTTCGGCGCGGACGCAAAGTTCAACCCGGAGCGTCTCTACAAGCTCTCCCGATCCAAGGCCTATCTCTTTGCCGGGGTCGAGATCCGCTGGCGCTGCGATCCGTCGCTCAGTTCCGCCGAAGTCCCCGAAACGGCGACGTTCCAATTCCCGGGCGGGTTGGCGGACAATCTCGCGCAGCAGCTCGGCGAGCGACCATGCGTCACCAACCAGCCCTTCACCGGCCGGCAGGACTTTCCGAACGACCAAGGCAGCGCCGAATGGGCGGTCGCCTGGCCTCTCTATTCGGACGGGTCCGAAAGCTATTATTGCAACACGATCCCGACTCCCGACGGCGGCACGCATGAGGCGGGTCTTCGCGCCGCACTGACCAAGGGCATTCGCGCATTCGGAGAACTGGTCGGCAACAAGCGATCCAGGGACATCACCGCCGACGACGTCTTCAACGGCATCGAGCTGATGCTGTCGGTCTTCATCCGCAACCCGCATTTCCAGAGCCAGACCAAGGACCGCCTCACCAGCCTCGAAGCGGCGCGCTTCGTCGAGGCGGCCGTTCGCGACCATTTCGATCATTTCCTCGCCGACAATATGGACCGCGGCCGAGCGCTGCTGGGTTCGATCGTCGAGCGGATGGAGGAGCGCCTTCGCCGCCGGGCGGAGCGCGAGGTCCAGCGCAAGACCGCCACCTCCGCGCGCAAGCTCCGACTTCCGGGCAAGCTGACCGACTGCTCGTCCGACGACCCTGAAGGCACCGAGCTGTTCATCGTCGAGGGCGACAGCGCGGGCGGCTCGGCCAAGCAGGCGCGCGACCGCAAGACTCAGGCGATCCTCCCCATCCGCGGCAAGATCCTCAACGTCGCGAGCGCCACCACCGACAAGATCCGCGCCAACCAGGAGATTGCCGACCTTCAGCTCGCGCTCGGCTGCGGAACCCGCGACAAGTTCGACGAAAATGCGCTCCGCTACGAGCGTGTGATCATCATGACCGACGCGGACGTCGACGGCGCACACATCGCGACATTGCTCATGACTTTCTTCTTCCAGGAAATGCCGGAGCTGGTCCGGCGCGGACATTTATTCCTCGCCCAGCCGCCCCTCTATCGCCTGACAGCGGGAGCGAAGACGCTCTACGCCCGCGACGACGCCCACCGCGCCGAGCTCGAAGCGGCCGAATTCAAAGGGAAGAAGGTCGAGGTCTCGCGTTTCAAGGGTCTGGGCGAGATGAACCCAAACCAGCTCAAGGAAACGACCATGGGTCCTGCGACGCGGTCATTGCTCCGCGTGACGCTCCCCAGCGCTTATGAAGACCGCCAGCCGGTCAAGGATCTGGTCGAACGCCTGATGGGCCGCGACCCGGCACCGCGTTTCGAGTTCATCCAGAACAGCGCCGCCGCCGTCGATGAAGACGCGATTGACGCCTAAGTAACCCCTCCCCGAAACGGGAGGGGACCGTTCACTCGAAAACGCAGTGGCGGCGGGATCGGTAATGCCGCTGGCGACTCAGCGGCCATGCATCCGATCCGGATGTTTCCTTAACCACATAGGACGCCGCGCGCGTTAGAGCCGGACGAGGAAGATGATGGCCGAATCGCGAACTGACCGCAGGTCCAACGTATTTCTCACCGCGACGCTGGTCATGGCGGGCGCGTCCGTTCCCGTGCGCGTTCGGAACATCTCGCTCCGTGGTGCTCTCATCGACGGGCCCGGCCTGCCGGCCCAAGGCGCGATCGTTGCACTGCGCCGAGGCAGCTTGATCGCGCACGGAGAAATCGCGTGGCAAACCGGCGGCGAATGCGGCCTTCGATTTGACGCCGACATTGACGTCGCGAGCTGGACCCGGAGGGTCGAGCATGCGGGTCAGCAAACCGTGGACGAGATGGTCGCGCTCATCCGGCAGCCCGCGACCGCCAAGGCGGTCTCGCGCCTACCCGCGGCCCGCGAAGATTCATTCGCATCGATCAGCGCAGACCTGGTGGAAGCATGCGAGCGAATCGCCGCTCGGCCGGAGCTCATGGAGACCTTTGCTGAGGAGTTGCTCAGGCTCGACGCCATCGCGCAACGGCTGAGCAACGCTGTTCAGGCCAATCGCTGCTAGCCCTTGAGGGGAAGTGTCGAGGCGCCCGCGTCGACGAACGGCGAGCGCCTCGGCAATCGAAAATGCGTCAATGCGGCTGATTGGCGCAGGCTACATCATATTGCGACACAGACGCGGTATTGCGCGAATTCTGCGGCTTCTCGCCCGCATAGTTCGATCCGGCCGTGCCGCCGTTCTGATTGAATGCCGAGCCCGGTGCGGTTCCGCTATTGCCCGGAGGTGAACCCGTCGTCTCGCAGGATTGCATCGGCTGGCCGGTCGCATGCTGTGGCGAGTTCTGGTGGTTGTAACCGCCGCCGTTCCCGGTCGGCGAGTTAGGCGTTGCCGGTGCGGCCTTCGGGCCCGCCATCGTCGCAGCCGGCGCCGGGGAATGCGGAGCGCCCGGGGCGGCAGCCAGGACCATTGCCGGGGTAATGGCGAACGCTCCAGCCGCCACGACGAGACTTAGCTTGCGTTTCATGGGAAATATCCTCTCTCTAGCTCTGGCCCCCTGGCACGGACGCTAGATGCATGGGCGCCCCGCGCCTGATGTGGGGGTGAGAAACTCAGCACCCGGACACCAACAAAACCTCGATAATCCAGGTTCCTCGTCTTGCCGCGCATCAACCAGACTTCACCTTGCGCCGATCGCGTGCCCGGTGGCAGGTGCGTGCGGCCGCGCGGATCGTACTCGCCAGGCCATTATCCGGAGCTGCCTTGATGACCCCCACACTGGCCATCCTTGAACGGTCGTCCGATCGCGGGGGCGTCAAAGGTCTGCGCCAGTTTCTCGATCCGGAGCGGCAGCGCGCCTGGATGGAAGGCGAAATCGGCCTCGCCGACCGTGAGCGCTCGGAGTCCCTCGAACAGAGGTTCAAATATGCTGCGCGGTTCGAGAAACTGCTTCAGCGGCCACAAGCGCGGGACGTTCTCGAGATTCTCCAAATCTACGGCGAAACCTGCTTGCCCATCCCGCGCACGACCGAGCGCTTCTATTGGTCGGTGTCCTGCCTGCCCTCCACCAACGACAAGCCGCTCGCCCGCGTCAATGCAAGCTGGATGGAGCTGTTCACCTTGCTACCGGACGGTGACGACCTCCGCTCAAGGTTCATCGTCCATCTGTCGGACTTCACGACCGACGGATCGCCCGAACCGGACCATCTCGACAATGACTTCCTCGAGCAATGCGTCGCACGGCCGCAAGACTTCAGCCATTTCCTGTGGAAGGCCGATACATTCGGCGTGAAGGTCCGAAGCGCCGCGTCGATCCGCAAGTTCCTCGCCAATCCCCGCGCGTTGCGTGCGATCCGACGCTTCAACCTCACCCACATGAACCGCGGCCGCAACGCCTACCAGGCGAGCCACTGCTACAGCCTGGCGGACGTGATGCTGGGAGATCGAACGGATTATACCGACGAGGGATAGGGCGTCGGAGCGTCCCGGACCGCCTTGACGAGCGTGATCGGCCCCTTGGCGATCATCACCAAATGATCGGAGTCGAGGTCGTCCTTCATCCAGGAGCCCACGAGTCCACACAGCAGCCAAATGAATATCGCAAAGCCGAAGAACAGCTTCATCGCAGAGCCCCCTTCCCGGTCGAGGCGGGCACATTTCTAACACATTTCTCGCCTTTTGACCTTGCCGGTTCGGCGATCGAGGAAGGACGCCTATTCCGCCGGCGGGACCGGGCGCTTCTTCGTCCCCGCAAGCTCCTGGTCCATGTAGCGGACCTCTGCAGCGATCGCCCGGTCGCTGATCGTCCAGCCGGGATATAATGTTCTCAGCTTCGGTGCGACCCGCCGCGCCAGTGCTTCGTCCTTCAACCCGACCCTGCGCCCCTCAGCTACGAGCCTTTTGAGGTCGAGCAGATAAGCGCGGAATTCGCGCAAATCCTTCAAGTCCGCGACATCGCCATGTCCGGGCACGAAAGTTGTCTGAGCTGCATCCCGCATCGCGGCGAAGTCGGCATCCGTCGCTTGCCATTGCGCGACCGACCCGTCGATGAGGTTGGGGGCGATCTTTCGCCAAAGCATGTCGCCGGTGAACAGCACCTTCGCATCCGGAACGGAAACGGTGAGGTCGCCTCCGGTATGACCAAGCACGGTCTTCACCACGACCTTGCGCGAACCCAGCCACACGACAAGAGCCTTGTCGGTGGCCAGATCGGGCAGCGGCAACGCCTCGATCCTCGCCTTCAAATCGGGCGTGATCCGGTCGCCGAACAGATTGATGTTGTTGGTTCGGACCCAGCCGCGGACGTTCCTGTGCGCGATGATGATCGCGCCCGCGTCGCGCAGGGCCTGGTCTCCGCCCGTGTGATCGACGTGATAGTGGGTGTTGACGACATAGCGGATCGGCCTGGGGGTCAGACGATGGATCTCGCCGACCAGCGCGCGGGCGGCGTCGGTCGTGAAGAATGCGTCGACGACCAGGACGCCATCGTCGCCGATGACGAAGCCTGAGTTCGATCCGGCCTCGTGTTCCGGACCATCGATCGCCGCATACACGCCCGGGCCGATTTGCTTCAGCACGAACGGGAGTTCAGCCTGAGCCTGCGCGCGAGCGGAGCCGCCAGCGACGACCAGCAGCGCGAAGATCAACCGCTTCATCAGCGGCCGCGCTGGAAGCGCAACTTGGGTACCTTTCGTCCCTTCTTCAGCGCCTGGCCGCGACCCGAAAGGCTCGGGTTTGACATGAAATAATCGTGGAGGTTGAATTCCTGACCAGGCTTGGGTTGCAGCCGCCGGTAGGTTCCATCCGCGTTCAGCCGCCAGCTTTGCTCATTGTCGATCAGGTTCGCGACCATCACCTGGTCGAGCAATTGCGCGTGCACCGTCGGGTTCTCAATAGGCAGCATATATTCGATCCGCCGGTCGAAGTTGCGCGGCATCCAGTCCGCCGAGCTGATGTAAACCCTGGCTCCCGCGTGCGGAAGCTCGTGCCCGTTAGCGAAACACCATAGCCGCGCATGTTCGAGGAAGCGGCCCACGATCGATTTCACGTAAATGTTCTCGGACATGCCGGGAACGCCGGGCCGGAGGCAGCAAATTCCGCGAACGACGAGATCGATCGGAACGCCTGCCTGGCTCGCCTCATAAAGCTTCTCGATGATGATCGGGTCGACCAGCGCGTTCATCTTTGCCCATAGGCCGGACGCCTTGCCGTGCTTCGCCGCGGCGATTTCAACGTCGAGGAGCCGCAGCAATTCGCTGCGCATTCCCTGCGGTGAGATGACGAGCTGTTTCAGGTTCTTCGGCTCCAGATAGCCGGTGATGTAATTGAACATCTTCGCCGCATCGCGGCCGAGCCTCGGATCCGCAGTGAAGTAGCTTAAGTCGGTGTAGATGCGGGCGGTGACGGGATGATAATTGCCCGTCCCGAAGTGGTAGTAGGTCTTGTAGCCCTTTTCTTCGCGCCGAACGACCATCGAGACCTTGGCATGTGTCTTCCAGTCGATGAAGCCGTAGACGACCTGGACTCCCGCGCGCTCCAGCGCGGCCGCCCACATCAAATTCTGCTCTTCCTCGAACCGGGCCTTTAGTTCGACGACGGCCGTCACCGACTTGCCGGCCTCGGCGGCGTCGATCAATGCTCGGACGATCTGTGATTGCTTGCCGGCACGATAAAGCGTCTGTTTGATCGCGACGACGTCGGGGTCGCGAGCGGCCTGCTCGACGAACTCCACGACCACCTCGAAACTTTCGTACGGGTGGTGAACCAGGATGTCCTTTTCCCTGATCGCCGCGAAGCAATCGCCGCCATGTTCGCGGATGCGCTCCGGGAACCGCGGATTGAACGGCGGAAATTTGAGGTCCGGCCGGTCCTCTTCGACCAGCAGCGACAGGTCCGCAATTCCCAAAAAGCCGCGCGTCTCCGAGGTGACGGCCTGTGTCGCCCCGAGACCGTCCTGCACAACTCGCACAAGAGGCTCCGGCATCCCGGGCTCGAGCTCGAGCCGCACGACCCGCCCGCGGCGGCGACGCTTGATCGCCGTACGGAAGAAACGCACGAGGTCTTCCGCTTCTTCCTCGACCTCGATGTCGCTGTCGCGGATGATCCGGAATGCGCCGCCCCGAAGCACGTGATATTTCGCGAATAGATAATCCGTCTTGCGCCGGATCAGCGTCTCGACCGCGATATAGCGGGCATCTGGCCCGGGGATGCGAATGAAACGCGGCAGCGATGCCGGAGTCATCAGCAGCTCACGAACGACGGTGCGTCCCTTTTTCAGCTCAAAGATCAGGCTGAAGCCCTGATTGGGGATGAACGGGAACGGGTGCGAAGGGTCGATCGCTTGCGGCGTCAGCACCGGAAAGATCTGTTCGCGGAAATGCTGGTCGAGCCATGTCTCCGCCGCGTCGTCTAGCGGTTCCATGCCGACAACGTGCATTCCGGCGGTGGCCAGTGCCTCCTGCAGCTGCGCCCACACCTCATACTGACTGGCGACGAGGCGGTCGGCATCGACGCCGATCGCCGTCAGTTGCTGCGTCGGAGTCAGACCGTCGTCGGAGAATTCCTCGACGCCGAGCGACTGATGCGCCCTCAATCCCGCAACTCGGACCATGAAGAATTCGTCGAGGTTGCTGGCGGAAATCGAAAGGAAGCGAACGCGTTCGAGAAGCGGATGCTTCGGATTGCACGCTTCCTCGAGGACGCGCCGATTGAAGGCGAGCCAGCTGAGCTCGCGATTGAAGTAACGCGTGTCCGGAAGGGCCGTCTCGACGGGCCCCGGCACGACCGGCGGGTCGGCAACGCGCTCCATCATCTTTCGGCGCGACGAGGAATCATGATCTTTGGGGGCCACGGCATGTGTCGCACAACTGAAACAGAGCCTTGTTACAGGGATGTGACGGAAATTGGTATGACGACGCCGGACTTTCGGAGTCGCAGGGAGAAGCGCGTGTCGAAGGACAAAGGCAAAAAGAAGAAAAAACAGGACAGGAAAGCCGCCAAAGGCACGGGCTCATCCAAGCTGACAAAAAGCCTGAAAGACCTTTCGCAAAATCCGCTTGTCGCGGACGTCGTCGCGGCTGCGCTTGTGGCCACCGCCGCAGCGCTCAAGGATTCCAAAAAAGCGCAACGGCTCGCCGCCGATGCGGGAGATGAACTTCAGGCGCTGGCGAAAGATGGTGCCGAGCGCGGCAATGCGATGTGGAAGCTCGCGCTCGACATTGGTCGCCGCGCGCTCGACGAAATCGGAACGAAGAAACCGGAACGGAAGCGGTCGACGAAAAGTTCGAAGAAGTGACTTCGGCAATTCTTGACCAATGATTCCGCTCGAACAGCTCCCGCATGAACTCGATCGTTCGAAGCTCACCTGCCAGGCGGTGGTCGAGGCGCCCGCCGGTTCGCGGGTCAAAGTCTATTACGACCCGGAAAGCCATCGATTCCGTATCGGCAAGTTCCTGCCGCTTGGAATGGTGTTCCCGCTGGACTTTGCGTTCATCCCCTCGACGCTCGCCGAAGACGAAGACCCGGTCGACCTGCTGATCCTGCCCGAAGCCAGCCTGCCCGTCGGCTCGATCGTGAACGTGCGGATCCTCGGCATCCTCGAGGCGCATCAATTCAGACCCAAGAAGAAGCCCCGCAGAAATGACAGGGTGATCGCCCGGCTGATCGAAAGCCGGCTGTTCGGCGAGGTGCAGAATCTCGACACGCTCGGCGACCGTTTCGTCGAGGAACTGAGCACCTTTTTTTCGACCTACAAGCGCCTCCGCGGTCAAACCTATGAAGTGCTGAAAGTCGGAGGCCCCGAACGCGCCGTCGACCTTATCGAGGAGGCCGCAGACGAATTTCGAAGGCAGCTTCGGAAAGTGCGGTCTATTCCAGCTTGAGATCGCGCGGCTTGATGAAGGCCGCGATCCGGGCCGAGCCCAGTGCGACATCTTCCCATCGAGTCACCGGCAGCTCCAAAAGCGCGAGCGCGCCCGTGGGATATTTGAATTCGACGGCCGGCAGCAATGGATCGTCCCGCTCGCTGAACAGCAGCGTCGATTCCTGAAGCTCCGGGCTATGACCGACCAGCAACAGGCGATCGACGGAATCATCCACCTCCCGCACGATCTTCATCAGCCGGGAAACCGGCGAGTCATAGAGCAAAGGCTCAAAGCGTATCTGAAATGGCTCGCCATATCCCTCTTCGACCAGGCGGATCGTGTCCACAGCTCGACGGGCAGGACTGGAAATGACCGAGTCGAACCGAAGCTCGCGCCGACGAATTTCCTCTCCGATCCGGAGAGCGGCTTTTTCGCCCCGACGGGAAAGCGGGCGATCAAAATCCGCGAGCGCGGGGTTATCCCAGCTCGACTTCGCATGACGCAGAAGAGCGATGCTCTTCATCGAATCGATCGGGCCGCCGTCACGTCCTTCACGTTATCATCGCTATTGCGGTCGATGTAGAAATTATGCGGGTCGACCCAAGCCGGGCAGCCGCGCGAACTACTTGGCGCCCGATCCCGTCAGCATCGTCTTGATCGTCCGGAACAGGATCAAAAGGTCCAGCCAGGGCGAGAAATATTTGATGTAGTAGAAGTCGTACTGCAGTTTGCGGTGAACTTCCTCGACCTCCGCGACATGCCCCTGGTTGACCTGTGCCCAGCCCGAAATGCCGGGCTTCACGACATGGCGGTAACGGTAAAACGGCAACTCGCTCGTGTACCAGATCGACAGCACTTCGGCTTCCGGCCGAGGGCCGATCCAGCTCATCTCCCATTTCAAGATATTGAAGATTTGTGGAAGTTCATCGAGCCGAACCTTTCTTAGGAAGCGGCCGACGCGCGTTACCCTGTCGTCGTCATCGGCGGTCATCGCGGCGCGGCGTTCATCCTCGACCTGCACGGTTCGCATCGTGCGGAATTTGTAAACGATGATCGGCTTTCCGGCATGGCCGACCCTTTTTTGCCGGAACAGGATCGGACCCGGGCTATCCAATCGGATCGCAATCGCCGCTGGCACGATCACCAGCAGCGCAAAAGGCAGGGCCAGGAGAGCGGCGATAAAGTCCAGGAAACTCTTCAGATAGAAATAGCCGCGCGCCGGAAGCAGCGATCCGAAACTGTTCTCCGAAAGATGCTCGAGCTCGACGCGCCCGGTCAGCGACTCGCCGAGCTGCTTCACCTGGTAGACGATGCGCCCGGCAAGAGCGGCATCGGCCAGGAACGCCTCCCATTCGTCCGGAAGATCGGCGGAAAAGTCCGCGACGATCGCGTGGCAACCGCGGGAGTCGTGCAACCTAGGCCGAGTCAGCATTTTCCAGTCGACTCCCGGCACTCTCGTCAAAAGGTTGATGTCGCCGAACGGGACCACGGCGATGCGCCGCCGCACATTCCGCTCCGCGTAGACATAGAGCACGTAGAGAAACGCCACGTGCAGCAGGAATCCGGCAAGCAGACCGATGCGGTCGTAGGGGAAGCGCGTGAGCACGAACCAGACGATCGTCAGACCGTGACCGGTCAGCGCGGACGGAAGAATCACATAGCTTCTGCGGATGCCCGGATACGTCTCGATCGAGAGTCGCATCCAGAAGGCGATTGCGATTGCGATGGCGTTCGCGACCAGGGCGTTGAGGCTCGCGGCCTCGATGACCTTTCCGGGCAAGGGCCCGCGCGCCAGCCACGGGACGAGTGCACCGATCACGAGCGCGCCCGCGAACTGGAATCGCTTTCTTGTCAGCAGCGACACCCGCGGCGCCGCCTGCAGGCGGTCGTGCTTCACAGCGACCACCGGTCGATCGCAGCATCGAGCTGACGATCGCGCCACATGCCGCGCAAATCCGCGAGTGTACCGCCCGGCGCGATCAGCGCCGCGAGCCTTTCGTCTGCCAGATCGCGATAGGCTTGATGCGCCACAGCCCCGACGACGAGATCGTACGTGCCCCCATCCGGTTCGCACACTTCAAGCTTGTGCTCGCGCTCAATCTCCGCGGGATCGGCAAGAGGATCGGCGACCGTGACGTCGTGCCCCAGCCATTGGAGCCGGCGCACCAGGTCGAAGCTGCGGCTGTTCCGCAGATCGGGCACATTTTCCTTGAAGGTCAGGCCCAGGACCAGGGCCGTTCCAGCCTTGCCCCGCCGATCGTGGAGCGTGTCGGCGATCCATTGCCCCATTCCGTCATTCGTCTCCCGTCCCGCGAGGATGACCTGGGAGTTGTGCCCTACTTCGTGGGCCAGGTGACTGAGATAATAAGGATCGACGCCGATGCAGTGACCGCCGACCAGGCCGGGCTCGAAGGCAAGGAAGTTCCATTTCGTGCGCGACGCGGCGAGCACATCCCACATCGAAACTCCGATCCTGGAGAAGATCTGCGCTGCTTCGTTCATGAAGGCGATGTTGATGTCGCGCTGGGCATTCTCGATAGCCTTCGCAGCTTCCGCGGTCTTGATCGACGCCGCGCGGAACACGCCGCCTTTCGTGATCGCGCCGTAGATTTCGGCCAACTGATCGAGGACTTCCGGATCCTCGCCCGCGATCACCTTGGTGATCCGATCGACGGTATGTTCGCGATCCCCGGGATTGATCCGCTCCGGCGAATAAGCCAGCCGGAAATCGCGGCCGCGCTGAAGGCCGGCTGTCCGCTCAATCTCGGGTCCGCAAATATCCTCGGTCACGCCCGGATAGACCGTGCTTTCGTAAATGATCGTCGGCCGGCGGTTAGGATCGATCAACCCCGCAATCATCCGCGTCGCAGCGAGTACCGCCGAAAGATCCGGCCTGTTGCTGGAATCCACGGGCGTGGGGACCGTCACGATATAGACGTCCGCACCGCGGCAATCGTTCGTTTGATCGGTGACCGTCAGGCTCGTCGCACGAAGCTCGGCCTCGTCGACTTCGCGAGTGCGGTCCTGACCGTGTTTGAGCTCTGCGATTCGTTCCGGATCGAGGTCGAAGCCAATGACATCGAACTTGCGCGAAAGCGCGACAGCCAGCGGCAGCCCGACATAGCCCAGGCCCACGACGACGATGCGAAACCCGCTTTTCATCAGCGCAACTATACGCGCCGAGACTGTTTCGGATGCAACTTAGGCCAAACTGGACGATTTAGGCGCAGGTCCAATTCGCCCTCGTCCCACGCCGAAATAGGTCAGCCCAGCTTCCTCCGCTTCCTCGCGATCATAGACGTTGCGCAGGTCGACGAGGATCTTCCCACGCATTGATCCGGCAATCTTCTCGAGGTCGAGAGCCCGGAACTCGTCCCATTCCGTGACGATCACCAGCGCGTCGGCGTTCGCGGCCGCGGCATAAGCATCGGGAGCGAACGCAACGTCCTTGAAGATCTTCTCGGCCTGCTCGCTTGCTACCGGGTCGAACGCGGTGACCGACGCCCCTCGCTCGATGAGGCTGTTGATCAGCGGGATCGAGGGCGCCTCGCGCATGTCGTCGGTGTTGGGCTTGAACGCCAAACCCAACACTCCGACGCGCTTGCCCGAAAGCGATCCGAGCGGCCCTTCCACGCGATCCACCATGGTTGCCTTGCGGTGATCGTTGACCTCGACGGTCGTGCGCACGATCCTCTGGTCGATCCCGACATTGTCGGCGGTCTTCAAAAGGGCGAGCGTGTCCTTGGGGAAGCAGCTCCCCCCGTAACCCGGCCCGGCGTGAAGAAACTTGGCTCCAATCCGATTGTCGAGACCGATTCCTCGCGCCACATCCTGGACGTCCGCGTCAACCGCTTCGCACAGGTCCGCGATCTCATTGATGAAGCTGATTTTGACCGCGAGGAACGCGTTCGCAGCATATTTGGTGAGTTCTGCGGTGCGCCGCGCCGTGAACAGGATGGGTGCGCGATTGAGAAAGAGCGGCCGGTAGATTTCGCGCAGCACGTCCTGGGCGCGTTGATCTTCGGCACCGACGACGATCCGGTCCGGGTGCTTGAAGTCGGCGATTGCCGCGCCTTCGCGCAGGAATTCGGGGTTGGACGCGACCGAAACGTCGGCGACCCCCTCTTCCCTCAAAATCTCCTCGATCCTGTCACCAGTCCCAACCGGCACAGTCGATTTGGTGACTACGACAGATCCTGGAGCGATGACCTTGGCGAGTTCGCGCACCGCATCGAACACGAACGTCAGGTCGGCATGACCGTCGCCGCGCCGCGTCGGCGTTCCCACCGCGATGAACACGGCCTCAGCACCCTCAACTCCGGCCGCGAGATCCGTTGTGAAAGTCAGCCGCCCGCGATCTTCATTCGCCTTGACCAAGGCTTCGAGGCCCGGCTCCCAGATCGGCATTCTGCCTTCATTGAGCCCATCGATTTTCGCCGCATCCTTGTCGACACAGCAAACCTGATGCCCGAAGTCGGCGAAGCAGGCGCCCGATACGAGTCCGACATAGCCGGTACCGATCATCGCGATGCGCATGCTCTACTCCAGGTGCAAAGAAGCGCGGCTCTTAGCCGTCACTGTGCAGAATGAACAAGGCATTCAGCTGACGGCCTCGATTTCGCCGGAAACTTCCTATATTGGCCCGCCCCTTCCGATGAACGTCACCACTCTCCCCAAGCCCCCGCGCGTCGGGCTGGTCTCACTCGGCTGTCCCAAGGCTTTGGTCGACAGCGAGCGGATCATGACCAAGCTGCGCGCCGACGGCTACGATATGTCGCCCGATTACGCCGGCGCGGACGTGGTGCTGGTCAACACCTGCGGTTTCCTCGATTCCGCCAAGGAAGAGAGCCTGGAAGCAATCGGCGAGGCCATCGCTGAGAACGGCCGAGTGGTCGTCACCGGCTGCATGGGCAAGGAAGCCGAAGTCATTCGTGCGCGCTTTCCGGACGTCCTCGCTGTCACCGGCCCGCAACAATATGAGGAGGTCGTCGCGGCGGTTCACGAGGCGGCCCCGCCGGTCCCGTCGCCATTCATCGACCTTGTGCCCGAAGCGGGCCTCAAGCTTACGCCGCGCCACTACAGCTATTTGAAGATCTCCGAAGGGTGCAATCACCGCTGCGCCTTCTGCATCATCCCGCACCTGCGCGGCGATCTCGTCAGCCGCCGTCCCGACGCGATCCTGCGCGAGGCGGAGAAGCTCATCGCCGCGGGCACGAAGGAGCTGCTCGTCATCAGCCAGGACACATCGGCTTACGGCGTCGACATTCGCCACAAGGCCTGGCCGTGGAAAGGTGAGGAAGTCCGCGCGCACATGACCGACCTCACGCGCGAACTGGGCAAGCTCGGCGCCTGGGTGAGGCTGCATTATGTCTACCCTTATCCGCACGTGAACAACGTCATTCCCCTGATGGCCGACGGTCTCGTCCTCCCCTACCTCGACATTCCGTTCCAGCACGCGAGCCCCAAGGTCCTTCGCGCGATGCGCCGCCCCGCCAATGACGCGAAGGTGCTCGAGCGAATCCGTAGCTGGCGCGAACAGGTTCCCGATCTCGCCATCCGCTCATCCTTCGTCGTCGGGTTCCCCGGCGAAACCGATGAAGATTTCGCCTATCTTCTCGCCTGGCTCGAAGAAGCGCAGCTCGACCGTGTCGGCGCCTTCAAGTTCGAACCCGTCGAAGGCGCACCTGCATCGTCGATGGACGATCAGGTGCCCGAGGATGTGAAACAGGAGCGCTTTGACGCGGTCATGGCGCTTTCCGGACGCATCAGTGCCGAGAAGCTCGAGGCCAAGGTCGGCTCCAGCATCGAAGTCCTCATCGATGCAGTCGATACGGAGACCGGCGGCGCGACCGGCCGCTCCAAGGCCGACGCTCCCGAGATCGACGGCGAGGTGCATCTCCGCGATGCCGGAGGACTCAATCCCGGCGATATCATCGTGGCGGAGATCGAGGACGCGGACGAGCACGACCTTTACGGAGTGCCGCTCTCCTTCGCCTGAAACCTCGGTTCATCCCGTTGTTCCAACGGCTTACGGACTGGGCGAAAGGAAAAGGATGCGCTTTCTTGGATAGCGCTCATAGGGTCGCGTTTCCTCCGTCAGGACGAGCAGGCCAGTGTCCTTCCCAAGATTGTTCAATTTCTCGTCCCGAGGAATCGCCATCGACCTCGGCACCGCCAACACCGTAGTCTACGTTCACGGTTCTGGGATCGTCACCAGCGAACCCTCGGTCGTCGCGATGGAATATGTGAATGGCGTCCGGCAGGTTAGGGCGGTCGGCGACGACGCCAAGCTGATGATGGGCAAGACGCCCGACAATATCAAAACCATCCGGCCATTGCGCAACGGAGTCATCGCCGACCTCGAAGTCGCCGAGGACATGATCAAGCATTTCATTCGCAAGGCTCACGGCGGTCCTGGCCGCTTCACGCGGGGGCCTGAGGTGGTCATTTGCATTCCTTCCGGCGCAACGTCCGTCGAAAGGCGCGCGATCCGCGACGCGGTGACCAATGCGGGCGCGGACCATGTTTCATTGATAGAGGAGCCCATGGCCGCTGCGATCGGCGCCGGGCTGCCCGTGACCGAGCCGATCGGCTCGATGGTCGTCGACATTGGCGGTGGGACGACCGAGGTCGGCGTCATCTCGCTTCAGGGTCTCGCTTATTGCCGCTCGACCCGTGTGGGCGGCGACCGCATGGACGAAGCCATTGCGGCTTATGTTCGCCGGAATTTCAATCTGCTCATCGGCGAGGGAACGTCGGAACGCGTGAAGCTGGAAGTCGGAGGCGCCCGCGCGCCTGAGGACGGCATCGGGCTGACTGCGTCCGTTCGGGGCCGGGACGTCAGCAAGGGCGTGCCGAGCGAAATCAGCTTGACCCAGGCGCAGGTCGCCGAGGCCTTGGCCGAGCCGGTCAATCGGATCGTCGAAGTGGTTCGAGCGGCGCTGGAAAACACCCAACCCGAAATTGCTGCCGATGTGATCGATCAGGGCATTACGATGACCGGCGGCGGGTCGCTTCTCCGCGACATCGCCGGAGTTCTGGCTGATGAGACCGGGCTTCCGGTCCAGGTCGCTGAAAATCCGATGAGTTGCGTCGCTCTGGGAGCCGGAAGGACGCTCGAAGAGCCGATCCTGCGCGGAGCGCTCATCCCTGCCTGATCCAGGAAGGCCCGCCTCCGCGCAAGCGGAAACGGGCCCCCTTTGGCCGACCGACAGGGGACCTGCGACCAGCCGTGATCACGTCTACCGCATTGGAAACTGGATGAAATCATAACGTAAGTTAGCATGACCGAGTCGTTGAAACGCCCCGGACAACGTTCATCACAGCGCAACCTTCGAGCGACGGTCCGCATTGCTGCTGCGACGAATGCATGGCCGTCAGAGAGGGCCGAACGTTTAACTTCCGGATGCCTCCGAAATTGAAAGGAGACTGGAAGTGACCATTATTAAAACCATCCTCATGGGAGGTGCGGGCCTTGCGGCGTTAGCGACTGCGGCGCCTTCGGCCGCTCAATATTATTACGGTAGCCCGTACGGCAGCCAGTACAGCTATGGCTATCGTACCTATTCCAACCCCTACAACGGCTATGGCTACGGCATGAATACCTCGGCTGCGGCGTCGCAGTGCACTGCCGCGGTCCAGAACCGCCTTTACACGCGTAACGCTGGCGGAATCATCGGCGCCCTCCTGGGTTCCTATGGGACCACCGGACGAGTGCTGAGCGTCACGCGCGTTACCCCGACCAGCGGCGGTGTCCGCGTTCGCGGTCTCGCGAGCAGCGGCCGCTACGGTTACGGCTACAACGCTGCCGATCTGTCGTTCAGGTGCGACGTCGACTATCGCGGTTATGTCCGCGACGTCGACATCAATCGCCGCTAACGACGTTTGAGTTCACACCGGGCGCGGGAGCTTCGGCTCCCGCGCTTTTTTTGCGTGCCGGTGACTCGACAGGCCTGAAACAGCAGTTAGGCTAGGAATCATGAGACACGCCTCAGCTTTGCTTGCGCTCACCGCGCTGACCGCCGCCCCAGCCTTGGCTCAATCGCTCACTGCCGAGCAGGCTTCCAAAGTCGACCAGTTGGTCACCAAGACGCTCGCCGACACCGGAGTGCCCGCCGCAGAAATCGCGATCGTCCGCGACGGCAAGCTCGTCCTCAGCAAGGCCTATGGCAAGGCGAACGAAGGCCTGCCCGCGCGCCCTGACCAGCCTTATCAGATCGCGTCCAACTCGAAACAGTTCACCGCCATGGCGCTCCTGCTTCTCGAGGACGAGGGCAAGCTCAGCCTCGATGACCATGTCTCCAAATATATTCCCGGCATCACGGAGGGCGACAGGATTACGCTTCGGCAACTTCTCTCGCACACCTCCGGCCTGCAGGACTTCTGGCCACAGGATTATTCGTTCATCGACATGGAAACGCCCGCGACACCGCAGCGGATCATCGACAAATGGGCGAAGAAGCCGCTCGATTTTGAACCTGGCGCGCGCTGGCAATACAGCAACACCGGCTACGTCGTTGCCGGACTGATCGCCGAGAAGGTGAGCGGCGAGCCCTTGCTCAGCTACCTCAATCGCAAGATCTTCAAGCCGCTCGGAATGACGAGCGTCAAGGACCTCGACGATACGTATGCGCCAGGCTTCCCGGCGGGCTATCACCGCTTTGCCCTGGGCCCGGTCAGGGTCGCGCCGGCGGCCGGGCGCGGATGGCTTTACGCCGCGGGTGAGTTGTCGATGACGGCCGAGGATTTGGCGAAATGGGACATCGCTCGAATGAACCGCAACCTGATCCCGGCAAGCGACTGGGTCGAGCAGGAAACGCCCGTGCTCCGCAACGACGGTCGAACAACGGGCTACGGTCTTGGCGTGATCAACCATTATGACGGTGAGCGCCACGTGATCGACCATGGCGGCGAGGCGGTGGGCTTCCTGACGCAGAACAGCGTCTACCCCGATACCAGGGACGCGATCATCGTGTTCACCAACGCCGATTACAGCGGCGCGATCGGGACCCTCACCGAGGGCCTCCGGAAAATCGTGCTCGACAGTGCCGAGCCGGCGCTTTCCGGCGAGGGCGACCGCCTGGAGGACGTTCGCGCCACCTATGCCGCACTGGTCGGCGGAAATATCGATCGGTCGAAGTTCACCGACAACCTGAATTATTATTTCAACGCGACGACGCTCGGCGATTACCGCTCGTCACTGGCGCCGCTGGGGGCTCCAACCTCCATCGAAATGCGGCGCGTCCCGCGCCTCCGCGGCGGCTTCGTCAATCGCAACTATACGATCCATTATGCGAACCATCCGGACCTGACGCTTGTCACTTATGCCGAAGGCGGTGCGAACGGGCGGTGGGAGCAATTCATGATCATGCCGGAGTGAGCGCTCAAGCCCTCCCCGGCAGCGCATAAGCGATCAGACTGTCACCCATCGGCGTTTCCATGAAATGATGTCCGCCGGCGAAGATAACGACATATTCCCGGCCGTTCTGCTCATAGATCATGGGAGAAGCCTGCCCTCCCGCGGGAAGCGGCACCGACCATATCGTCTTGCCCGTCCGCAGGTCGATCGCGCGGAGCAGGTCGTCCGTCGCCGCAGCAATGAAGACGAGACCGCTGGCCGTCGTCACCGCCCCGCCATTATTCGGAGTGCCGATGCTGAATGGCAGCATTGTCGGCAATTTGAAGGGCCCGTTCTTGCGCGCTGTGCCGAGTGGTCGGTCCCACAAGGTCTTGCCGGTCGCGATATCGATGGCCCGGATCCCACCATATGGCGGGCGCTTGCACATGAGCTTGGTGAAGGGAATGCGCCAGCCGGCATTGACGTTGACCGCATAGGGTACACCCCACTGGGGATCGATCTGATGCGGCTTGCTCGGCGGAGTACTGGTCGCGAAGCGCGGCACAATCCCCTGCTTGTTCGCCACCGCTCGGGGGACGAGCTTCACGTAATTGGGCATGTCGTTGTAATTGGCGACAACCAGGCCGCGGACGGGGTCGATGGAGAGGCTGCCCCAGTCACTGCCTCCGTTATAGCCCGGGTATTGAACGCTCGCCCGGTTGACACTCGGCGGCGTGTAGAAGCCCCGATAATCCGCCTGGCGATATTGAATCCGGCAAACCATCTGGTCGATTGGCGACATTCCCCACATGTCCGATTCCACAAGCCTGGGCTTTCTCAGCGTATTCCACAGGGAAACGATCTGCGTCGGCGACCGCAGTCCCGGCTCCGCGCCTCCCCGTGGCGCCGGAATCGCCCCGATCGGCGACAGCGGCTTTCCAGTCGCCCGATCCAGGACGTAAAGGTCGCCCTGCTTTGAGGCGACGAGCAGCGCCGGCATACCCTTATAGTCGATGAGGCTCGGCTGGCTGCCGATGTCATAGTCCCAGACGTCCATTTTGACCGTCTGGAAGCGCCAGCGCGGCTTTCCCGTCGTAACGTCGATCGCCACGATGGCGCTGTTATAGGCATTCTCCTCCGGCGTGCGGCCGTCCGAGACATAATCGTCGGCAACGTTGCCGGTCGGAACGAATACGAGCCCCAGCTTTTCGTCGCCTGCGCTGATCGACCAGCTGTTGGGCGTACCACGCGCCCAGACCTGTCCCTTGGGTGGATAGCCGTGCCAGTCCGGATGCTGCATGTCCCATGCCCAGGCGAGCTTGCCGGTCTTCGCATCAAAGCCCTGAATGACCCCCGAGGGAGCGCAACGGCATTGGCCGTCGAGGACCTGGTGACCGACCACGATGATTCCCTTCACCACCGGCGGAGGCGAGTTGATTCCCACTGAGCCCGGAGGCGTCCAGCCCATCCCAATCTTCGTGTCCTGCTGTCCGCTGCCATTGAACTCGGTGCACGGCCTGCCCGTCAGCGCATCGACCTCGATCAGCCGCGAATCCATCGTCCCTTCTATGATACGTTTGGCGCAGATGGAGTTCGCCGGCGCGCCGGGCACGGCATAATAGGAAACTCCGCGGCAAGCGGTCGTGTACGGGATCCATTTGTCGGGCACTTGCGGATCGACCCGCCACACCGGCTTTCCGGTCGCCGCATCCAGCGCGACGATGACGTTCTTCGCCGTGCAGGCATAAAGAAGGTTGCCGGCCTTCAAAGGCGTGTTCTCAGTCCCGTACAATTTCACATATTCCGGGTCGTTAGGCTGGCCATCGAGGTGAACTTCCCACGCCTTGGTGAGCTTGCCGACGTTGTCCGGAGTCACCTGCGTGAGCGGCGTGAATCGCCAGGCCGCGTTCGTCCCGCCATAGGCGAGCCACTCCGCGCCGGTCGCCACACCCGAGGGATCGGTCATTCCGGGCGACTGCTGCGCCGGCAGCGCGGCCGCCGCGAGCGTGGCATTGTTGCCGAGAACAGCGAAGCTCACGATCACGAAGACGATGCCGAGTGCAATGCCGCCGCCTGCGAATCTCCAGCGATTGGGCGCTCGAGTGAGCGTTGGCATGACCAGCAGGACCAGGATCAGAAGCACGAGGGGCGCGATCAGCCACGGGATCATCGCCCAGGCGTTTCCGCGGGCTTCGGTGAAGCCCCAGATCGCGGAAAGGATGAACAGGCCGATATAGATCCAGCCTCCGAGAATGCGTCCGCGGAACAGCAGAAACGCCGATATCAACATCAGGATTCCGGCGATCAAATAATAAGGCGACCCACCCAAGCTCAGCAGCCAGGCGCCTCCGATCCCAAGAGTGAGGCCAATAAGCGCCATGCAAACGGCAAGGATGATGGCGGACCAGCTGCGTGTCATTGTGGATTCCGTTCTTGTCCCGAGAAATCAACCGCGTCCGCTGGCCGACGTTCCAACAGCCGTAGCGACCCATCGACTGGCCCTCAGCCAATTCGGGCTCTAGACGGCCTTGCAATGACCGATTTCGCTGAGTTGCTCACCGCGGACCGCGGGCAGAAAGCCCGCACGATCCACCTCGTCGACAAGGACGGCTATGCGGCGTGGCTCAAGGCGCGCCCCGCCGATGATCGGCGCCTCATCGAAGCGCATCGCTTCGACGCAAAATCGCCCTTCGCTTTCGTGATCCTGCCTCGCGGCAACGATTTCGAAGTCGTCGGCGCCGTAAAGGCGGCGAGTGACCTCTCGCCATGGTGCCTGGCGAAGCTGGCTGAGGCGCTGCCCGATGGCGCGTACAAGCTCGCTGAGGGCCATCCAGGCATTGCGGCGCTCGGCTGGTTGCTCGCGCAACATCGCTTCGACAAATATCGATCGAAGTCGGACGAGCCCGAGCGCGGACAGCGCGTGCTGCTCACCAGCGAACCGGCGAAGATCGAGGAGGCCGTGCGGCTGGCCGAAGCCACCGCGCTCGTCCGCGATCTGGTGAACACGCCTGCGGCCGACCTCGGTCCGGCCGAACTCGAACAGGCCGTTCGCGATGAGGCCAACCGTTGCGGCGCCAAGGTCCGGGTGACGGCCGGCGATGAGCTCGCGACCGGCTATCCGCTGATCGCGGCCGTGGGAGCCGCGGCCACGCCGGAGAGGGCTCCGCGCCTCATCGAGCTCGAATGGGGAAAGCCCGGCGACCCGCGTATCGCAATTGTCGGCAAGGGCGTCTGCTTCGACAGCGGCGGTCTCGACCTCAAGACCGGCTCGGGAATGCGCATCATGAAGAAGGACATGGGCGGTGGAGCGCATGCTCTGGCGCTGGCGCGCCTGATCATGACGGAGAAGCTTCCGGTCCGCCTGCATCTGCTGATTGCAGCGGTCGAAAACGCGGTCTCGGGCAGCGCCTATCGGCCCGGCGACGTGATCAAGTCGCGCCGGGGCCTGTCGGTCGAGGTCGACAATACCGACGCGGAAGGCCGCCTCGTCCTCGCGGATGCGCTTGCGAAAGCGGCGGAAGAAACGCCGGAGCTGATTGTCGATTTCGCGACCCTGACCGGAGCGGCACGCGTTGCGCTTGGTCCGGACCTTCCGGCGACCTTTGCCAACCGCGATGACCTCCTGGCCGACCTCGAGAAGGCCGCCTCCGAGGTTGATGATCCGATCTGGCGGATGCCGCTGTGGGATCCGTATGACGAGAATCTGAAGAGCGACGTCGCCGATCTCGCGAACATGGCGAATAACGCGATGGCCGGCTGCATCTATGCAGCGTTGTTCCTGCGGCGCTTTGTCCCGGACGAAATCGCATGGGCCCACCTTGATACCTGGGCGTGGCGCGATCCGGGCAAGCCCGGGCGGCCAAAGGGCGGCGATGCACTCGGACTCCGAGCCGTCTTTGCGATGCTTTCGGGGCGTTATTCCCGGACCTGAAGAGGCAAGTCGCCGAAAGTTCCGGCCTTTTTCAGTCATTCGCCTGCAACATTTCGCTCCCTTACCGGTTTTAAAGCTGACTACGCGACGATCGATGGAGGTAATCAGCGATGAGCGAGGTCTCGCTTGCCAGCTGGATGAAGGCACTTATTGCCTATGTCCGCTCCGGGGAGCCGGACCTGACCAATCGCCAGATGGCGTTGCTCATGCTCGTTTACCTCACTCCGGGCCCACACACCGTTCGCGGACTTGCGCGCGTTCTCGGAGTCTCGAAGCCCGTCGTCACTCGCGCCTTGAATACGCTCGGAGCGCTCGGCTATCTGCGGCGCGAGAGAGATCAGGACGACCGACGCAACGTCTTCGTCGTCCGAACGAGCAGTGGGGCAGAATTTCTTGAAGGGTTCAAACGCAACCTCCGCGACAGCGACGGGGGCTCAACGAGCCACCGGCCGATCATCGGGCAGGCTGCAGCCTACGCTCACCAACGGTGAAGAGTTCGCCCTCGCCGGGCCATCGGACCTGCCTGACCCAAAATTCAACGCCTATCGCCAGGACCTCGCCGACGTCGCTCTCGCTGGACGCGTGATCGCGTCGCATTATGCCGAACCCATCAAGCGGACGGTCGCACGGGGCACAAGCCTGCACTCCAGCGCCTCCGAAGATTCGGAAACGGTCAGGGACCTGAAGCCGGGCGAAAACTTTGAATTGCTCGACGACAGCCTTGGCTGGGCTTGGGGCTATGCCGGCCTGGAGCGCCGGGTCGGCTACGTGAAGAGCGAGGCGGTCACAGACGCCTAGCCGTCACATCTGCCCGCGAGCACGACGGATCGCATACCATTTGGCGACATTGGCATTATGCTCCGCCAAAGTGTCGGCGAACACGTGCCCGCCGGTCCCGTCAGCGACGAAATACAGCGCCTTTGTCTGGGCCGGGTGAAGCACCGCGGCGATGCTGGCCTTTCCGGGATTGGCGATCGGACCGACCGGCAGGCCGGCTTTCCGGTAGGTGTTATAGCCATTGTCGGCATGAAGCTCAGACTTCAGAATCCGCCGTCCGAGCGGCTTGCCCCTGGTGACAGGATAGATGACCGTCGGGTCGGCATCGAGCTTCATCCCGATCCTCAGCCGATTGCAGTAGACCCCGGCGATCATCGGACGTTCGGAGGCCTTCCCCGTCTCCTTCTCGACAATCGAAGCCAGCACGATGGCCTGATCCTTCGAACCGATGGGACATTCGGTGCTCCGTCCGGCCCACAGTTGATCGATCGTCCGGGTCATCGCGGTCTGCATCTGTCTGACGACCGTGGTTCGCGCCTGACCGCGCTCGAAGCTGTAGCTGTCGGGCAGCAGCGAACCTTCGGCGATCGGCGGCGAGGGCCCGGTCAGATAAGGGTTCGCCGCAAGCTTCTCCTCGACGATGATCGAGGGCATTCCCTCTGTCACCGTGATCAGCCGAAGAACCGGTTTTCCATGCTGTAGGAGTTCGAGGACCGACGCTCCGCTCATCCCGCGAGGAATTTCGAACTCGCCTGCCTGGATCGGGTCTTGCGATCCGAAGATGCGCGCCATGACGCGATAGGTCCGTGCAGTGCCGGGAATCGCGCCTTGCTTCGCGAGATCGCGAGCAACCGTCGCGACGGTGGAGCCTTCCTTGACGACGATCAGGTGCGGGCCTGGCCTGGGTCCGGGTGCCCACCAAAAGAACCAAAGCGTCAGGAGCGCGGCGACGAAGACCCCACCCGCGCCGATCAACAGCAGCCGCTTCACACCGCCTTCATGATCAGGGAGGCGTTGGTCCCGCCGAAGCCGAAGCTGTTGTTGAGTACCGCCCGGACCGATCGCTCCTTCGCTTTGTGCGGCACGAGGTCGACGCCGGCCGTACCTTCGCTCGGATTGTCGAGGTTGAGCGTCGGAGGAACGATTTGATCGCGCAGGGCGAGGATGCAGAAGATGCTTTCGACCGCGCCTGCTCCGCCGAGCAGATGCCCGATCGCGGACTTTGTCGAACTCATCGAAAGCGATCCGATCGCGTTGCCGAACAGCCGCCGAACGGCGCCCAGCTCAAGCTCGTCGCCCAATGGCGTCGATGTGCCGTGAGCATTGATATAATCGATGTCGGAAGGCTGTAATCCGGACTTCTTGAGCGCCATCTGCATCGACCGATAACCGCCCGACCCTTCGGGGTGCGGTGCGGTCACGTGATAGGCGTCGCCCGACAAGCCATAGCCGATCACTTCGGCGTAGATCTTGGCGCCACGCTTCTTCGCATGTTCATATTCTTCGAGCACGACGACGCCCGAGCCTTCGCCCATGACAAAGCCGTCGCGATCCTTGTCGTAAGGGCGACTGGCCTTCTCGGGCTGGTCGTTGAAGTTGGTGCTGAGCGCCCTCGCCTGGGCAAAGCCCGCGATGCCGATCGGGCAAATGGTCGCTTCCGCCCCGCCGGCGAGCATGATGTCGGCATCGTCGTCCTTGATCATTCGGGCGGCATCGCCGATCGAATGCGCGCCCGTCGAGCAGGCGGTGACCACGGCGTGGTTTGGGCCCATCAGGCCATATTTGATGGAGACCTGGCCCGAGATCAGATTGATCAGGCGGCCATGCACGAAGTGCGGACTGACGCGGCCTGGCCCTTTCTCGTGCAGAACGAGACTTTCGGATTCGATGCCCGGCAGCCCGCCGATTCCCGAGCCGATCGAACAGCCGGCGCGAAGCCGCATATCTTCCGGCATGTCGAGAAGACCGGCGTCCTCAATGGCCTGTCCGGCCGCGTCGAGCCCGTAGACGATGAAGGGATCGACCTGTCGCTGGATCTTGTGGTCGACGCGTCGCGATGGATCGAAGCCATATTCGTGGTCGGCTGGCTTCACCTCGCACGCGATGCGGCATTTCTGGTCGCTGGCATCGAACTTCGTGATCGGACCGGCGCCGCTCTTCGACGCAATGATGTTCTTCCAGCTCGTCTCGACGTCGCCTCCGAGCGGCGTCACAAGACCGAGACCCGTCACCACGACACGGCGCATCGCTTCACTCCAAATGCAACAGGCTCAAACCCGGTTGGGCTGAGCCTGTCGAAGCCCTGTACTGTCTTACAACGCTTTGAGAAGTAAAAGGCAGCCCTTCGACAAGCTCAGGGCGAACGGATTTGTCCCGATCAGCCCTTGTTCTGGTCGATATAATCGATCGCGTCGTGAACCGTCGTGATCTTCTCGGCGGCATCATCCGGAATCTCCACTCCGAACTCTTCCTCGAACGCCATGACCAGCTCGACGATGTCGAGGCTGTCCGCACCGAGATCGTCGATGAAGCTCGCGTCCTCGGTGACTTTGTCCGGCTCGACGCCGAGATGTTCGACGACGATCTTCTTCACCCGATCGGCTGTCTCGCTCATTTTGGGCTTCCTCCGTTAGCTTTTGCGCTGCCCTAGCGAGGCACTTGGGCATGGGCAAGTGGCGCTGCTGTTCGTCAACACCTAGGGAGAACCCATGGATGGCCGCCCTCTGACAGCCGCAGAGACCGCGCTCGTGCGCTCCGTGTTCGGAAACTCGATCGATTATTCGCGGGTCCGCCTGTTCAAGCGCAAATGGTGGCCGTTCCAACCCCGCAATTCCGCCATGGCGCCGATGGGCAACATCTATTTCCATCCTGACGGCGGAGCATGGTCCGACGATTTCTCCAGGGAATCGCTCGGCCGCCAGGGCTTCTTCATCCACGAGATGACGCACGTCTGGCAGTCGCAGGCGAAAGGACGTTTCTACCTGCTCCTAATGCGGCACCCGTTCTGCCGCTATTCCTATGAGATCGAACCGGAAAAGCCGTTCAACCGATACGGCCTCGAACAACAGGCCGAGATCGTCCGCCACATCTTCCTGAGCGAGCATGGAGTTCCCGTCGCTCAGTGCCCGCCTCGCTCACTTTTGCCCTTCGGTTGAAACGGCTATGTAACCATTCTGCAACATCCGTTGCGAAAGTGCTCAAGAACGCTCGAGCGCCCCTCCTCTACCGGCGCACATTCGGTCATAGTGTCCCCCAGACGACAAAATAAAAAATGGGGGAAACACATGCGCATTTCGGCAGCCTTGCTGATTGGTACGTCAGCCGTTGCTCTTGCAACCCAAGCGTCAGCCCAAACGAGCCAGGAGACTGCCGCTCAGGCAGCCAATCCGCCCGCCGCGGTTGCACCCGACGCCGGGCAATATGGCCCCGACATCATCGTGACGGCCACCAAGCGCGCCTCCCGCGTGCAGGAGGTGCCCTTCTCGATCAATGCGCAGACGGAAGCGGACATCCAGCGCGCCAACGCCAAGACGCTCGAAGATCTCAGCCGCAACGTCGCCGGACTCACCGTTCAGAACCTCGGGCCGGGCCAGAGCCAGGTTTCGGTCCGCGGCGTCGCCGCCGGCCAGATCGTTCGCGACCAGCCGGGCGTCAAGGAGCAGGTCGGTGTGTATCTTGACGAGACCGTCACTTCCCTTTCGCTGTTCACTCCCGACTTCGACCTTTACGACCTGAACCGTGTGGAGACGCTGCGCGGTCCGCAGGGAACGCTGTTCGGCTCGGGGTCGGTCGGCGGAACGATCCGCTACATCACGAACCAGCCCAAGCTCGACGTGATGGAAGGAAGC
>DATLOY010000121.1:0-7042 GCA_035536015.1 Sphingomicrobium sp.
ACCGATGCCAGCGGGCTGAGGTAATAATCGGCCGTCCACTCCGCCAGCCGCCGAAGCGGCGCCGCAATCGGCGCGACGTCGAGAACCGACGCGAGGGGGCGAAGGCGATTGTCGCCGACCTCTTCGGTTTTGAGCCGCTCCGCTTCCCAGACCACCCCGAGCAGCTGGCGAGGTCCGAGCGGCGCCACGACGACGCTGCCCGGCTCGACGCTGACGCCGCTGGGAATGCGGTAATCGAGTGGGCCGAGCGCCGCGTTCAGAGTGACGACGCGGACGCGGGGAAGGGGCACCGCCTGCTTACTTGCCCCGCTTCTTGCGGTGGCTGTCGAGGTCGAGGACGGCGGTTGCCTCGTCGTCGTCGCGCAGGAGGCCGAGGCGGCGGGCGACTTCCTGATAGGCTTCCTCGACCTTGCCGAGATCCTGGCGGAAGCGGTCCTTGTCGAGCTTTTCGTTCGACTTGATGTCCCACAGGCGGCAGCCGTCCGGGCTGATCTCGTCGGCCAGGATGATGCGGGCGAAATCGCCGTCCCAGACGCGTCCGAACTCGAGCTTGAAGTCGACCAGGCGGATGCCGATGCCGCCGAACAGGCCGCACAGGAAATCGTTCACGCGGATTGCCATGTCGGCGATGTCGTTCATCTCGTCCTGGCTGGCCCAGCCGAAGCAGGCGATATGCTCGTCGGCGATCATCGGGTCGCCGAGCGCATCGTCCTTGTAATAGTATTCGATGATCGTGCGCGGCAGCTGCGTGCCTTCGTCGATGCCCAGTCGCTTGCTGAGCGATCCCGCCGCCACATTCCGTATGACGACTTCGATCGGGATGATCTCGACCTGTCGGATCAGTTGCTCTCTCATGTTGAGGCGGCGGATGAAGTGCGTCGGAACTCCGATCGTCTGGAGAGCAGTGAAAATGTGCTCGGAAATGCGATTGTTGAGCACGCCCTTGCCGCTGATCGTGCCGCGCTTCTGCGCGTTGAACGCCGTCGCGTCGTCCTTGAAATACTGGATCAAGGTACCGGGCTCCGGACCCTCATAGAGGATCTTCGCCTTGCCTTCGTAAATCTGGCGGCGGCGGACCATGTCGTTCGTTTCGCTCCAGCAATGCGGTGAGAGGCGGCGGCTATAAGCGAGCCGCCGCCCCTCCGCAATCAAGCGTCCGCCGGTGATTCATCCTTGCGACGGAATATGCGCCAGCGAACCGGCAAGCGGCGATACCCCCAAAGGACGAACGCCGCGAGCAATACCCAGGGCAGCAATGTCGCGATCGCGATGATGAGGAAGCCGAGGGCGCTCAGGAAATTATAGCCCGCGCGGTCGAAAGCGTAAGCGAGCGGTGCGGGCTCATCGAAGCCTGGGATTGCCTTGCCCGAGCCATAGTAAAAAACCATGGGGGTCTTCGCGAGCGAATCCTCATCGGATGCCTTCTGCTCGCCGAGGGCGCGGATTTGCGATCGAAGCGATGCTGCCTCGGAGAGCAACCGGTCGCGGACGACGTTGGACAGCCCTGGCCGCGCAAGCTCGCGGTTCACGCCGTCCAGCTCGTCCTGGAGTTCGGCACGGCTGCTGTTCGCTTTCTGGATAGACGAGCCCGCATCGACGCCATTGATTTCCTGATCGACGAGCATGCCCTCGGCCTGGCTTACGACCTTGGTCGCATCCTTGCCGAATTGACGGGCAATGGCGGGGTCGAGCTTGATCTCGAGCGAGGCCGAAATGTCCTTCTCGTTGACGAGGGCATAGCGCATCCCCGTGATGCGGCAGCGGGCGATGCCGAGTTTCTCGCACATCGCGGCATGAGCTTCCTGTGTCGCCTGGATTCGGCTGTTCGGCAGGCGGAACGCATATCGGTAATTGAAGGCGACGCCCGGAGCGGCGGTCACGGAGACATTGGGGCCGCCCGCTTGCTCTGCGGCATTTTCCGCGCGGAGGCCCGCAGCCGTCGTGGGCGGGGGAAAGCCATCACGGCTCGGAGAAGCCGGCGCTTCCTGGACATCGTATGTTTTGGGCGACTCTTGGTCGCGATCGGAACGAGGTTGGGAACAAGCCGCGAGCAGTGCGGTCGTCACAAGAACGGATTTGCGCATACGCCTCTCCCTTTATGGCGTCGCGCTTGATATACTATCGCATGACTAGGGTAAATAAGGAAAGAGGAGCGCGGTTGCGTGCTCTTCCGCGCTCCTCAGTCATAAGCCAATCGCATCAGGTCCGCTTGCTCTTCGCGGCCCAGGGCGCGCTCCATTCGATACGGTGCTGAGCCCGGAAGCTGTCGCCGAGAACTCGGCCAATCTGCGAAAAAACGCTGGCGATTCCGCCGTTCAAATTGGCGCGAGCCTCCTGATAATGGCGGTCATAAATCTCATCGACCATGGTGATCATCCTTTCCTCTTTTTTCTCGTTGAGGTCAGAGTGCAGCCGGATAGGCATCGAACATGTCGTTCGCCGGTAGGCCGAGCGCACGGTCTACGAGCGCTAGCCGTTCCTGCGGATCCAATGCCCGCCATGTCCGCGCCGTGGAGTGCGCTTCCTTGACATGGATGGCCTGCACTGCCGGGCCGTCTTCGATGAACGCACGGGTACTGAGGCCATGAATCATGGCGCGCCTCCTTTCATGTCGTTGGCCGCCGGAGGTCGGGGGCTAGGGAGGGGAAGAACCTGGACCCCCGGCGGCAATGTTTATTTATGCGAGGGCCCTTCGTTTCGCCAATCAAACACTCGACAGAATCGATAAGGCCGGTTTATTGATTGCTGATGAGACGCCTTCCTCCGCTGGCTGCCGTTCGGGCGTTTGAAGCTGCCGCTCGAACAGAGAATTTCACTGCGGCCGCTGCGGAGCTCGGGATGACCCAGGCGGCGGTCTCCTACCAGGTGAAGAGCCTGGAGGAGCGGCTTGGTGCGCCGCTGTTCGTCCGGGAACGCGGCCGGGTGCGCTTGACCCCTCTCGGCGGGCGCTTGTTGCCGTCGCTGACCGGAGCGTTCGACGCCATAGAGGCAGCTTTTGCCAGTCACCGGCAGGAAGACGAGGCGCTGCTCACCGTCACGACTACCCACACCTTCGCCAATACCTGGCTGGCCTGGCGTCTCGGTGCCTTCCAGATGGAACATCCGGATCTCGCCGTTCGAATGACAACCAGCAATGAGGTGATCGACCTCCGTTCGGGAGAGGCCGACATCGCGATCCGCGCCGGGCGCGGAGGATGGGAGGGCCTCGAACATTACGAATTGTTCGCTTCGGCTTTCACTCCCATGGCCAGTCCCGCTTGCGTCGCGGAGGCGGAGCGCAAGCTCGGCCGCAAGCTCGAGCCGAGCGATTTGCCGCGCCAGAACCGCATTGGGCCGAGTGACGAATGGTGGCAGCAATGGTTCGAAGACAATGGTGTTCCCGCCGATGACTCGATCTTGCGGCAGGCCGGAATCCGGCTGGATAATCAGGCGAACGAGGGTCATGCGGCGATGGCCGGGCAGGGTTTCGCGCTGCTGACGCCGTTGCTTTGGAAAGGCGATGTGGCAGCCGGCCGACTCGTCGTTCCATTTCCCGAGCGTGTGTCGACCAGGGGCTGGGCCTATTGGCTCGTCTATCCGAGCGAGCGGCGCACCATCCCAAAGGTGAAGCGCTTCCGCGAATGGCTGATCGCGGAGATGAGAAGGGCTCAGGAGGACGCGGCCGGAGGCTGGCCTCAATCTGCAGCGGAAGCCGCGGAATAGGGGGCAATTGACCCGTGGCGGCGGGACGGCTGCCTTGCTAGGCAGCCTTCATGCAAGCCGACGATCTTCCTTCCACGACCATCGACACGCCCTTCGACGCCGCATTGTCGGAACGATACCTCGTCTATGCGCTATCGACGATCACCGCGCGCTCGCTGCCCGACGTCCGCGACGGGCTGAAGCCGGTCCACCGGCGCATCCTGTGGGGGATGCGGCTGCTTCGGCTCGACCCCACCGGTGCCTACAAGAAGTCTGCGCGCGTCGTCGGCGATGTTATCGGCAAATATCACCCCCACGGCGACCAATCGGTCTATGACGCGATGGTCCGCCTCGCCCAGGATTTCGCGCTGCGTTATCCCTTGGTCGATGGCCAAGGTAATTTCGGGAACATCGACGGCGATAATGCGGCGGCCTACCGCTACACCGAAGCACGCCTAACAGCGATCGCGATCCAACTGATGGCCGGCCTCGACGAGGGCACGGTCGATTTCAAGCCGACCTACAACGGAGAGGAAGAAGAGCCGGAGGTCTTCCCGGGCCTGTTTCCGAACCTGCTGGCCAATGGCGCGAGCGGGATCGCCGTCGGAATGGCCACCTCCATTCCGCCGCATAATGTCGGCGAGCTGATCGACGCTGCCGTCCATTTGATCGACAACCCCAAGGCCGAGGACAAGGCCCTGACGGAATGGGTCAAAGGACCCGATTTCCCGACGGGCGGCGTGCTTGTCGACGACGAGGAGACGATTGCCCGCGCTTATGTCAGCGGCCGCGGCGCATTCCGGTTGCGCGCGAAGGTCGATGTCGAGCGCGAGAAAGGGGGCGGCTGGCACTTGCTGGTCAGCGAGATCCCCTACGGAGTGCAGAAGGCGAAGCTCATCGAGCAGATCGCCGCGCTCATTTCCGACAAGAAACTGCCGATCCTCGCCGATGTTAAGGATGAGAGCGACGAGCAGGTTCGGCTGATCCTCGAGCCTCGAGCTCGAACGGTCGAGCCCGAGCTCCTGCTCGAAAGCCTCTATCGCTTGACCGATCTCGAGATCCGTTTTCCGCTGAACCTCAACGTGCTCGACGCGACGCGCACGCCAGGGGTGATGAGCCTCAAGGAAGCCCTGCTCGCCTGGCTGAGCTTCCAGATCGAGGTGCTGGTCCGCCGCAGCCAGGTACGCATCGGCAAGATCGATGAGCGGCTCGAACTGCTCGACGGTTTCCTGATCGCCTACCTCAACCTCGATCGCGTGATCGCTATCATTCGCAACGAGGACGAGCCGAAACCGAAGCTGATGGAGGAATTCTCGCTGTCCGACCGACAGGCGGAGGCGATCCTCAACATGCGGCTGCGCAGCTTGAGGAAGCTCGAGGAGATGGAGATCGGGCGCGAACGCGACGCTTTGGTCAAGGAACGCGAAGAGCTCACCAAGCTCGTCGAGAGTCCGCCTCGTCAGCGCACTCGCTTGAAGCGCGACCTGGCGTTTCTCAAGGAGAAGTTCGGCGACGAGCGCCGAACCCAGATCGAAGCGGTCGCACCTGCGCGGGACATCGACTGGACCGCGATGATCGAGAAAGAGCCGATCACCGTCATCCTGTCGCAGCGCGGCTGGATCCGGGCAATGAAAGGCCATCTTGCGCTCGAGCAAGTCGCCGACCTCAAATGGCGCGAGGGCGATGGTCCTTTCATCCATTTCCATTCCCAGACGACCGACCGTCTTGCGCTCTTCGCCTCCAACGGCCGCGTGTACACTCTGGCGGGAGACAAGCTGCCGAGCGCGCGCGGCTTCGGCGAGCCGGTGCGCCTGTTCATCGACCTCGATGCGGAGGTCGAGATCGTCCAGCTGCTTGCCATCCGGCCGGAGGCGAAACTGTTGATCGCGGCTTCCGACGGAAAGGGCTTCGTGACGAACGGCGAAGCGACGTTGGCCGAAACGCGAAAAGGCAAGCAATTGGTCAACGTTCGGCCCGGGTCCAAAGTGATGGTCGTCCGTCAGGTTCCGGAAGGAGCGGATGCCGTCGCCGTCATCGGGGAGAACCGGAAGATGGTCGTGTTCCCGCTCGCCGAACTGCCGGAACTCGGACGAGGGCAAGGGGTCACGCTGCAGCGCTATCGCGACGGCGGGCTGTCGGACGCGATCGCGTTCCGGCTGGCCGATGGCCTCAGCTGGGCCCTCGGAGGCGAGAGCGGCCGTACCCGGACCGAGACGGATCTCGCGCAATGGAGAGCAGCGCGCGGGGCCGCGGGCCGCATGCCCCCAATGGGCTTCCCGCGAAGCAATCGCTTCGGCTGATGCGTTAACTAACCTCGGTTAACCGGGCGCTGTACAGGCAAAAAGATACTCCGAATTAACCCCTCCTGCGCCAAGACGGAGGTATGCAGGCTGCAGCAAACCGTCTGCCGAGGCCAGAGAGGCAACGGCGGGGGGACAATTCGAGCGTCAAACCGCACATTGCGATTGCGGCTGATAACGGCTTGCTCGACGCGCTCCCGATCGCCGCCGCGGTAATCGAGCGAAAGGAAGATCGCTGCCTGAAGGTCGACGGCTACAACAGCCGTTTTCACGATACCGTGAAACAATCGACGTGCACGGCAATCGACTGGAATGAGGCGGACTGCCTCAAGTCAGGGCCCATCGCCGAGCTCCTTCAAAAATTCTTTGACGGAACTGACGTCGCGGGCGAGCTCGACTTTATGGACGGCGAGGGCGTAGCCGCGCGCTTCTTCAGGGTGAAGCTGGCGCCGCTGCCGAAGACCGAGAGCAAATGCGCCCGTTGCCTGCTGAGCGTGGTGGACCGAACGGTAGAGGTGCAGGCGGAGCGGACCCTGCGCGCCGAAATGCTGCGTGACAGCCTGACGGGCCTGCCTAATCGCCTGGCCTTTACCGAAGCAATCGAGAAGACCGGCGAGAATGTCGCCCGCGATCTCGAGCATGCGGTGCTGGTCGTCGACATGCTGCGTTTCAGCAGGATCAATGAATCGATGGGCAGCCTTGCCGGCGACGAGCTGCTGATTACCTTCGCGCGACGTCTCATTCTTGCGCTTCGTGCCGGCGATGTTCTTGCTCGCACGGGAGGCAATGAGTTCGGTGTGCTGGTCTCCCTTCGGCGCGGAATCGCCGATGCCCTGAAAGCGGCAGAGCGCATCCAGAAGGTGATGGCGACGCCATTCAAGATTTCGGATCTCGAGATCCGGGTCGAATGCGCAATCGGCCTGGCCCTGATGCATGCCGGCCAGGACCCGGAAGAGCTTTTCCGCAACGCGCAGTTCGCGGTGAAGCAGGCGAAGGTCGCGGGCAAGCCGCAAGTCTATGAACCCAAGCAGGCTACCGAAGCGAGACGCCGATTTTCGATC
>DATLOY010000122.1:0-6553 GCA_035536015.1 Sphingomicrobium sp.
GTAATCGGCATCCTGCGCCAGGGTGCCGTAAAGGGCCAGGGCCGCGAGCAGGGTCATCATCGCTTCATCCTACCATGGCTTCGATCGACGACAGACTATCCAAAGGGGAACGAAGTGGCAAGAGCGAGATCAAGAGCAGGCTTCAAGAAGGGCCTGGGTTGCTGTCACAGCCGGGCGATGCCAGGCGCTTACTTGAATTGAATCTCCGTCTTCGGCAGCAACGCTTTGATTTTCGCCTGCGTCTCGGTCGTGAAGGGATCTTTTGCAGGGACGAGGCGCATCGACTTGAGGAAGGCAAAGTCCTTGAGCAAGGGAAGGCGCTCGTCAGGGAACGGGGCCTTGAGTTCGAGATGCTCCAGCTGAGTGAGGCCTGCAACGGTCGTCAGTTCGGCATCGGTGAACTTCGCGGCGTTGGTCAGCGTCAGACGTTTCAGCGTCGTGATGCCTTTGATCCGCAGGATGCATTCCGGCGCCTCAAAGCCTTCGCCGAGCTGCAGGTATTCGAGCGGGAGCTTCATGATGCCGGCCAGGGCTTGCGGGGTGGCTTTGGACGCGCCGAGTTCGAGGCCTTTGAGCTTCGTGAGCTTCGCGAGGTTCGGCGCGCCCGCGTCGGTGAACTTGGCGTGGGCGAGGCTGAGGTTCTCGAGATTGGGCAGGTGCTCGCAGAGCTGCTTCAACCCCTCGTCGTTGATGCTGCTGCCGCGATGGCTGACTCGGGTGAGCTTGGTGAAGCCGTCGAATGTCGCATAGGCGTTGCCCGTGATGGCGGTGCCGACGAAGGAGAAGCTCTCGAGATTCTTGAGGCCGGCGAGCTGCTCCATGCCCGCGTCGGTCAGCTTGCCGTTGTTGATGAAGCGCAAGGTCTTGAGGTTCGTCAGCCCGGCGATGTGGGGCATCCAGTCGTCGTTGAACTTCGTGGAGATGATGTTCAGCGATTCGAGCGTCGTGATGTGGCCGAGGTGCTCGAAAAACGCCGCGTCATACGGGTCTTCCGCCCGGTGATCGTGCGGCCCGGCTCCGGGAATGGCGAGATCGACGAGTCTCAAGCTCTGGCCGTCCGCAGTCTTTTCGACTTTCCCCTTCGCGCCTTCGACGATTCGGGTGACGGCTTCGACGTGAGGATCCGGTGCAAGGGCGGTGCTCGCGGCGAACCGCAGGACGAGGATGGCCAGAAGAATTGCTCTCATCATTTGAAAAGGTCCTTACTCGCGTCCGCTGAACTCTTCTTCTTTCGGCAAGGCGTCCACTTTCCACGTCGCGGGGAAGAAGCGGACGATGCGCTTGGGGCGATAGCCTTCGAGCATCATGCTGCACTTCACTGTGATCTGCACGCCGCTGCTTCCGGGTTCGATGGGCACCGTCCCGATGTGGAGAATGTTGCCGCCCTTCCGGTCGTTGAGCGGATCATACGTCATGAGGCTCTCCCGGGCCACGGCGATGCCGCCTTTGGGAGCTTTCGGGTCATCCTCCGGGCCGGAGAACGGCCAGCCCTGCGGCTCAGCGTTGATGCCCTTCAGTTCATCGAACAGCTTGGGGTCGACTCCTCCGAAGAACGTGATGGTGACGATTTGCTTCGCGTCGTCCACGGCGGTCACCCAGCCGGGCAGCCCACGCTCACGGATGTGGTTGCGATGGCGTTCGAGCTGATGCGCCGTCACCAGGGCGCGGGCGGCTTCGTCAATCCACACGTCGGTGATGCGGCCGGGGCCATAGAGCGTGGCCCAGGTGAGATTGAACAGCACGGTTTGCCCCGGCTGCAGGGATTTGAAATCCACGAAGCCGTTGCCCATCATCACTCGCGTGCTGGTCAGAAGATCGAAGATTCTCGCCTGCCCGACCGGCTTGCCGTTGTCCTGCAGCGTGGCGGTGAGCTTCTTCGTCTCGAGATTCACGGAGTCGATCTTCCAGAGCTGCTTCTGGCGCGCGTGGAAAGAATAATCGTCTTCGATGCGGATGCAGCGGCGGAAGTCCCACTCCGGCGTCTTGCGGCGATGCGCCGTGTCGAGCTGAGTCGGCTTCTCGTCGGGAGGAGCGAGATAGAACGAGCCGTGCACGTGCGTGCCGAGCGGGATGTCCTGCAGAGCGGCGGGGGCGCCCAGATACGAAATCGCGCCGTACGGCAACATCGTCGCCGGGAGCGGCAGATCCCATAAGGCACGATCCTGGCTATCGTTGCGGTCGACGCGAATCTGGAATCGCCGCTCCAGGTGATCCACGGCGATGAGTTCACCCGAGACCGAATGCGCCGAGCCTTCCGGCGGAAACTGACCGTCGACCAGTTGGAACCAGTCCGGCTTGTCGGAAGGCTGCCGGTCCTTGGGGCTCTTGCGCTTCTCCTCTCCTTTCACCGGGCCATCGGCGTCGGTGCGGAACCGGGGTTTGTCCTGGGCCTGGAGAAGAGTCGTGGTGAGGAGAAGACAAACCATGAACCGCATGGGCATTCCCCTGATGACGTTCTGCTTCAAGCGACAATCTCCGAGATCGGTTTGATGCTGTCCTGGAACTTGTCGGCGTTCACGCCGGCGCGCTGCACCATCGTGAGCAGCAGGTTGCTGAGGCGGGCATCGCCGTCGACGGGCCGGGAGCAGATCTTGTAGTGCTCGGTGGCGTTGGAGACGTCGTATTTGCCGATCTTGGGCAGATTGTAATCCACGTGCGTGCCGTGCTTGTACCCCAGCGCTTTCCCGCCGGCGAGGATCGTGGGCAGATTCGCGTTGCCGTGGCTGTGACCATAGGCCATGCCGCTGCCCCAGAGGACCTGCGTCGTGTCGAGCAGCGTTTGGTCTCCCTCGTTGTGTTCCTTGAGCTGATCGAGGAAGTAGCTGAGCTGGTCGATCAGGAACGTATCGGTCTGGGTAAGGCGGCGGAGCTGCTCCGGGTCGCCGTTGTGATGCGAGAGGCCGTGGCGCGCCTGCAGGATGCCGATGTCGGGAATGCCGCTGGCGTTGCCTTCGCCGCCGATCCCGCAGGTGATCACCCGGGTGCTGTCGGTGCGCAGGGCCATGACCATGAGATCGTAGAAAAGGCGGTAATACGCGCCGGCCTCGGCCATGCTGAGCTTCCGCTGGAGGCGCGCGGCGTCTGCGGCCGGCAAGGCGGGCTTCGGCACGTTCAGCCATTCGTCGGCGCGGCGGGTCCGCTCCTCCACCTGACGCACGGCGGTCAGGTATTCGTCGAGCTTGCTTCGATCCTCGCTCCCGAGCCTGTCCTTCACGCGCTTCGCGTCCTCCGCCACCAGGTCGAGAATGCTCCCGCGCCGGGTCAGGCGTCGCCGGATGGTCTCCTTGGCGTCCTTTTCGACGCCGAAGAGCAAGTTGAAGATCTGCTGGGTGTTCCGCTCCGCGGGAATCTGGATCCCGTCCCTGGACCACGCCAGCGACGGGCCTTCGACGGATAGCTCGAGCGACGGATAGCGCGTCGCCGCGCCGATCGCATCCGCGATGACCTGATCGGCGGAAACCGTATTGCGGAAGGCGCCGCCGTCGCCGGGAACGTTCGCGCCCGTGAGCCAGACCTTCTCGCAGTTGTGATGCTTGCCGACCACCATGGGGTGATGCAGTCCGCTGATGGGCGTGACGTCGGCGCGATGCCTTTCGAGAGCCTGGAGCGGTTTCGTGAGCTGGTAGTCCGCGCCTGCTTTCTCGATCTGCCAGGTCAGCGTGTTCACCCCGTTCGGGATGTACAGAAACACGCTGCGCTTCGGCTTCGCCGGCTCCGGGATCGCCGCCATGCAGTCCAGCGCGGGCAGCGCGATGGCGGCGCCGAGTCCGCGAAGCACCTGGCGGCGGCTGATCTGCCAGTTCTTGCTCATAGGTTCCCGTCAGCGTTTCTGGAACAGGTCGGAACACACGAACGCTTCGATGATGTCCTTCAGGCGATAGTCTTTGGACTTTGCCGCGGCGGCAATGGCTTTCAAATCATCACGGTCGCCGAAAGAGGTCGTGCGGCGCAGACCATAGGTCGCAAGTTTTTCGATGAAGGTGAGATTGAAGGCGTCGAGATCGCCGAGCAGCAGCTTCTTGAAGTCGTCCGGATTCTGATAGCCGCGGCCGTCCGGGAACTTGCCGGAAGCGTCGACGGTCGGATTCTCGCCTTTGCCGTCGGTCACCTCCTCGGTGCGCCAGCGGCCGATGGCGTCGTAGTTTTCGAACGCGAGCCCCAGCGGATCGATCTTCGCATGGCAGGCGGCGCAGTTGGGATTCCTGATGTGGGCTTCGAGTTTCATGCGCAGCGTCGCCTTCTGCGAGTCGATCCCCGTCGTCGGGAGCGGATCTACGTTCGCCGGCGGCGGGGGCGGCGTCCGGCCGAAGATCGCTTCGCTGACCCAGACGCCGCGATGCACCGGGCGATGCCGAACGCCGTCCGACGTCAGCGACAGGATCGCGGCCTGAGTGAGCAGGCCCCCGCGATGGCTCCCCGCGGGCAGGGACACCCGTTGAAACTCGTCGGCCGCGAACTTCAGGTCCGAAAGCCCGTAGAACCGGGCGAGCATCGGATTCAGCATGCTCCAGTCGGAGTGAAGGAATTCGCGCAGGGTCAGGCCGCGGTTCAGCACCTCGCGGAAGAACAGTCTCGTCTCTGCAATCATGCAGTTCTCGAGCGCCTTGTCGTAGGCGGGATACAGCTTCTTGTCCGGCGGGAACATGCCGACTTTGCGCAAACGCAACCATTGCGTGGCGAACGAATCCGTGAATCGCGCCGACCGCGGATCGGCCAGCAGCCGCGCCACCTGTCTCGACAGCTCGGCCTTGTCGCGCAGCTGCCCCTGCCCGGCGAGCGCGGTGAGTTCCGCGTCGGGCATGGTGTCCCACAGGAAATAGGACAAGCGGGACGCGATCTCCCAATCATTGAGGGTCGCGCGATTCGCTGTTTCGTCGCCCTCGGCGATGAAGACGAAGCTCTTCGAGCAGAGAATCGCCAGCATCCCCGTCTTCACGGCATCGCGGAACTTTTCTTTCGCCGCGAGCTCCTTCTTCACGATGCCGACGAAGCCTTCCACCTCCTCGGCGGTCACGGGCCGGCGGAACGCCCGCCGGGCCAGCGTCGCAAGGCAATCCCGCACCTGCTCCAGGTTGCCGTCTTCGCGCGGCATGTAGTCGCCGCGCAGCTTCTTTTCGTCGTCGGTCACGAGGGGTCCCCGCCACGCGATCGAATCCAGGATCAGGAAGGGGTACCGTGCCTTGCCCTCTTCGTCCGTCAGCTTCATCTGCCAGGGAATGCGGCCGATCTTCGTGCTGATGAAGGGGACGTTGCCGTGACGGTTGGAGGGCGGGGTATTCGAAGGCCCCGGCACGTCGTTGTAGACTTCGATCGTCGGGCGTCCCTTCGGCAGGTGCGCGCGGAACGTCACGGTGATCGGCTGTTCCTCCGGAGCAACGATGTCCTGTTCGAACAGGACGCGGTCGAGTCTGGCCTCGTAGACCTTCAGACGGGGCGCACGGCCATTCTCCGGCTTCAGGCCGCTCAGCGTATAGCTGATCTCGTAGATGCCCGCCTCCGGCAGCGGATCCTTCAGCAGCGAGTTCCGGAACATGTCCCCCGGCCAAATCTCGAAGCGCATCTTGTCGAGCAGTCCCAAGTCCCGCAGCCGTTCGCGATGTCGCTCGCTGATGTCACTCTCCCCGACCGCGCGCTTGGAACCCCCGAAGGGCGGGGTGGATTGCGGGTTCTTCGCGGGGGGCTCGGGATAGGCCTCGTTCAGGATGACTTCGGCCGCGGCGAGATACCGGTCGATGTTCGAAGGCGACAGCGTCAGCACCGAGCCGATGCGCTCGAAACCATGCCACTCGGGATCGTCCAGCAACGCGCCGGGGTCTTTCGCATCGTAGTGGACGCCGATCAGATCGCGCACCGTGTTGACGTACTCGTCGCGCGTCAGCCGGTTGTAGGAAACACGGCCGCGCGCCGCCATGCGGGCCGCTTCGCCCTCCTTCATTTTCGCCGCGATCCACGCCACCACGCCGGCGCTTTCGTCCGCACTCGGCCGCTTCTGCACCTTCTTGGGCGGCATCTCGCCGGAGTTGATGCGCTCCATGATCTCCAGCCACTGCGGCGTGTTTTCCACCCCGACAAGCTTCGAGAGCGTATCAATCCGGAAGTCGCCCTTCGCCGTGTCCGGACCGTGGCACTTGATGCAATGCGCATCGAAGTAGGCTTGGACCTTGGAGTCCTGAGCGGCGGGGAACGACAGTCGGGGAAGAAGAATAAACGAAAGTATGGGGAGCCACGAATGACGAAGCAGCCGTCCGGCAAGCGGTCGATTGGTGAGGGTTGAAATTTCCTTCATGGGTCGAAGTTCGTCAGTTTGAACACGAGCGCTCCTGCTTGTTAATGGTCCGAGGCCGAGGCCGTGTTACAGATTCTGCGGATTTTCGGGGATAGACCATCTCAAAGAGGGTGAGTTCGATCCCCACCGCCCTCACCATTACTCCTCATCCCGCGCGGGCCCGCACGAGGGTGGCTCAGACGCGCGACTTGATGGTAGCGGGAACCAGTCCCACCGCTATAATCCCGGCGGAGAATGCGCCTCATGCGTCGCTCAACCCTGTCGTTG
>DATLOY010000123.1:0-12544 GCA_035536015.1 Sphingomicrobium sp.
ACGAGTCCGAGCCATTTCGAACCGACACTTTCCGCGGCCGCGGACGCGATCAGCGCGCCGACCACAATCACCGAGGATATGGCGTTGGTGACGCTCATTAGCGGCGTGTGCAGCGATGGCGTGACCGACCAGACCACATAATAGCCGACGAAGCAGGCGAGCACGAAAATCGACAAGATGGAAATGAAGTCCATGACCCCTCCGGCGCGAGCAGCGGCTTTGTGCCGGGTCGTTCGAAAACTGTCGAGTGCCGAAGTCTGAAATCCGACCGTTAAACGCATTTCGGTTAGCGAATTAATAACCTTTTCGCGCGCATGCGTGAGCGACACATTGGGAAGGAACGGCGCGCAAAGTGTCGAAGCGCTCGTCAGCGAAGGCCGAGATGCCGCCATGGAAGCTGCTTCTGTGGACGGCGATTGCCGGGCTGATCTTCGGCTTGATTGGCGCCGGCGAGATCGCCGAAGACGCGCTCCGGACGGTCCGCGACAATTTTCATTCGCATAAGGCAAGCGGCAACATCGTCCTGGTCAAGATCGACGACGAAGCTTTGCGCCAGGTCGGCCGCTGGCCCTGGCCGCGGGGCTATCATGCGAAGCTGACCGACGAGCTGACCGACGCAGGTGCCAAACGGATCTTCTTCGACATCAATTTCTTCGGGGCGACCGACCAGGCGAATGACCGGGCATTCGCAGATTCGCTGAAGCGCTCGAAGCGCGTTGTGCTGGCAGTCCGGACTCGCGCCGGTCCGAACAAGTTGGGCGCGCGTGAGGTCGTTGCCCTCCCGATGTTCGGCAATGCTCAGGTAGGCACGATCGACTGGCAGTATAATTACCAGAATGCGGTGCGTGGCATCCCCTATTCCATGGAATGGAAAGGACATCGCGTCGGCTCTTTCGCGTCATTGCTCGCGGGCCGCACGGGGGCCCTCGATAGCACCTTCTCACCCGATTATTCGATCGACCCGCGTTCCATCCCCAACGTCACCGCGGCAAAAATCCTGAGGGGCGATTTCGACCCGCGGATGTTCCGTGGGAAGGACGTCGTGATCGGAACCGACAGTGACGGAATCGGCGACCAATATTTTGTCCCCGGCACAGGCAAGATGGGCGGCGCCTATGTTCACATCATCGGCGCGGAAACGCTGAAGAACGGAATCCCGCGGGACCTCGGCTGGCTGCCGATGTTTCTTCTTTCCCTGGGCGTGGGCTGGCTCGTGCTCACCACCCGCCGGACTCCGACGCAGCAGAACCTGTTGATCGGGGCATGGTCGGCGGCGCTGCTCGTCGTGCCCGCGCTGCTCGAAGCGAACCTCATTTTCGTCGACATCACGGCCAGCCTTTTCGTCACTACGACACTGGCGGTCGTGCTTGTGAGGCGCCGCTTCCGCCAGGGTGGCCTCATCAACTCCGTCTCCGGTCTGCCCAACCTCAACGCGCTACGCGCAAACAGGGAAGGCCGCGACCAGGCCCTGATCGTCGCTCGTGTCCTGAACTACGCGGAGATCGCTGCCACGCTTCCGCCGGACAAGGAACGGCAGCTTGTCAGCCAGGCCGTCTCGCGTCTCGCCGTCGGAGCGAAGGATCGTATCTTCTATCAGGGCGATGACGGCATCTTCGCTTGGTTCGAGGAGACTCGAAAGCCATTCGGCCACCATATCGATGCGCTCTATGCGTTGTTCCGCAACCCGGTGCGCGTTGGCGGACTGTCGATCGACCTTTCGGTGAGCTTCGGCGTCGAGATCGGCAGCGGACGGTCGCTTGCAAACCGGCTGGGGAGCGCGCTGGTAGCCGCGGAAGACGCTGCCCACCACGGTCTCAAGTGGAAGGTGCATGATCCGGAGTCGCTCGAGGATGCATCGTGGAAGCTGTCGATGCTCAGCCAGCTCGACAGCGCGATCGACGACGGCGAAGTGTGGATCGCGCTTCAACCCCAGCTCGATCTCAAGACTCGAAAAATCATCGGAGCGGAGGCACTGGCGCGCTGGACCCATCCGGAGAAGGGCCCCATCGCCGCCTCCGAATTTGTGGCGGCGGCCGAGCAGCATGACCGTATCGGCAAGCTGACCGACTTCGTTCTCGAAAAGGCCGTCGCTGCGGCGGCGGAGATCAATCGGCACGGATATCCCTTCACCGTCGCGGTGAATCTGTCGGCACGGCTATTGACCGACAAGCATTTCACCATGCGCGTCGCAGCGCTCCTGGCGCGCCACTCGCTGCCAGCGAGGTTCCTGACGCTCGAGCTCACCGAGACAGCGGCCCTGGCGGACAATGGCGAGTCCCTGGACATGTTGACGCGGTTGCGTGAACTTGGGATCGGCCTTTCGATCGACGATTACGGCACCGGCCTGTCGACCCTGGATTACCTGAAGAAGATCCCGGCCAACGAGATCAAGATCGACCAGAGCTTCGTGAAGTCGCTCTGCGACAACCGAAGCGACCGGCTGATGGTTCAGTCGACTGTCGGCCTGGCGCATTCCCTCGACCGCAAGGTCGTCGCCGAAGGCGTGGAAAATCGCGAGATCCTCGATGCACTGATGGAAATCGGGTGCGATATTGCCCAAGGCTACATCATCGGCCGTCCGATGAGCATCGAGAGCCTGACCAAGCGCCTGCTGAGCGAGCGCCGACGCAAGGTCGCCTGACCAACCACCAACGGTTCGAGAAAATGCGACGACGGCCGGCTGCGAAGCGGGCCTCGTAAAGTCGCGTCCAAGTCAAATTGAAACAAAAAGTGGGCGTTCCCGTCCACATCGAAATAGTTAACGGTTTGCTAACCATATCGATTAAGGTTAATGTCCTCGTGACTGCCGGATTGCAGTTCGACAGGGGACTTGAAATGAAAAAGCAGACTCGTGGTTTGTGGACTTACCTCCTCGGTGGAGGCTGGTGCGGCGGCGGTTCCAACGGCTGACGCCCTCACAAACCAGTAATTGGTTTTTGAATTCAGATAGTTAAAAAGCGCTCGTCGCTCGGCGGGCGCTTTTGACTTTTGTCCGCGCGACGCTCTGGTAGTGGCGGTTCAACTGCGCTAGCGGCCTCTGAAATGAAGCAGGCGATTGGCAGCTTGAGCGTTCGCGCCCTGAGTCGCGGACTGCACGAAATCACCGAAAAAATTAACGATTGGACGGCGGATTCGGGTATTTCCGATGGCCTGCTGACTCTTTTTTGCCGGCACACTTCGGCGTCGTTGGTGATCCAGGAAAATGCCGCTCCGGCGGCGCGGCGGGATCTCGAGCGCTTCTTCGATCATGTCGCTCCGGAAAATGCCGGCTACGAACATGATGACGAAGGTCCTGACGACATGCCCGCACATATCAAGAGCGCGCTCACCCAGACCCAGCTTTCGATACCGGTGCGACAGGGCCGCCCCGTGCTGGGCACCTGGCAGGGCATTTTCCTGTTCGAGCACCGCCAGCAAGCGCCGCAGCGCGAGATCGCGCTTCACCTGATCGGCCAATGACCCAATGAGCCTTGAGTCCGTGCGCGCATGGCTGGCGGCGAATGCGCCGGACCTGCTGATGATCGAAGTCGAAGGCTCGACGGCGACCGTCGACACGGCGGCGGAGGCACTTGGCGTCGAGCCGGGTCGCATCGCCAAGACGCTTGCGGTGCGTGCGGGCGACCAGCTCTTCCTCGTAGTCGCGCGCGGCGACGCGCGTCTCGACAACCGCAAGTGCAAGGACGAATTCGGCGCCCGCCCTCGAATGCTCGGTGCGGAAGAGACGTTTGAGATTACGGGTCACCCGGTTGGCGGCGTCTGCCCCTTTGGGCTGAAAACGCCGCTGCCCGTATATATGGACGTCTCCTTGCGGGCTTTCAGCACGGTCTATCCCGCGGGCGGGTCGCGCAACACGTCGGTCGAAATTCCAACCGAACGGCTGTTCGAGCTGGTAGGCGACCGTTGGGTCGATCTATGCAGGCTGCCCGACGAAGCGGTTGGGAGATAGCTCCTCGGCCGTCACCTTATCGACCGGCCAACGACCTCCTCCCGTGATGAGCGAGGCTGCAATCCGCGCCATGGCTGGCGAAGTCTGCAGGCCGAACCCTCCCTGCCCCGCGAGCCAGAAGAAGCGTTCCGTGTCGGGCGCGAACCCCACCACCGGATGGCGGTCGGGGGTAAAGGTGCGAAGTCCCGCCCAACGGCTGTGGATCCGGTCCACTTTGACGATTGTCCGCTCCTCCATCCGAAAGGCAGCGAGCGCGACCTCATATTCATCCGGCTGAGCATCGACAGCGTCGCTAGGGACTTCGTCCATCGGCGATGCGAACAGGCGGCCGCTTTCCGGCGCGAAGTAAAGCTCGTCGGCGATCGTCTTGGCGAAGGGCAAATGACCAAGGTCAATGCCCGCCGGGGCGTCAAAGGTGATGATCGTCCGCCTCAGCGGCCGAAGTCCGACCGGTTGAACTCCGGCCATGCCGGCAACGGCGTCCGCCCAGGCGCCGGCCGCATTGACCAGGATGGGCCCTGAAAAGCTGTCGCCTTTCTGGGTCGTGACGCGCCAGAGGCCATCGATTTGCTCCACTTCCGCGGCTCGGGCGCCGGTTACGAGCTCGCCGCCGGCACTGCGCAGCATCCGCAAATAGCCCTGGAGCAAGCCGTGTGGATCGAGGCGGATGCCATCCCGATCGGCCAGTCCGCAGACTGCATCGGTTTTCAGAAGCGGACACAGCTGATGGACACCCCGTTCATCGAGCCGGTCAAGTCTCGCGAACGGTGCAAGGTCTGCCTCGAGCCTTGCCAAGGCTTCACGTTCATCTTCCCGCCCATGGATCAGGACCGGCATGCGCCGGCCGAGCGGTACATCGCTGAAACCTTCGGGAGGCGCTTCCATGAACCCGCGGCTCGCGAGGGTCAGCTCACGGACAAGCCGGTCACCCAGCGCATAATGAAGCATTGTCGCGCTGCGTCCGGACGAATGGAAGCCAATTTGCTCCTCAGCCTCAAGAACGAGGATTTTTGCCTGATCCGACAGCATCGCCGCTGCGGACAGGCCAGCGACACCTCCGCCGATGATGAGGATGTCTGCATTCATTCTCCCCTCCTTCCGAGGGAAGGGAGGTTCATTGCGTCAGCCGCTCGTGGACCAGCTTGCCGCCTTTCGTCAGCTGGGTGCCTTTGACGATCTCGTCGTCATCCGGAAGAACGGGCCCACCCTCGTCCTTGTCCCAAAAAGCGCTGAGGAAATTGTACAGGTTGCGCGCGAACAGGGCCGACGAATCCGCTGCCAGGGTCCGCGCGAGGTTGGACGCGCCAATGATCGTCACACCGTGCTTCACCGTGCGTTCGCCGGCGACCGTGCCTTCGACATTGCCGCCAGCGTCGGCCGCCATGTCGACAATCACGCTCCCGGGCCGCATCGACGCCACCTGCGCGTCGCTGATGAGGCGCGGCGCGGGCTTGCCCGGAATAAGCGCAGTCGTGACCACGATGTCCTGCTTGGCGATGTGGCCGGAAACCAGATCGGCCTGGGCCTTCTGATATTCCGCAGACATTTCCGTGGCGTAGCCGCCAGCGCCCTCTCCTTCGATCCCCGCGACATTCTCAACGAAGATTGGCTTCGCTCCCAGCGACTGGATCTGTTCCTTCGTCGCGGAACGGACGTCGGTGGCGCTGACCTGCGCTCCAAGTCGCTTCGCCGTCGCGATAGCCTGGAGGCCCGCCACCCCGACTCCCATGACAAATACTTTGGCAGGGCTGATCGTCCCGGCCGCAGTCATCATCATCGGATAGGCGCGCCCATAAATTGCAGCGGCGTCGATCACCGCTTTGTAGCCGGCGAGGTTGGACTGTGACGATAGCACGTCCATCGACTGCGCTCGCGTGATGCGCGGCATCCATTCCATGGCGAAAGCGTCGAGCCCGGCGGCCGCATATCCTTTCACGGCTTCACCGCGCCTTGCAGGATCGAGCGATCCGACGAGTAGAGCGCCTTTCTCGGCACCCTTGATTGCCTCGAGATCCGGCCCGGTCACGCAGAGGATGATTCCCGCACTTTTCAGCGTTTCGGCACGCGATCCGACCTTGGCACCGGCGGCTTCGAACTCGGCATCGGAAACGGACGCGAGCGTTCCCGCGCCGCGTTCAACCGCGACCTCAGCGCCCAGAGCAGCAAACTTCTTCACGGTTTCCGGGATCGCGGCACAGCGCGTCTCGCCCTCAGCCGTCTCCTTGAGGACCGCGATCTTCATCCGATTCGTGCGACTATTTGAGGATCAGGAGGACAAGGAAGCCGATGAGCAGGCAGACGAGCGCGCCCCATTTCAGCAGCTTGGTGAAGCGCATGTAATCATGGACATGAACCGCGACGTCCTGCGTCGGCGGGCTTTCCAGAATCGACTCGTTGTCGGCCATCCTCAATCTCGCTCCCTGTCGGCGGTTGGCCACGTCCATAACAACGACCGGCGGCTAGCCCAAGCCCCACGACCGCCGGTCTTAAGCGGCCCTTTACCCCTGCGCGCATACACTCGCGCGCGAAGGAGTGTGGGATGGCCGAAGAGCGCACCCGAAGCCTGCTGTTGCTGGATGCCGATGCCGACGAGCGCCGGCTGATCTCTGCCGTCGCCGCGCGCGCCGGCTGGAGTGTCGTCAGCGCCGCCGATGTCGAGACGGCGTTGGGCCTCCTTCAAGGACCGCACGGCCGCGAGGTACAAGCTGCTCTCCTCGGGTCCTGGGATGCTGAAACCAGCCCGAAACTCATTGCTGCCCTCCAGGAGCAACGCGCGACCCTTCCCGTTATCGCGCTCAGCCACGGCGACAGCGTCGCGGTCGCAGTGGATGCAATGCGCGCGGGCGCAAGCGACTTCCTCGTTCGCCCGGTCGCACCGGAGCGACTCACCGAAGCGCTTGCAGCCAATGCCGATCGCCGGCGAGCGGCGGGCGAGCTCGCACCGGTTTCGGAGAAACTTGCACCGGAGCTTTCCCTCGAGCAGATGATTGGCGCCGCCCCCGAATTTCGAGCTGCGCTGGCGGTCGCCGCCAAGTCGGCGCGCAACCGCCTGCCGGTCCTGATTATTGGCGAACCCGGCACCGGCAAAGAGACCGTGGCGCGTTCGATCCACGCCGCCAGTCTTCGGGCTCGCGCGCCGTTGCTGGTGCTGGATTGCAAGGCCGTTCCGGCAAACATCATCGACAGTGAATTGTTCGGGCATGAAAAAGGCGCCTTTCCCGGTGCGTTCACGGCCAAGACCGGAAAACTGGTCCAGGCCGACGGAGGCACGCTCCTGCTCGATGAGATTGGAGCCCTGCCGGCAGAAACGCAGGAGCGCCTGGATCGAGTCCTCGCGACTGGCGAAGTGCGACCCGTCGGGCTCAACGGCAGCTATTCGGTCGACGTGCGTGTCGTCGCCACTGCGAGCCGGCCGCTTCCCGAAGACTTCGACGCTGGCCTGGCAGAACGTGTCGGGGCGACCACTGTCACGCTGCCGCCCCTTCGCGAACGAAGCGGCGACATCCCCGCGCTGGCGCGCCATCTCTTGTCCCGCTTCTCCGAGCAGACCGGAATGCGTCCCTTTTCGATCGGCAATGACGCGCTTGCAGTGCTGATGCGCTACGGGTGGCCGGGCAACGTGCGCCAGCTCGCGAGCGTCCTGTTCCGGGCCGCGCTCCAATGCGACGAGAGCTCGCTTACGGCCGAGCACTTCCCGCACATTGCGATCCAGTCGCGTTTCTCCGGGCGTCGCACCGACTTTTCGCCGAACATCAGCAAAGCGAGCAGTGACGAAGCGCTGGCCGGCGCGTCCCCCGTGACCCTGTTCACCAGCGAAGGTCACGTCCGTCCGCTCGAGGAAATCGAAGCCGACCTCATTCGCTTGGCGATCGGCCATTATCGCGGTCGGATGACCGAGGTCGCCCGCCGCCTAGGGATTGGGCGATCGACGCTTTATCGCAAGCTTAGCGAACTTGGGATCGACACCGCGGCCTAGTGTGTCGGTCGCCATCGGCATTCGCCGCCGTTGCGCCTCATAGAAACTCACGCGGTCGACTTCGGCGTAAGCGCCTGGTCTTTGAGGCCGCGCCAAACTCGCAAGGCCTGAACCGTTTCCGGGACATCGTGAACGCGGACGATCTGTACGCCCTGTTCGACGGCTTTCAGGGCAAAGGCCAGGCTTCCGCCAAGACGCTGGTCTGAAGGCGCTTCGTTTGAGAGTGCACCGATCGTCCGCTTTCGGCTGGCACCCACCACGACCGGGCAACCAAGCGCATGGAATATCGCAAGCCCGTTCATGAGCTCGAGATTGTGGCTGACGTTCTTGCCGAAGCCGAAACCGGGATCGATGAGGATTTTGTCGCGCGCGATCCCTGCCGCCTGCGCCGCAACGATGCGCTCCTCGAACCACAAATAGACTTCGACCAGAACGTCGTCATAGCGCGGATCCTGCTGCATGGTCGCGGGATTGCCGCGGTGATGCATCAGGACGACCGGGACGCCTGCGGCTGCGATGATTTCCGCCGAGCGATCGTCATAAGTGAGCGCCGACACGTCGTTGACGAGGCGCGCGCCGGCTTCGAGCGCCGCCGTCATGACGTCAGCCTTGCGCGTATCGATCGACACAGCCGCGCCGCCGGCCGCGAGCTGGCGGATTACCGGGACAGCGCGCTCGATCTCCTCGCCCTCCCAGACAAGTTTCGCGCCCGGTCGGGTGGACTCCCCACCAACATCGATGATCGCAGCGCCTGCGGTGGCCATGTCCGCGCCAGCCGATGCAGCTGCCGACGCATCGGCGAACCTACCGCCGTCCGAGAAGCTGTCGGGAGTGACGTTGACGATCCCCATGACTTGCGGCTGGTCGAGGCGGATCGTTCGATCGCCGAGCTGGAGCGGCGGCCGCGCCGACGTCACTGCGTTCCATTGAGAGGCAAGGTCGTCGTCGAAACGGCTCTCGACGCCTTCGACCGGAAGCAGCTCGGTTGCCGTCCGCCGATTGCCATCGATTGCAAGCAATTCGACCGCGGCGAACCAGTTCAGCCCGCCGGCGAGCCGGGCAACCTTTCCGTCATGGCCGAAAGGCGAATCAACGAAAGCTGTCGGGCGAAGAAGGGTGCGCATCAGGCCGCGCTATAGCGCGGCAAGGTGCTGTTGGCGCAAGGCGTCCAGCGGCTGAAGCGCATTGCTCCGATCGATGTGCCAAAAGGTCCAGCCATTGCACGACGGTGCCCCTTGCAGCGCCGCGCCGACCTTGTGGATCGAACCGGCATGCGGACCGCTGACGATCGAACCGTCGGCTCGCACGGATGCCGACCAACGGCGCTTCGAATCCGTCAGCATCGAACCGGCGGGAACCATTCCACTCTCGACCAGCAGGCCGAACGCCACGCGGGGCTGGTCGCGCCTGTCGGTGACCGTCAGCATCGCGCTTTCATCGAGCGGCAAGGTGGACTCGATTCGTTCGCGTGCGACCTTCACGTAGCTGGATTCGCGTTCGATCCCGATCCAGAGGCGGCCCAGCCGGCGGGCGACCGCGCCGGTCGTGCCCGTGCCGAAGAACGGGTCGAGCACCAGGTCGCCCGGCTTCGTGCACGCTAGCAGGATCCGATAGAGCAAGGCCTCAGGCTTCTGCGTCGGATGGGCTTTGGAGCCGTCGGCGCCCTTCACGCGCTCCGGTCCGGCGCAGATCGGAAGCACCCAATCGGAGCGCATCTGGAGGTCGTCATTCAGCGCCTTCATCGCGCGATAGTTGAATGTGTACCGGGCGCGCTCGTCTTTCGCGCACCACAGCAACGTCTCGTGCGCATTGGTGAAGCGGGTCCCGCGGAAGTTCGGCATCGGGTTCGACTTGCGCCAGACGATGTCGTTGAGAATCCAGAATTTAGCGTCCTGGAGCAGCGACCCGACACGGTAGATGTTGTGATAGCTGCCGATCACCCAGATGGTGCCGTCGTCCTTGAGTATGCGGCGCGCCTCGGCCAGCCATCGACGCGTGAAGTCATCATAGGCTGCCAAGCTGTCGAACTTGTCCCATTCGTCGTCGACGGCATCGACCCTGCTGCCCTCGGGCCGGAAGAGGTCGCCGCCGAGCTGCAAATTGTAGGGCGGATCGGCAAAGATCATGTCGACCGAGCGATCGGGAAGCTTCGCCATTTCGGCAATGCAATCGCCTTGGATGATGACATTGAAGGGAAGAATTTCCCTCGGTGCGACAGCTTTCGGCCGCAACAAGCCCTGCCCATCCGCAATGCGGGCGACGAGATTCATAGACCTTCTGCCCCGTTGTTAGCCGACGAAGGTGAGTCAGGCTGGACTCGCGGTCAAGCAAACAAGGGTTAACGGGCCGGGGATTCAACTAGGGCTATGCGGTCTGTCACGATCAAAGCCACAAGATATTGAGTCAGCCGAGGGGCTGCGGACTCAAGGGCTGGTGGTGTGGCTCAAAGGACTCGGCTTCGGCCTTTTCGCTGAAACCAAGCTCCGGCTGGGCAGCCGCATCGAGTAGTTCGCGCACAAAACCGAAGCTTCGCCGATGGAGCGGCGTCGGGCCGAGCTCGAGCAATGCCCTTCGGTGATCGGGCGTCGGATAGCCGCGATTATGCTCCCACCCATAGCCGGGATAATCGCGTGCGTGGTCCACCATCATCCGGTCGCGAGTGACTTTTGCGATGATTGAGGCGGCAGCGATCGAGCGGCATTTTGCGTCACCGTCGACGATCGCCTTCGAGGGGCGTTGCCATTTCGGACAGGCGTTGCCGTCGACCAGCACCCATGCGGGATCGAGCCCGAGCGCTTCCACCGCGCGGCTCATTGCCAGCATCCGCGCCCAGTAGATGTTGATCGTGTCGATTTCCTCGACCGATGCCACGCCCACGGCCCAGGCCGAACATTTGACCAGGCGCTTGTAGATCGCCTCACGTTTTTCCAGCGGCAGGTTCTTCGAATCGTCGATGCCGCGCGGAAATCTGCTGCGGTCGAGGATGCAGGCCGCGGCAACCACCGGCCCGGCCAGGGGCGCGCAACCCGCCTCATCCACGCCGGCGAGCGGTTGCGGATAATCGAGCTCGAGCTTGAAGGAACAGCGCCGCGGCATTGCGCCAAGCCTATGGAGCAGCGAACCGAGTCGCCAGTAGGCCCCTGCAATTTTTGTGGATTACTCTTCGATCCGCCACGGCGGGAACCGCCGCCCTTCGCCCGCCTTGTAGAGGAAGATGATGTTGCCGTCGGGGTCGCGAAGCCTCGCCTCGCGCCACATCCACGGCTGGTTGCGAGGTCCATGCTCGAACGGAATGCCGCTACGCGCGAGTTGCTCGACCCGTTCGTCGAGGTCGTCGCACTCGAGATAGACGGCGGTGGTCGCGATGATCTTTTCGTCCGGGTCGATCTGCACCGAAAAAGTCGCTCCGCCGCCTGCCTCGAAGCGGGCGTAATCGGGTGGATTGTCGACGATCTGCTTGAGACCGAGCCGCTTGTAGAAATCGACTGAACGTTCGTAGTTCGTACCGGTCACGGTCACCTGGTTGAGGCGCAGCGCAGCGCCGGAGTCGAGGCGAACGTTCTGTTGCCCGATCGGCCCGACGCCGTGTCCGAGATCGGGGGCCGCGAACAGCGCGACGCGGACGAACTCGCGGGCACGAGCGACCGCGTCGGTGAGTGTTGCGCCCTCGCCCATGAAGGTGGCGATCGCGCTGGCTAGGGTGCAGCCCGTGCCGTGAGTGCTGTCCGTGTCGATCCGCTGGCCCTGCCAGCTGGTCATATTGTCTTCTTCGATGAGGGCATCGGCGAGCGCGTCGCCCTCCTCATGGCCGCCTTTGATCAGCACCGCGCACCCGTGCTTCCCGACCAGGTGGAGCGCGGCCGCGACCGGGTCCTCCTCCGACGTCAGCTGTTTCAGCTCGGGAAGGTTCGGAGTCGCGATGGTTGCGACGTCCATCAGCCGGCCGAATGCGGCGATCGTGGCTTCGTCGGCGAGCGCGGCTCCGCTGCTCGCGACCATGACCGGATCGAAGACGATTGGAAGATCCGGGTCCAGCGCCTTCAACTCCTGAAGGCGAACCGCGACCTGCCTGGCGGCGAACGCGCTGCCGATCATTCCGATCTTCACCGCATCGACGCCTATATCGCCGACGACCGCGTCGATCTGGGCCAGGATCATCTCGGCGGGCACCGGATGGACGGAGGTGACGCCAAGCGTATTCTGGGCGGTGATCGCCGTGACAGCCGTCATGGCGTGGCCGCCGAGCATGGTCACGGTCTTGATGTCGGCCTGAATCCCGGCGCCGCCGCCCGAATCCGAGCCGGCGATGATCAGGATCCGCGCCGTCGAGCTCATCGAATCAGCTCGCGACCCGGCATTCGGGGCGAAATTCTCCATGCGCACAGCTCACGCATGACTTCCAAATGCGAACAAAAGGTTCACGCGGCGGATTGCACCGCGTCACAAATGTCGTCGACGAGACGCTCCACAAGGGCGGGATCGTCGCCCTCGGCCATGACTCGGATCAACGGCTCGGTGCCCGACTTGCGGATCACCAGTCGCCCGCGCCCTTCGAGCTCGGCCTCGGCCGCCGCAATACGCTTCCGAACGCTATCCGCCTCCAACGGTGCTCCGCCATTGAA
>DATLOY010000124.1:0-9152 GCA_035536015.1 Sphingomicrobium sp.
CCGCGACGGCATCATTGTACGCCTCGGCAACCTCGCGAGCGCTGAAGGCGCCGGCGCGGATCCCGTCGCGGAGGTCGGCGATCGTCTTTGAAGTAAGCTCGCTCACTCGATCACCTTGGGCACGGCGAAGAAGCCATGCTGGGCGTCCGGCGCATTGGCGAGAACGTCGTCGCGGCAGTCCCCATCGGTGATGACGTCGTCGCGCAGCCGCAATTTCTGGTCGATGACCGTCGCGAGCGGCTCGACGCCTTCGGTATCGACCTCGGCGAGCTGCTCGACCCAGCCGAGGATATTGTTGAGCTCGGGCGCCAGCCGGTCGATCTCTTCATCGCTCATCGCGATGCGGGCGAGCTTGGCGATATGGCGCACCTGTTCATTGGAAACGGACATGGCCGGGCGGCTAGCAGGGCGAAGTTGCGCCTTCAAGCGCGGGTCAATAGGGCGCCCGCCAATGTGCGCGCGGCGATTCCTGATGGTGATCTTCGTCCTGACCTTGCTGGTCGTGGCAGCCGCGTTCGCAATTTTCCAGTTCGGCGGGAGCGTATTGCTCAAAAGCGCGACGCCGACGGGGCATTTTGAGCCAAACGCCGCGGGAGGCGGTCCGGATTATTCGCTCCCCGCAAGCTGGCTGTCCCGACCCGGGCAATCAAACGACCCGTCGCTTTGGCTGCCGAACGGCTTTGCTGCGCCGCGATCCGACGATGCGGCAATCTTCTACGTCCACCCCACGACCTATCTGGACCGCGACCATTGGAATGCGCCGATCGACACCGCGGGACCGACGGAATTCCGGACGCAGCTGTTCGTCCAGAGCCAGGCGAGCGCCTTCAGTGAAGCCGGCCAGGTTTGGGCTCCGCGTTATCGCCAGGCGGCCTACGGTGCGTTCCTGCTCAAAAGCGACGACGCAAGGAAAGCGCTCGACCTTGCTTATGGCGACGTAGCCCGCGCCTTCGACAGGTTCGTCAGCGAGGCGGGCGACCGTCCCATCATCCTTGCCGGACACAGCCAGGGGGCGCTGCATCTCGAGCGGCTGCTCCGCGAGAAGATCGCCGGAAAGCCGATCGCGAAGCGCGTGATCGCTGCGTACGTCGTCGGTTGGCCGATCAGCACGACCGCGGATTTGCCGGAGCTCGGATTGCCGGCGTGTCGCTCGCCCGATCAAGCCGGTTGCGTCCTCTCCTGGATGAGCTTCGCCGATCCTGCGAATCCCGACCTGATCTTTGGCGAATGGGAGAAAACGAAGGGCGCGAACGGCGGCGCTCGAAGGCAGGCGGACGTGCTCTGCGTCAATCCGATCAGCGGTGCGCAGAATGGTATAGCTCAGCCGAAGGACAATCCGGGGACTCTCGTCCCCACCGCCGATCTCACATCGGCGACGCTATTGAGCGGCGCGGTAGGGGCACATTGCGACAAAGGCCTGCTGATCCTCGACGGGCAGATCCCGGCGATCGGTCCCTACGCCCTCCCCGGCAACAATTATCACGTCTATGACTATGCGCTCTTCTGGGCGGCGATCCGCCGCGACGCGGAGCGGAGGCTGGCCGCATGGCATTGATCGGCTCCGACGCCGGCGAATTCGCGACCCTGGTGCCGCACGGAAAGCTCGCCGGCCTCGACGTCGGGACGAAGACCGTCGGCCTCGCGATCTGCGACGCCGGTTGGCACTTCGCCGGGCCGGCCGAGACGATCCGGCGAACCAAGTTCACCAAGGACATGGAGGCGCTGCGCGGCTTCATCGCCCGCGAGAATGTCGTGGGGCTGGTCGTCGGGCTCCCACTCAACATGGACGGGAGCGACAGCCCGCGAACGCAATCGGTACGCGCATTCGCCCGCAACCTCGCGCCGCTCGAGCTTCCGATCCTTCTCTGGGACGAGCGATGGTCGACGCAGGCGGTCGAGCGCGCGATGATCGACGCCGACGTAAGCCGCGCCCGCCGAGCAGAGAAAGTGGACGCCCTCGCGGCCGCCCACATCCTGCAAGGCGCGATCGACGCGCTGGCCAATTTGCAAAACGGCAGTTAGTCGCCTCGCTCGTGGACCTCATTTCGATCGACGATCTCACCGACGAGCAGGTCGAGCGCATCCTCGAAAGCGCCGAGCTATGGCTGGAGGACAATCGCTCGAGCGCCGAGCATAGGCGCCCCCACGAAGACAAAGTCATCTTCAACCTCTTCTACGAAAATTCCACGCGCACCCTGATGAGCTTCGCAACGGCGGCGCATCGGCTGGGCGCGGCGGTCGTGACCCTGCCGGTCGAGCAATCGTCGGTAAAGAAGGGCGAGGCGCTGGAGGATACGGCGCGAACGCTCGGCGCGATGCGGCCGGACGTGCTCATCATCCGGCATCCGGAGAACGGTGCGGCCAGTGAGGTCGCCGAGATCGTCGACGCGCCGGTGATCAACGCCGGGGATGGCACGAACGAGCATCCGACCCAGGCCCTGCTCGACGCGGCGACGATCCGCCACAAGGTCGGTGAGGTTGCTGGGTTGAAGGTCGCGATCTGCGGCGACATCAAGCACAGCCGCGTCGCGCGATCGAACGGAAAACTGCTCCCGCGCCTGGGCGCCGAGGTGCGCTTCGCCGGACCCCCCGAACTGATGCCCGACTGGGTTTCGCCGATGTCGGTCGATGAGGCGATCGCCGGCGCAGACGTGGTGATGATGCTGCGCGTTCAGCGAGAGCGGCTGGAGTCAGAGCTTGGCGACGCGCCGGGCGAATATTTGCAGCGTTACGGACTGACGGCCGACCGGCTGGCGCAAGCGGCGCCGTCCGCTCTGGTGATGCATCCCGGACCGATGAATCGCGGGATCGAGATCGACAGCGCGATCGCCGACGATGCGGCGCGGTCGCTGATCACGCTTCAGGTCGAAATGGGCGTGGCCACGCGAATGGCCTGCCTGGAACTGGTGCTCGACGCTTAGCGGCTTGCGATTTCGACCGGAGCGTCGCCCGCGACGCTGCGGACGAAGCAGCTTCCGCCGGCCTTGCGCAGCGAGATGCAAAGGTTCTGCGCTTCTCCAACGCTGGTGAAGCCCTTCACCGACAGGCGATAGAAGGTGCCCCTCGGGCTGTCGAAACGGGCGCTGACCGGAGTGTACCCGCGGACCGACGCGAAACGGTGCGCGACGACGTTCCAGGCAGCCGCAACGCGCGTTGCATTGCCGTAGGCACCCAGCTGAACAACCGCATTGGCATTGCCCTTGCGGAGCGCAGCGTTGCGGAACGGAACGCGCTTCGTGGCCGGAACCGCGGCGCGGCGGAGCTTGGCCGGCTTGAACACCGGCGGCAGCGGAGCCGGATCGATCGCGGCCGGAGTGAAGGACGCCTGCGGCGCATGGGCCTCGGCAATAGGAACGGTGACGCTCTGCACGGGCGCGACCTCCGCCACGGCGGGAACAGGTTCGGGCGCCGGCGGCGGCGCAGCTTGCGCGACCTGGGCGACCTGCGGCTGCGGAGCCGGAACTGGCGCGGCGTCGGCCTGCGCGGGCTGATTGCTCGCCTTGTTCAGGGCAAGGCGGACGGGCTGGCCCGGATCGCTAGCTGCCGGCTGGATTCCGATGAGGCTCGCGATCTGGTCCGACGGCTTGGCCGGATTGGCAAGCTGCATCCACTGATGAATGCGCGCGTCGAGCTGGTTGCCGGGCACGTCCTGCGAAGCGACCGTGCGCGCCTGAGTCCAATCGCCCGAAAGAGCATAGGCGAGTGCGAGGTTCTGACGAACGCGAGCGTCGGCCATCGGCTCACGCGCAGCGGACTCGAGGACCGAAACCGCGTCGCGCGGATGGCCCGCGAGAGCCAGCGCCAGGCCATAGTCGGCCGGATCGATCATTCCGCGAGCGGTGTACATGCCGGCAACGGCCTGGTCGTTCTTGCCCTGGGCGATCTGGACCAGAGCGAGTTTCAGGATGACCTGCGGCTGGTTCGCATAGATGGTCAGCGAGTCCTTGTACGCGGATTCGGCCGAGGCGAAGCGGCCACCGGCGAAATAGCTATTGCCGAGCAGGGCGCGGAAACCGGCGTCGTCAGGAGTCTTTTCGACGGCGCGTTCCGAAAGGCTGATCGCGGTCGGGATATCATTGCTGCTGAGCGCCGCGAGAGCGCGAGTCGCGATACCGACGTCATCGCCCGATGGCTTGGCAAGTCCCACAGCGACATGGCTTTGCGGCGCCGCACAGCCGCCGATCATCGTAGCCAGAGTGACGAGCGAGGCGGCGGAGCCGAGGCGGAAGGACTTGGTCATGACTTTACCCCTTTAGTCTGGCCTTTTCAGCCATGGGCTCGAGTTCAGGCATTTCGGTAAGCAGCTGATCGAGCGCGTCGGTGACGATCTGCTGCGCCGAACGGCCGTTGACTGCGCAAGCGAGACGCAGCTTCAGGTGACGCTGGGGATCGAGCCGCAGAGTGAAGGCGGCCTTCCCCTTGCTGCCGGGAGCAGCACGTGATGTCGGAGCCCGGCGAACGACCGGCGCCGGCGCCGGCTTTGGAGCCGGGATGATCGCGACGGGCGCAGGCTCTTCTTCGCAAGGCTCAGCGGTCTCGTCGAATTCTTCCTCGGACTCTTCGACTCCGAGACGATCGGCGATTTCCGACTGTTGCGTGTGGACCGGCGACTGGACCGGAGTGAGGCCAGTCGGGTGCACGTGATGGTGATGCTCGGAAATCTCTTCGCCGAAAGCGTCGTGATCGGCATCGGGCGCGGGCATTTCGGCCGGTTTGGGCGGCTCAAAGCCCATGTCGTTCCAGCCAAGGTCCTCAAGGCTGGCACCACCCTGGCCAAAGCCCTGCGGGCGCATGGCCGGACGGGCAGCACCCTTGCGAGCGAGAAGACCGGAGGAGAGAGACGCGAAAGGCTTGGGTTCAGCGGACACCTGCTATCCCCCTTTACTGGCCAACCACGCGACGGCCGAAGCCACCGACTGGACGCGGGCTTGGTGCAGGGACTCCAGGTGAAGCACCCGGCGCCGCAAACACCGTGCGACGGAAATTCTTCTCGAGCCGGTCGGAAATATAATCCCACAGCTCGACAACCTCCCTGGCCGAACGACCGTCAGGATCGACTTCCATCACCGTCCGTCCATCGATCATGGACGCGGCGAAATCGGTGCGGTGGTGAACCGTGACCGGAGCGACGGTGCCATGCTGTGAGAGCGCGACCGCGGCTTCGTAGGTGATCTTGGCTTTGGGAGTGGCCGCGTTGACGACAAAGATCAGCGGCTTTCCTGCGCGATCGCACAAATCGACGGTAGCGCCCACGGCGCGCAAATCGTGCGGGCTCGGGCGAGTCGGGATGACGATCAGTTCGGCAACCGCAATGACGCTCTGGATCGCCATGGTGATTGCCGGCGGAGTGTCGATCACCGCAAGGCGGAAGCCCTGCTGGCGAAGCACTTCAAGGTCGGATGCAAGGCGCGCGACGGTGGTCTGGGCAAAGGCCGGCATTTCGGCTTCGCGCTCGTTCCACCAGTCGGCAAGGCTGCCCTGCGGGTCGATATCGATCAGGCAGACGGGTCCTGCCCCCGCCAGCTGCGCCTGCACCGCAAGATGGCCGGACAGGGTCGTCTTGCCCGATCCGCCCTTCTGCGACGCCATAGCCAGTACGCGCATGCTTATCCCCTCGCCCCGTGACGTAAATTCACGGTGCGGAGTGACACCCAAGCCTCTAAAATCTGGTTAACGCGGGTACGACTGTATTCCCCGGCGCGATCGAACTCGCTAGACTTCGCGCCTGGCGGGGTAATCTATGCGTTACAGATACTTAGTTGGATTCATATTGCTTTGCGCCGCAAATTCGCATCTCGCGGCGCAGTCGGTGAAAGCCGGCATCGATGCGTGGCAGAAGTCCGATTATGCCTCCGCTGTGGCAATCTGGCGTCCCCTTGCGGAGAAGGGGGACGCGGACGCAGCCTTCAACCTTGGCCAGGCTTATCGGCTCGGCAAGGGAGTGGACCTCAATCTTGCGGCTGCGCAGACCTGGTACGAGCGCGCGGCCGACAAGGGCCATCTCGACGCGCAGACGACGCTCGGGCTGCTTCTCTTTCAGAACGGCAATCAGATCGCCGGCCTGCGCTGGCTGAAAGGCGCGGCGGACAAGGGCGAGCCGCGCGCAATGCTGATGTACGGCACGGCGCTGTTCAACGGCGATGGAGTGACGCAAAACCCGGTGCTCGGATATGCTTATGTGAGCCGGGCCGCGGCCCAAGGGCTGGCGCCGGCGAAGCAGACGCTTGCCCAAATGGACGATGTGCTTCCGCTCGAGGAACGCAAGAAAGGCCTCGCGATCGCCATGGCCAAAGCCAAGAGCGCCCCTCCTCCGGTCTCGAAGCCGGCGAAGGCCGCCGTCGCGGTCGCCAAACCCCCGAAAGCCGCTCCGCCGAGGCCGGTTCAAGTCGCGGCCCGCGCGGCCCCGGCACCGGCACCGGCACGGGTGGCGCCAGTCCGTCCTTCGCCGGCGACGGGCGCCTGGCGAATCCAGCTGGGTGCCTTTTCGCAGCGATCCTCGGCTGAAGCGCTCTACCGCAAGCTCGCGGGTTCGCTCGGCGGGCGCCAGGCTTATTATGTCCCGGCCGGCGCAGTCACTCGCCTGCAAGTCGGGCCATTCGAATCGCGCTCGGCCGCCTCGGCGGCTTGCGGCGCCCTTCGGGGCCAGGCCTGCTTCGCGGTAGCCGCGAAATAGCGAGGGTTCAAACCGGCCTCCAACGAGAGCCGGGACATGGCATCCTGCCGGATGCAGCGTAAAGGCTTAGCCGCGGAACCAGTCGCGCCGGCGAACGCCCTGAACCCACAGGAGCGCATCGAGCCCGTGATATTTGAGCTCGGCATCGGCAATATCGGCGAGCGCGGGCTTCGCGCGGAAAGCGATTCCGAGCCCGGCTTCCTCGATCATGAACTTGTCGTTCGCTCCGTCTCCGACTGCCACCACGTCTTGCCTGCCGAGACCCAGCTGCTCGCGCACTTCGATCAGGGCGTCCCGCTTTGCGGTGGCATCGACGATCGGGTCCCCGACCTCACCGCTAAGCTTGCCGCCGGCGAAGACCAGCCGGTTCGCCTTGACGCGGTCGAATCCGACGACGCTCGCGATCGGCTCAGCGAACGACAGAAAGCCGCCTGACACCAGGAGGCAGCTCGCGCCACCCGCCCGCATGGTTTGAACGAGGGTCTCCGCGCCCGAGGTGATTTCGACGCGCTCGTTGAGGCATCGGCTCAGCGCTCGCTCATCGAGCCCGGCAAGCAACCGCACCCGTTCCCTCAAAGCGCCCGGAAAATCGAGTTCGCCGCGCATCGCTCGATCGGTGATGCGCGCCACCTCATTCTTGAGGCCCGCATAATCGGCGAGTTCATCGATGCACTCCTGGCCGATGACCGTCGAGTCCATGTCGGCAACGAGCAGCCGCCGCCATCTCGGTTCATCTTCCTGGACTACGACGTCGACGTCTTCGAGCGAGCTCAGCGCCCAGCGCGCACTTTTGAATTCGCCGCTGAACCGCAAGTCCGCGGCATCGCCTTCGTCGATCCAGTGGACGAAGCTCGCCCTGGGATCGATTTCGCGGAGCAACCCCAGCGCGCGATCCACGAGCCTGTCATCGAGCCGCCCGGCTGCTATCAACGTCGCAATGGCCATCCGGTCCTCGAATCCTCCTGTCGCACTAATTGCGGGGCCGACGGCCAGCGGCAAGTCGGCACTTGCGATTGCTCTCGCGGAAAAGTCCGATGGAGTGATCCTCAACGCTGATAGCGCACAGGTTTACCGGGAGTTGCCGGTGCTGAGTGCGGCTCCAAGCGCGCAAGAGCGCGCTCGTGCCGAGCACAGGCTTTATGGATTCATGGACGGAGAGCATGCCTGCTCGGCAGCCGATTGGGCCGCGCGGGCACGCGAAGAGATTGCGGATGTGCACAAATCGGGCCGCTTGCCGATCCTGGTCGGCGGAACGGGCCTGTACCTTCGGACCTTGCTGTTCGGGATCGCTCCGGTCCCCGGCATCGACCCCCAGATCAGACACGAGGTTCGCAGTGCGTCGGTCGACGACAATCGCGCGAAGCTGTTCGAACATGATCCAGAAGCCGCGGAACGGCTCAATGCTGGAGACACTGCCCGGATCGCGCGCGCCCTCGAAGTCGTGCTCTCGACGGGACGCCCGCTGGTGGAATGGCAAAAGCATCGCGAAGGCGGGATCCTTGAAGAAATCGACCTTCGCCCGCTGGCCCTGCTTCCACCACGAGAGTGGCTTTACGGCCGGTGTGACGAACGCTTCGCCGACATGTTCGAGAGCGGTGCGGTCGAGGAGGTTCGAGCGCTGCTCGCCCGAAAGCTCAATCCCAATCTCCCCGTCATGCGAGGCATCGGCGTGCGCGAGATCGGCGCGTTCCTGATCGGCGCTCTTTCCCGCGAGGAAGCCATCGCTGCGGGGCAGCAGGCGACACGCCGATATGCGAAGCGCCAATATACCTGGTTCGGGCACCAGCCTCCACCCGAATGGCCTCGCTTCCGCGACATTCCCATTCCCGTTCGGGCTGAGCTTGTCGAAGCCCTGTCCTTTCCACGACAGTGAAGTAGAAAGCAGCCCTTCGACAGGCTCAGGGCGAACGGGTGTGGAATTTCTCAGGGACGCCGACATCGATGCCGCCCCGCTGGAGGCCAAGCGCGTCGCCATCCTCGGTTACGGCAACCAGGGGCGTGCGCAGGCGCTCAATCTCCACGATAGCGGTGTCGATGTCGTCGTTGGGCTGCGCGGCGGATCAGGGAGCGCGTTCGAAGCGGAATCGGCCGGCCTCACGACCGCGCTGGTTGAGGAAGCGGTCCGTTCGGCCGATGTCGTCATGATGCTGGCACCGGACGAGATTCACGCGGCTTTGTATCGGGAGATCGAACCGAACCTGCGGGAAGGCACGGCACTCGGATTCAGTCACGGCCTGTCGATCCGTTTCGGTTTCGTCGAGCCGCGAGCCGATCTCGACGTCTTCCTGGTCGCTCCCAAAGGCCCCGGAACCGCGCTTCGCTCACTCTACAGGCAGGGCAAAGGCATGATTGCGCTCTGGGCTGTCCAGCAAGACGCAACCGGCCACGCGCGCGAGATCGCGCTGGCTTACGGCAAAGCGATCGGTTGCGCCCGCGCCGGCCTCATCGCTTCCAGCTTTGCGGAGGAAGCCGAGGCCGA
>DATLOY010000125.1:0-9249 GCA_035536015.1 Sphingomicrobium sp.
TCGGGAACCTTGAGCTTCAGGAAATCCGCCTGCGGAACGGTGATGTCGACAAATTTCTGGCGAAGCTCATCATTGGTTTCGCGCTTGATCCGCCAGCGCATCGATTGCGCCGTGTTGGGTGAGTTTTCATCGGGAGGACCGAACATCATGAGGCTCGGCCACCACCAGCGGTCGAGCGCGTCCTGGGCCATGCGCTTCTGCTCGGCCGTGCCGTTCGCCAGCGCGATCATGATTTCGTAGCCCTGGCGCTGGTGGAAGCTTTCTTCCTTGCACACTCGGACCATTGCCCGCGCGTAAGGGCCGTAGCTCGTTCTCTGAAGCGGGACCTGGTTCATGATCGCCGCGCCGTCGACCAGCCAGCCGATCGCTCCGATGTCGGCCCAGGTCAGGGTCGGATAATTGAAGATCGTGCTGTACTTGGCCTTTCCAGAATGCAGCGCCTCGATCATCTGCTCGCGGCTGGTGCCCAGCGTCTCCGCCGCGCAGTAAAGGTAGAGCCCGTGCCCGGCTTCGTCCTGGACCTTGGCAAGCAGGATCGCCTTGCGCCGAAGTGACGGCGCCCGGGTGATCCAATTGCCTTCCGGAAGCATTCCGACGATCTCTGAATGGGCATGCTGGCTGATCTGCCGGGTCAAGGTTCGGCGATAAGCCTCCGGCATCCAGTCCTTCGGTTCGATGAATTCGTCGGCCGCAACGCGCGCCTCGAACGCCTCGAGGAGCTTGGGGTCCTCGAGATTCTCGATCCTGGCCGTCTTCTGAAGCTCGGTCGTGTACATGAGGTTGGATGTAGCCTTTGACCCTTAAACGTTCAAATGGCGGTGATGCTCATTGCCCGTTCGCGCGTTACTCGCCCGATGTTTCAGATGATGGACCTCGATCGGCGCACCTTTCTGGCGATCGTTGCCGCGGCTGCCGCCTGTTCCGAATCCCGTGCCCAGCCAGGACCGATCCTGCGGCCGGAGGATTTCGGAGCGAAGGGCGACGGGACCACGAACGATACGCCGGCTTTCGCGGCCCTCAGCGCACAGGTGAACCGCATCGGCGGCGGGACTATCGCGCTCCGGCGTGGAGCGACCTACGTCGTCGGACGCCAGACCGCCCGCGGGCCTTACCGGCTTTCGCCCGACCCCATTATCGAGCTCAAGGCTCTGTCCGAGCCCCTTGAAATTGAGGGCAATGGCGCGCGGCTGGCCGCGCAGCCCGGTCTCAGATTCGGGTCGTTCGACACCTCGGGAGCACCGCTCCACCGGCCGATGCCCAATCTGCACGGCGAGGAGCTCGCGGTTCCCTACCAGGCGATGATCTCGATCGAGGACTGCCGCGCCCCAGTGACAATCCGCGATGTTGAACTCGACGGCAACATCCAGCGTCTTCGGATCGGCGGTCAATATGGCGACACCGGGTGGCAGGTGCCCGGCACTGGCGTGATTCTTCGCAACAATCTGTCGAGCGAGACCCTGATCAACGTCCTTAGTCACCATCATCCCCAGGACGGGGTAATGATCGACGGCAGCCTAAACCGCTCCGGGCGGAGCAGCATTCAACGGCTCGTCTCGCAATTTAACGGGCGTCAGGGGGTCAGCCTTGTCGCCGGGCGCGGATATGATTTCGCCGACTGCGAATTCAGCTTCACTGGCCGTTCGGTCATCAGCAGCGCTCCTGGTGCAGGTGTCGACATCGAAGCCGAGAAGCGACCAATCCGTGACCTGACCTTCGCCCGCTGCAAGTTCGTCGACAACCACGGGCCCGGCCTGGTGGCCGACAGCGGCGACAGTGCCGGAGCCGAGTTTTCCGACTGTCAGTTTGTCGGCACTGACATTTGGTCGGCCTGGCCGAACAAACCGGGCTTCGTCTTTCGCGGATGCACGTTTGCAGGCGCTGTCGTGCATCCTTTCGCAAGCCCGGACGCGGCTCTCGCGACGAAATTCTACGATTGCAGGTTTGTCGACGACCCCGCGCTATCCCCGAACGGCAAACTCTATTTGGAGGCCGCGGGCGGTCCGTGTGTGAACATGGCGGTCAGCGACAACGTCGCGTTTCGCCGATGCACCTTCGACCTCAGGCATCAGGGCATGCTGCCGTGGAGCTGGAAGGCAATCTACGCCGACTGCACCATGTCGCAGCGGCGGCGGGAGAAAGCGATGCCGAAGGGCAAGTATCTCGGCCGCACGACCATCGAGGGAATGGTCGATCTTTACGGATCGATGATCGTCGGGACCGTTATCCTGAACGGCACGCCGGTGGCGAAAGGCCCCTACGGCGACATTGCGCCGTGGTGATCAGCTGTCGATCACCGGTCCGCCGAGGGTGCGCGAATAGCCGGTGAACTCGGCCACATCGCGGCCGTCATCGGTCTTGACCGATACGCGCGTTACTCCCGCCCGTCCCTCACGCGCCACTTCCATCGCCTCTGCGACCAGGGTCTCGCCCTCCTCGGCTTTTCCGAGGAATATGATCGAAGCCTGCGCCGCGACGCTCGCATGATTCGCGCCGTTGCACACATAAGCGAAAGCCGAATCCGCCAACGCGAAGATCATCCCGCCGTGAGCCATACCGTGACCGTTGAGCATGTCGGGCCTGACGCGCATCGACACGCGAGCATAATCCACCCGGACTTCTTCGATCTTGATGCCCCAGGCCGGGCCGGTTCCCTCGGCTTCGAACATTGAATGGGCGACCCGGTTCGCGAGTTCGTTTGCGTCCACTGCCTCTCCTTCGCTAGTCCGGGGCATGGCTTACGAGACCATCGACTTCAAGGCAGACGGTCCGATTGCAAGGATCACGCTGAACCGGCCGGACCGGCTCAACAGCTTCACGGTGCAAATGCACAGTGAACTTCGTGACGCGCTCGAAAATCTTGGCGACGCTCGAGTTCTCGTGCTCACCGGCGCGGGGCGCGGCTTTTGCGCGGGGCAGGATCTCAATGATCGGGCGGTTGCGCCGGGTCAGGCCGTCGATCTCGGTGAAACCGTGCAGCAATGCTGGAATCCGCTGATCCGGACGCTGACCTCGCTGCCGCAACCGGTGATCGCTCGAGTCAATGGAGTCGCGGCCGGCGCGGGGGCGAATATCGCGCTGGCTTGCGACATCGTCGTTGCAGCCAGGTCGGCGAAGTTCATCCAGAGCTTCTCGGCAATCGGGCTTATTCCCGACAGCGGCGGAACCTGGGCATTGCCGCGGCTCGTCGGCCAGGCTCGCGCGCTTGGTCTTGCGCTCACTGGTGAGCCGCTGCCGGCGGAGAAAGCCGAACAGTGGGGAATGATCTGGAAGTCGGTGGAAGATGACGAGCTCGACTCCGAGGTCGACTCGGTGGCGAACAAGCTCGCTTCGCTCCCGCCGCTCGGTCTCGCCGCGATCAAGGGGATGATCCGGTCGAGCTGGCAATATAGCCTGGACGAGGAGCTGGAGCGCCAGGCTGGAGCGATGCGCCGCCTCGGCTTCACCGAAGATTATCGGGAGGGCGTGGCAGCCTTCCTCGAAAAGCGCCAACCGACCTTCAAGGGGCGGTGACTAGCTCGGCGAACTTCGCGAGGTCGATGTTCCCGCCGGATACCACGCAGACGATTGGTCCTTCCCCAGCCTTGCCGGTTAGGGCCGCGGCGAGCGCAAGCGCGCCGGCGCCCTCCGCGATCGCGCGCGATTTCTCGGCGATCAGCTTCATCGCCTGACGCGTTTCTTGGAGCGTGACCACGATCGAGCCGTCGACGACACGCTGCATCCGCTCCCACATGCGATCGGTGACACTCTGGCCGCCCGCGCCATCAACGAAAGACGCTTGCCAATCGTCGAAATGCCGCGGACCGCCCTGTTCCAGCGAATATGCGTAAGGAGCCGCAGTTTCCGGCTCCGCGCCAATCACCTTCGCATCGGGCCGCAGCGCCTTGATCGCGCTACCAACGCCGCTGATCAGCCCGCCGCCGCCGATCGCGCAGATCACCGTGCGCACATCGGGGAGATCTTCGAGGATTTCGAGGCCCATCGTCCCGTGGCCCGCAATGAAATCATGATTATCGAAGGGGTGGATGAACGTTCCCTCCATTCCTTCGAACGCATGCGCCTCGGCTGCCTTCCACGCCTGCTCGTAGGAAACCGGGACAAGCTTCGCACCGAGCGCGCGCATCCGGTCGAGCTTCGTCTGCGGCGCTGTTTCAATCGCGACGACCGAACAGGGAACGCCGAATGATCGCGCGGCATAAGCAACGCCCTGCCCAGCATTGCCCGCGCTGACGGTCCAGACGCCCCGCGCTCGCTCTTCATCTGAAAGCTTCGAGACCGCGTTGGTCGCGCCTCGAATCTTGTAGGAATTTGTCGGCTGGAGATCTTCCAGCTTGAGATAGATTTCGGGTCCTCCGCCGAGCTCGAGCTTCACCAGCGGTGTCCGCAGGACCTTTCCGGCGATTCGCTCGCGCGCCTCCTCGATGTCGCTCAGGGCAATCGGCCGCACAGGATCGATCATGCATTTTCTCCCGCTGGGGCGATGCCGCGCGCGAAACGTCGCTGCAACCCTCCACGGCCTTGACCGTTACGCTTCCCGAATAACAACCAAAAAGGAGGCGAGCGTGCTCGGCACCATCCTCATCATTCTCTTGATCCTTCTCCTCATCGGGGCGCTCCCGCGCTGGGGCTACAGCAGCGGTTGGGGATACGGCCCGTCGGGAATCCTCGGGCTCATCCTCGTCGTCATCGTGATCCTGCTTCTGCTCGGCAGAATCTAGACCTTCGCCCGGGCGCGTTCGGCAAAGCTCCACGCGGACTCGGCAAGCATCGGCACGCGCTTGGCCATCTCTGCCGCCTGCGCGTGCGATGCCGTGCCGTCCAGCACGCGCTTCTTGATCCCTTGGACGATGCCGGCGAGCCGGAACAGATTATAGGCGAAATACCAGTCGAGCTTGGCCTTGACCGGGACTCCCGAACGCTCGGAATAGCGCTGGACGACCTCCTCGAGCGTCGGGATGCCCAGCGCCTCTAGGTCGAGCCCGCCGAGGCCTGCGCTGCCGTCGGCCGGCATCATCCATTGCATTGCGAGATAGGAGAAATCCGCGAGCGGATCCCCGAGCGTGGACAGCTCCCAGTCCAGCACTGCTGTAAGCGTCCCGTCGCCATCGAAGACGACATTGTCGATGCGATAATCGCCATGAACGATCGACACCCGCGACTGGCCCGGGATGGTTTCCGGAAGAAAGGCGATCAGCCGCTCCATCGCGGGGATATAGTCGGTCTCAGAGTCGCGATACTGGCGCGTCCAGCGCATCACCTGCCGCTCGAAATAATTCCCGGCCTTGCCGTAGTCGGAGAGCCCGGCGGCGTCCGGATCGATGTTGTGCAGGTCGGCAAGCGTGTCGACGAGCTGTTCATACATATCGCGTCGCGTAGCGGGATCGAATTCGGGAAGCGCGCCGTTCGCATAGGGCCGGCCCAGGGCCATCTCCATGACGTAGAAGATCGATCCGATCACATCGGGATCGGTGCAGAGCGCGAGCGGGCGCGGCACCGGGAAATCGAGCGGATGGAGCGCCGAAAGCAGCCGATATTCGCGATCGACCGCATGAGCCGACGCGAGAAGCTGCCCGAACGGCTTGCGGCGGAGCACGAAATCGCCAGACGCCGAACGGATCCGGTATGTCGGGTTCGATTGCCCCGACGGGAACTTGCTAAGCTCGAAGGGTGGCTGGAAACCTTCGACGTTCGCTTCCAGCCAGCAGCCGAGCGCAGCCTCGTCGATCGCCTGCTCGCTCACCGCCGCTTCTTATACTCCAGGCGTGCAATGGCGCGTCGATGCACCTCGTCCGGCCCGTCGGCGAGACGCAGGGTCCGGATCGAGGCGTAAGTGCGCGCAAGGCCCGCGTCTTCGGACACTCCCGCCGCGCCGAACGCCTGGATCGCGTCATCGATGATCTTCAGCGCCATGAGGGGGGCGGCGACCTTGATCATCGCGATTTCACCCTGCGCGGCCTTGTTTCCGGCGCGGTCCATCATGTCCGCGGCCTTGAGGCACAGCAATCGGGTCATCTCGATGTCGATCCGCGCATTGGCGACCCGCTCTTCCCACACGCCCTGCTCGGCAATCGTCTTGCCGAACGCGGTGCGCGACATCAGGCGCTTCACCATCGCCTCGAGCGCTTCTTCGGCCGCACCGATCGTTCGCATGCAATGATGGATTCGGCCGGGACCCAGCCTACCCTGCGCAATCTCGAACCCCCTGCCCTCGCCCAGCAGCATGTTCGACGGTGGCACTCGGACGTCGTTGAGCTCAATCTCCATATGGCCATGGGGCGCATCGTCATAGCCGAAGACCGGAAGGTGCCGCTTGATCGTCACGCCGGGCGCATCGAGCGGCATCAGGATCATCGACTGCTGCTTGTGCGTCTCGGCCTCGGGATCGGTCTTGCCCATAAGGATCGCAACTTTGCAGCGCGGATCGCCGGCTCCGCTCGACCACCATTTGCGGCCGTTGATCACATATTCGTTGCCGCGCATTTCGATCCGGCACTTGATGTTGGTCGCGTCGGATGAAGCAACGTCCGGCTCCGTCATCAGGAAGGCCGAACGGATCTCGCCGTCCAACAGCGGCTTCAGCCATTCGTCCTTCTGCTCGCGAGTGCCGTAGCGGTTGATGACCTCCATATTGCCCGTGTCCGGAGCGGAGCAGTTGAACACCTCCGACGACCAGAGGATTCGGCCCATTTCTTCCGCGCAAAAGGCATATTGAAGGTTGGTGAGTCCCGGGCCTTCGAACTTGAAGCTGTCGTCGACGGGGGTCGCGCCGTGGGACGGCGGCATAAAAAGATTCCAGATGCCTTCGGCCTTGGCCTTGGCCTTCAGCTCCTCGACGACCGGAAGCACCTTCCAGCGGTCGCCTTCGCGCTGCTGTGTGTCGTACTCGCCCGCGCGCGGTCGGAGATGTTCGTCCATGAAAGCCCGGACGCGATCTCGCCAATGCGTCTCGGCGGGGCCTAGGCTGAAATCCATGAGCTGCCGACTATCAGCAACTCGCAGCCGTGGCTATGAGCCCGGCCATGGGCAGGCTTTCAGGCAAGATCGCGATCATTACCGGCGCAGCGTCCGGCATCGGCAAGGCAACGGCCGAATTGTTCCGCGATGAAGGTGCGACGGTCGTCGGAGCCGATGTCGGCGAAGGGACGGATGCTGTCTGCGATGCCGGCGATGAAGGTGCCGTTCACACGCTCGTCGAGGCCACCGTGAAAGAGCATGGCGGCCTCGACATCTTCTTCGCCAATGCCGGCATTTCCGGCGGCTTTGCCTCAATCTCCGAACAGACGGCGGAGGACTGGGCCGAGATCCTTCGGGTCAACCTCATCGGTCCGTTCCTCGCGATCAAGCATGCCGCGCCATTGATGAATCTGCGTGGCGGCGGTTCGATCATTTGCACGGCGAGCGTTGCCGGCCTCCGCTCAGGTGCAGGGGGAGCGGCCTATTCCGCATCCAAGGCGGGTGTGATCAACCTCGTTCAGACGGCGGCGCAGCAGCTTTCGGGCAGCGGCATTCGGGTGAACGCGATCTGCCCGGGCCTGATCGAAACGGGAATGACGAAGCCGATCTATGACATGGCACGCGATCGCGGCCAGGAAGCCCGCATCGGCGAGTTGAATCCAGCGGCCCGAGGCGGGGAGCCCGACGAGATTGCCCGAGCGGCCTTGTTCCTCGCGTCCGACGACGCCAGCTACGTCAATGGAGCCGCGCTGGTGGTCGACGGCGGGCTGTCGAGCAGCCACCCGACGACGCGGCGCTTCGACATTCGAATGCTCTGATTTCTTTTCAAAGGGGGACGAAATGCCGGTCGAACTGAAGATTCTCACGCTCGGCGCGGTGCTGCTCTTCGTGAACATCTTCACCGCGACGCGCTTCAAAACGGCGCAATACGGTCGCAAATGGAACGTCGGCGCGCGCGACGAAGAGCTTTCACCGCCGTCCCCCATCACCGGGAGAGTGATGCGGGCTCAAGCGAACTTCGAGGAGACGTTTCCGATCGCGATTGTCGCCCTTCTTGGCGTCGTATTGGCGAACCGGACCAGCGCTTCGACTGCGCTGGGCGGGTGGATATGGCTTGGCGCACGGATCGTCTATTTGCCGCTATATGCAGCCGGGATCCCGGTCATTCGCACCATCGTGTTCGTCATCAGCATGGTTGGCCTGGTCATGGTGCTTTGGCCCCTGCTCGCGGGCTGAAACTTCCTCTAAGGGGCGGCCATGAAGACTCTCAGGCTCCTAAACTACGAACGCGATCGCTGGACCGCCGGTGACAGCGCGATCGAAATCCCGAGCGCCATCGACGGCTCGACTGTCGCAACGACCGGCTCAGGCGGCCTCGATTTCGGTCAAATGCTTCGCCACGCGCGCGAAGTCGGCAGTCCAGCGCTCCGGAAGCTGACGTTCCACGAGCGAGCGCGCATGATCAAGGCGCTCGGCCTGGCGATCATGGCGCGCAAGGAGGAGCTGTACGAGCTCAATTACCAGACTGGCGCGACGCGCAAGGACGGCTGGATCGACATCGAAGGCGGCGCGGGAACGCTCTTTTCCTTTTCGTCGAAGGGTCGACGCGAACTGCCCGACGCGCACGTGCTGCTCGACGGCCAGCTCGAGCCGCTGTCGAAGAACGGGACGTTCGTCGGCCAGCATATCTACACATCGCTTCAGGGGGCGGCGGTCCACATCAATGCCTTCAACTTTCCCGTGTGGGGGATGCTTGAGAAGCTCGCGCCGACCCTGCTCGCGGGCGTGCCCGCAATCGTGAAGCCGGCGTCGGCGACGGCCTATCTCACCGAAGCCGCCTTCCGGATCATGATCGATGCGAAGGTCCTGCCGGAAGGCGCGATCCAGCTGATCGTCGGCAGCGTAGGCGACTTGTTCGATCACCTGACCGGCCAGGACATCGTGAGTTTCACGGGTTCGGCATCAACCGCGCTAAAGCTGCGCGCCCATCCAACGGTCATCCGCGAATCCGTTCGCTTCGTTGCCGAGCAGGACAGCCTCAATGCGTCGCTGCTTGGGCCGGACGCCGCTCCCGGAACACCCGAGTTCGACCTCTTCGTCAATGAAGTCGCGACGGAGATGACGGTCAAGGCGGGCCAGAAGTGCACGGCGATCCGTCGCGCCATGGCGCCCGCCGAATATCTCGACGCGGTCCAGCAGGCGCTTTCCGAACGGCTGGCGAAGACCAAGGTCGGCGATCCTCGCGCTGAGGACACGCGCATGGGTGCGCTCGTCAGCACGAGCCAGCGCGACGACGTG
>DATLOY010000126.1:0-3034 GCA_035536015.1 Sphingomicrobium sp.
ACGGTTGAGGTTCCGGATGGCAGCCGCGACGTCCTGACATTGCAGCCGGAACCGGCCAGCGACATTGCGGCGCTGTGGTCGGCCAGCGTCAACGCGGCCGCAGTGTTCGCAATTGCCGTCATGATCGGCCTCGCGCTGATCTACTGGGTGATCGGCCGAGCGCTTGCGCCGCTCGCCGACCTGTCCCGAGCATTCGAGGGGATTGGCGCAAGCGGATATCGCGAGCGTGTCCGCGAAAAGGGGCCACCCGAGCTTCACAGCCTGCAACTCGGCTTCAATGCGATGGCGGAGCGGCTTGCCGAAATCGACCAGCGCAACCGGGCGCTCGAGGCCCAATTGTTGACCATCCAGGACGAAGAGCGCGCCGACATCGCACGCGACCTGCACGATGAGATCGGGCCGCATCTCTTCGCGGTCGCGCTCGATGCCGAGATGATCGGCCAATGCGTCAGCCGGAACCAAACGGGACCGATTCCCGACCAGCTACGATCGATCCAGAGCGCCGTCAGCCACATGCAGCGTCAGGTGCGGGAACTGATCGCACGTCTTCGGCCCACCCGCGCCGCCGAACTGGGGCTGGAAGCCGCGATCGGCGACCTGGTCAGATTTTGGGAGACGCGACAGCCGAACGTCAATTTCGTCACCGAACTGGACGGGGCCGACACTGACGTGCCCGAGCGCTTGCGCGACGTGATTTATCGCGTGGTGCAGGAATCCGTCGCCAATGCGCTACGCCATGCCGAAACGACGCGCCTGAGCATCCGTATTGCCGAGGCAGCAGGCCGCGTCGTCGCGACTGTCGCGAACCAGGGCACAGCGAAATCCGCTGCCGCGGACGCGCCGGGCCTGGGACTGGTCAGCATGCGCGAGCGGGTGCAGGCCGCCGGAGGGTCGTTGCAGATCGAGCGCGGAAGCGAGGGTTGGACGGTCTCTGCCAAGTTCGGGCCAAATGAGGATCGGATGGTCGCATGAATATCCTGATCGTCGACGATCATGCGATCGTGCGAGCAGGGCTTCGCCGGCTTCTTCGCGGCCTGTTCGAGGGGGAGGTGCTTGAAGCGGCGACCGGACGAGAGGCGCTGGCGCTCGCTCGCACGCGGCCGCTCGACCTCGTTCTGCTCGACATGAACCTGCCCGAACTTGGCGGGCTCGAACTGCTGAGCCGGCTCGCCGCCGTGGCGCCGAACCTGCCCGTACTTGTGCTGAGCATGCACGCGGAGCCGCTCTACGTGACCCGCGCGATGGAGGCCGGGGCCCGCGGCTACATCAGCAAAAATATCGCCCCGGACGAGCTCGTCACTGCCATCAAGCAGGTCGCATCAGGCGGGCGCTATATCGAGAGCGAGCTCGCCCAGGCGCTCGTGCTCAACCCGGCACCGGCGACGGAGCCCCTGGAGCAGCTCACACCGCGCGACCTTGAAATCATTCGCCTCCTGGCCCGAGGACGCAGTCTCAGCGAAATCGCGGACGCGCTCGGCCTGGGATACAAGACGATCGCCAATACGTGCACGCAGATCAAAGCCAAATTGGGCGTCAACCGAACGGCGGATCTGGTCCGAGTGGCGCTCGAGGCGGGCATCTGCTGATCGGCGTCGGTCCGCAGCTGAGTGCGTCAGCGTCTGTTGCCGGGCCCGAACTTGGCGCCGATAATCGGGGACGTGCGGGTCACTCAATTCCTCGACATGCTTTCGAAGCGGGCACCCCTGATCGTCGTATTCACATTATGTGCCGCGCTTGTCAGCGCTTGGACGTCTGCGCCGCTCTGGTTGTCCGACAGCCTGACGATCATCGTGGGCAGCCTGGCTCTCCTGCTATTGGTCTCGAGAGGCAGGCGGAATCAGTTCAAGACGACCAAGGAACTGGGGTTCACGCGGGCCGGGGACTGGATCGCTTACGAGCTCGCCGGCAAGGGCTCGCCTCCGGGCTTTTACGTGCTCGGCTTTTTTGGCGTCCTGACGATCATGATAACGGGCGTCGATTCGCCATATGCCAAGCTCGCCTGGGCGGGGTTCGCGCTCGGCGTGGTCTGGGGAATCGTGAACGCTCGCTACCCTGCCGACGATTGATCGGCCAAGCTTTCCGGAACCGGTCCAAATCCAGGTTAATGCGCCTCAACCGGCTGAGCCTAGGACGCTCGAGCGATGCCGACATTTCAAATCCGTGTCATCAACACTGACTATGACAATAGCAATGAGATCGATCGGCCTTCCGCCCAGGAAGCCCGCGCGGAAGCGCTGAAGAGCGCCCTGCAGATCGGAGTCGAAGAAGTCTGCAACGGCACGCCCTTTTTCGGCGCGGAGGTTCGCGTCGAGAGCGACGGCAAGGTCCACGACCGGCTGGTCGTCGCGATCGGCGTGTCACCGCTTCGGTAGACTTCGGTCCAATCAGTGTTTCAGCAAGGCGGTTCGGACGCCTGGTCCGTCCTTCTGATCTCGGCAAGAAGCGCGTCCAGCACGAGCCTTGCGTCGACCGGCTTGACGAGCACTGTCGCTCTTCCGTTGAGGGCCTGAAGCGCCGACGGCGTGGGCCAAACCGTCTGGACGACGGTCGGGATGCCTTTTCCGGCAAGAAGCATGACGACGTCCGCCGCTTCGGATCCGTCATCATCACAATCCACGATGGCTCCGGCAATCGGACGGGAATCGAGGATGATGCGGGCATCGGCGGCCGTTGCAACGGGCCCGGCGACGCATCCGTCATTCTCCTCAATTGCGAGCGACAGGCCGAAGCCGTTGTAGGCGTTCCCATCTACAATGAGGATCGAGCCGAGCATGGGTCTCCCTTTTTCGAGCGGGAGCTTGGGGTCTCTCGGTCGCGGACAGCTCAGACAGAGTCCGCGATAGCGATCCCAACGCATTTTAACCTATGTCAGTTCCTTCGGCTCACTTGAATCAGATCAGGGCCTGCTCATCACCCTTGAGATGCAGATAGCCGCTGTCGAAATCCCCAACCTCAGCGAGCTTGCGCCAGTCGCCGATATGGATCGAGCGCGGGTTTGCACGGTCGATCAGCCCGTCCTTTTCCAGGCTCTTGA
>DATLOY010000127.1:0-25721 GCA_035536015.1 Sphingomicrobium sp.
AAACGTGAACCAGCTGCGGATCGATCCGATCCTCGCTGGCGGCGCATCGGCGGGTGACGCCTATGACGCCGACGGAAGCGCGAAGGCGCTGTCGGCGATGGTCAACCTGTTGCTCGACTTCGGCAACGAAGACGGCCTCAGCGGCTATGCCGGTGTCGGTGTCGGTCTCGCGAGCGTCAAGTATAGCGCCGACGCGCTGACGCCCAACGGAGCGATCGATTTCTCGGACAAGGACAGCGGTCTTGCCTGGCAGGGCATTCTCGGCCTGCGCTACGCTGTCAGCCAGAACATCGACGTTGGCCTGAAGTATCGCTTCTTCAACGTTCCGAACCTGAAGTTCTCGGGCGAGGACGAGCAGAGCGTTCCGATCACGCTGGACGGCCGCTGGCGTTCGCACAGCTTGATGGCGAGCCTGATCTACAACTTCTACTCGCCGCCTCCGCCGCCTCCGCCGCCTCCGCCGCCGCCACCTCCGCCACCGCCTCCGGCGACGCAGACGTGCCCGGACGGATCGGTGATCCTGGCGACGGACACCTGTCCGGCTCCGCCTCCACCGCCTCCGCCGCCGGCGCCGGCTCCGGAGCGCGGCCTCTAAGCGGGCTTGATTTGTCGAAGAAATCGGGGCGAGACGAGCGATCGTCTCGCCCCTTTTTCTTCCTGCCGTCCTCCACAAGAGCAGACCCGGATTGCGATTGACTCGAACAACCTCTCCTTTCCCCCTATATGGGCGGCGCCAGAGGGTTGGGCGGTCGCGGGTCTCGCAAGAGGCACGAGGAAAGTCCGGGCTCCATGGAACTACGGTGCCGGGTAACGCCCGGCGGACTGCCTAGCTTTTTGCGACGGTGGTTCAGGGATAGTGCCACAGAAAGCGTACCGCCCGCCTTCGGACGGGCAAGGTCGAAAGGGTGCGGCAAGAGCGCACCGCGGTCCTGGCAACGGGGCCGGCACGGTAAACCCCACCGGGTGCAAGACCGAATAGGGACGGCACATGGGCCTGGTTCCGGCTCGCCGTCCGGGTTGGTTGCTGGAGGGGCGGGGCAACTCGTCCCCTAGAGGAATGGCCGCACATCCGCCTACGTCTGCAGACTGTGGCGGAGGACAGAACCCGGCTTACAGGCCCTCTGGCGCATCGCCCCGCTCGCAATGGCGGGGCGATTTTTCTATTCAGGATACGAATGCCGAAGCAGAAGAGATCGGACGACTGGGGATTCCCGCGCTGGCGGTCCTATGGAGACAAGGGCCGCGCGGCGGCAAAGGTGCGCCTGTGCGACCGTGAGGGCTGCAACCAGATTGGCGACCGGCCGGCGCCCAAGGCCCCGAACAGCAAGGATCGCTGGTATTTCTGCGAAGCCCACGCGGCGGAGTACAACAGGAACTGGAATTACTTCGCGGGCCTCAGCCCTGAAGAGGCGGCCAAACGTGCCGCGGACGAGGAACGGGATGGGTCGGGTTTTCGCAGATCCGCCCACTACAAATGGGCAGGTCCGGGCGACGGCACGCGCAGCCGCGATGAGATGAAAGCCCTGTCCGTTCTTGGATTGGAGCCGGATGTCGAGTTCAAGGACATACGGACCGTCTACCGCAAGCTGGCCAAGGAGCATCATCCGGACCTGAAACAGGGCGACAAGGAAGCCGAAAAGCGCTTCCGCGAGATTCAGGCGGCCTATGATGTCCTGAGGAGCGCCGAGGAGCGAAGGACCGGCAAGGCGATCTGACCCTCCTCATGGACCGCAGGCATCATCAACGGTAAATATCGAGCGACCGACTTCAGTCGCACGGGGGCAAGCGATGGATTTCGACACGGCGATGCTGTTAGCCATCCCCGCAAGCTTTTTGCTGTTCCTGGCTATCGAAGCTGTGGCTCCTTCCGGTCGAGCCATGCCTGACATCCGCAACTGGCGACTGATCGGCCTGGCCTGCTTCGCGGGAACCCTGGTCGTTTACGTCGGAACGCCCTTGCTGATCGTTCCACTCTTGCCGCCAATGGCAATCGCCAATCTTAACGGCTGGGGGAATTGGGCGGCGATTCCGGTTTGGGTGCTCACAACATTCCTCGGTTATTGGGCGCACCGGACCATGCATTATTTCGACCTGCTGTGGCGGGCCGGGCATCAATTGCACCACGGTGTGGCGCGCGTCGACATATCATCGGCCATGATCTTCCACCCGGTAGATTCCATCGTCCAAGGCGTTCTTACCGGCCTGATTGCAGCCGGCCTGACGAATGCGACCCCACATGCGGCGGCCTGGGCCGGCCTTTGGGGATTTGCCGTTGCCCTCTACCAGCATTGGAACGTGAAGACTCCCGCGTGGACCGGCTGGATCATTCAGCGGCCCGAGGCTCACATGTTGCACCATGAGCGGGACGTGCATGCCCGGAACTTCGGCGACATGCCGATCTGGGATCGGGTGTTCGGTACCTATGCCGAACCCGTCGGCCGCGACGTCGTGCTGGGTTTCGAGACGGGTCGCGCGGCGCGCTGGCTGGCGATGCTGGCAATGGTCGACGTCAACAAGACCGAACGCGTCGACGGGCGGATCCGACTCTAGGGGTGCGCTCAGGCCGCGGCGGCGTAACGCTCCGCCGTCTGCTTCACGAGCGCGATCATATTCGGCACGCCCTGGGTGCGATTGGCGCTGAGGTGCTTGCGGAGCTCGAACGGCGCGAGAGCTTCGTTGACGTCAATCCGCGCGACTTCGGCGGCAGGCTTGTCCTGCACCGCAGACAGGATCAGCGCGACGATGCCCTTTGTGATCGCCGCGTTGCTGTCCGCCAGGAAATGCAAGCGCCGGTCCTGGACGGTCGGATAAACCCACACGGACGCCGAGCATCCACGGACTTTCGTCGCGTCGGTCTTGAGCACGTCGGGCATCGGTTCAAGTTTCCGTCCGAGATCGATCAGTAGCCGGTACCGATCCTCGGGATCGAGAAGCTCATATTCGTCGTAGATTTCGTCGATGGCGGGAAGCGTGGTCACGACAGGCAGATAATCCCCGCCCGCCTCCCTGTCACCGGTCGCGCAGCTCCTCGATCTGGCGCGAAAGGCTGTTTTCTTTCTCGACCGTGATCCGTTCGAGGACCCTGATGCGCTCCTTCAGCTCCTTGACCTCATCGCGCAGCCGCAGGGTCTCGGCCTGCTCTTGCGGGGGAATTCCGGGATCACCGCGGCGTCCGTAGCGGCCGTAACCGTACCTCGCCCTGACGATCGATGCGATCATGACGATCGCCACGATCATCACCACCATCATTTGCCCGCCTTCCATCAAGCTTTGTCCTCTTCTTCTAGCTGGTCTCGCTCTCGCAGCGCTTCGATCTGCGCGGCGGTCTCGGCACCGCGGTCGGTGACGATCCGCTCAAGCACCCGGATTCGCTCCTGAAGCTGTTGCACCTGATTGCGCAAGCGCTTGTTTTCGTCGTGGTTGACCGGCTCGCCCCGCATTTCCCGCATCGAGCGCACGGGAATGCCCATCTTGTGTCGGATAATCGTGAACCCGAACACGATCAGCACGAGAACAAGGACGAACTCAAAAGCGTTCAACGGGTCTCATCCTTCGCCGGTATCCGCTCTTGGCCGCGCAGCGCTTCAATCTGCTGCGCGGTCTCCGCGCCGCGATCGGTGACGATCTGTTCAAGCACGCGCACGCGTTGCTCCAACTCCATGGACCGTGACGCATATTGTGCGGCTTTTTCCGCTGCCAAGGCCGCTTCGACCTCAAGCTTCTTCTCACGGAAGCGGAAGAATCGGTTGGCGATGATCATCACCATGATCGTTGGGAGGCCAATGATAATCGATGCGAGCATGATCGCAGTTATCGAATGCATCAGGCACGCCCTCCTTTATCGATCCCGAGCGCGTCAATCTCGCGTGCAAGCTTCGAAGGCTGGTCGGTCGCGATCCGCTCGAGCGTCTCGAGGCGATCCCGAACCGAACCGAGCTCGGCCCGGAGCTGTGCATTTTCGCCGGTCAGGAGCTTGATCCGTTCGGCAGCTTCCTTGCCGGCGCCGGGCTCGAGCGGTGTGCCCCATGATGTTTCGAGCGGATAGCCATGGCGAACCCGGAGCCAGGTCGTGAAAATCCATCCGAGGATGGCAACGAGGCCGAGGAGCAAGCCGCCGCCGATCATCCATGGAAGGTTTGGTACGATCACCTGTTCGGCAAGATCCGTCTTTTGCATTCTTGAGCCCCCTTACCGCAGTTGCTCGATCTCACGGGCGAGCGTGCGATTCTCGGTCGTCACATAGCTTTCGATGTCGGCAAGGCGCCGATCGATGTCCCTGAACCTGGAGCGGATATCGCGCGCGCTCCGTGCCGGCGAAGCACGAACGCCCTGCCAGAAGCGGGTTTCCTCTCGGTCCACATAGTCCAGTTCACGCGGTTTCTTCGGCGCAAGCCACCCGGCGATGAAATAGATCGGGATGATCGACCCGCTGCTGAGGAAAAGGGCGGCGATCATGCAGATCCGGACGAGCGTCACATCAAAGCCGGTGTAATCCGCGATACCGGCGCAGATACCCATGACCTTGCCGTTCCGCTTGTCGCGATAGAATCGCGTCCGGCTCGCCGGCTGCTCCGTCAGGTACCGGCGCTCATCGGGGTATTGTTCCTGTGGCATCTTATTCTCCGTCCGCCAGCAACCGCTGGCTCGCCTCGCGGCCGGGCAGGCATTCCTGCTTCCAGTTCGGGTTTTCGGCAGTCATGATGCGCTCGATCGTGCAAAGACGATCGTCCAACCGCCGCGCGGCATCGTGAAGCTCGTCGAGGAGCTTTTCGTCCCCGGCAGTGAGCGTCGCTGCCTGCTTCCATTTCGTCACATAGTGAAAGATCAGCCACGGGAGGGCTACGAAGAGCATCCCGCAGATCAGGACAGGAATTAAGACGTCATCCATTGATTACTTCCCCTTGGCCTTAAGAGCGGCCTTCATCGCTTCCAGTTCCTTGTCGACCGACTCCGCGGCCTTCAACTCCGCAATCTCTTCCTCGAGGCTCTTCGGCCCCGTCATTCCAAGCGCATCGGCGCGGCCCTCGGCGAAATCAGCGCGCCGCTCGAGCAACTCGAAGCGCGAGAAAGCATCCTCGGTACGGTTGCCGTTCATGATTTCGCGGGCCTTGGCGCGCGTCACCGCACTCTCGAAGCGCGTCTGGATCGCATTCTGCCGGGCGCGGGCCTCACGCAGCTTGGCCTGGAGCTTGGCAATGTCCGTTTCGTAGCTCTTGAGCGTCTCATCGATTTGCGCGATTTCCGCGCGCAGGCCGTCACCCATGTCGGCAGCCTTCTGCCGTTCGATCAGCGCCGCCTTGGCGAGATCCTCGCGTTCCTTGGACAACGCAAGTTCCGCTTTCTCCGTCCAGCTCTTCTGAAGCTCATCGAGGCGCGAGAGGGCGCGACGCATTTCCTTGGCGTCAGCGATGCACCGTGCCGCCGAAGCGCGCACCTCCACCAGCGTCTCCTCCATTTCGAGGATGATCATCCGGATCATTTTGGCCGGGTCTTCCGAGCGATCGAGAAGCTCGGTCATGTTGGCCGCGAAAATGTCGCGCGTCCGCGAAAAGATACTCATTCCAAATGCTCCGAAATCACAATCTGGGCCCAGTTCACTGGCTTAGACTATACAAGAGTTGTGCCAAAATCGCGGAATGGGCGGAACTCCCAAAATTCTTCATTTTTCGCGAGCTGCAAGGCGTGAAAATCCTTGCCAAATGGTGGGATTTGCCACCAACAGGTGGTGCGTGGAGCGGGCCGAACAATTCATTGGGCAGAGTCTGGCGTTTCTCGACGCGGTCGAGCGCGCGAGCCGCGCGGCGCCCCTCAATCGTCCTGTCTTGGTGATCGGAGAGCGCGGCACGGGCAAGGAGCTCATTGCCGAGCGCCTGCATCATTTGTCCTCACGCTGGGCCGGCCCCCTGATCATCATGAACTGCGCGGCTTTACCCGAAAACCTCATTGAGGCCGAGCTGTTCGGTCATGAGGCGGGAAGCTTCACCGGCGCCGCAAAGACGCGGCACGGGCGCTTTGAGGAGGCCGATGGCGGAACTCTGTTCCTCGACGAGCTCGGGACCTTGTCGATGCCGGCGCAGGATCGGCTGCTTCGTGCGGTCGAATATGGCGAGATCACTCGCATCGGTGCGTCGAAGCCGATTTCGGTCGATGTCCGCATCGTTGCCGCCACCAACGCGAGCCTTCCAGACCAGGTCGACAAGGGGCGATTCCGAGCGGACTTGCTCGACCGGCTGTCGTTCGAGGTCATAACGCTTCCGCCGCTTCGGGCCCGTGAGGGCGATGTGCCGCTTCTCGCGGAGCATTTCGGACGCCGGATGTCGGTCGAGCTCGACTGGCCGAACTGGCCGGGCTTCACTTCGCGCGCCATGGGCGAACTCGAGGCTTTTCACTGGCCCGGCAACGTTCGCGAACTGCGCAATGTGATCGAAAGGGCGGTCTATCGTCACGAGGATCCCGAACGCCCCATCGACGAGATTATCTTTGACCCATTCCATTCGCCCTGGGCGCCGACCAGCGTGCAGGCGCCGCACAGTCCGCCGATCGAGGTCTACGCCGAGGAGACGGCGGCCGTAGCCGCGCCACACCCGCAGCCATCGTCGGCAGTCGACGATTTCCGCGCGGCCGTCGCATCCTACGAACGGTCGCTTCTCGAGGATGCCCTGGCGCGCAATCGCTACAACCAGCGGGCGACGGCCTCGGCACTAGGGCTGAGCTACGACCAACTCCGCCACGCGCTCAAACGGCACAAGCTTCAGGACACGCCGGCTTAAAACAGGCTTGAGACGCCGTTCATTGATGCACCGCGGTCGTTCGTCGCAACGTTCGTGATTCAACGCCCGCGTCGGCGCATGGGCTGATGCGCGCGTGCCCGGCAAGCGCCCCCGGTTTGCCGGGCATGCTGCGTCCTAGTGGAAATTAGTCATGCACAGCAGCATGGGGATCGATAGGAGGACGTTCGTCCGCGATGCGATCAGCCCACGCTTCGCCGCGCTCGCCTTTTCCGCATCCTCGGCAGGCACCAGCCCAAGCACTTTCTTCTGCGCTGGCCAGATGATGAACCAGACGTTGAATGCCATGATCAGCGCCAGCCACATACCGATCCCGATCAGCCGCGCGCTTGGTTGCAGCAGCAAGGCGTCGTCGAGCTCTTCGTAGGACCAGGCAAGAAGCAGGCCGGTCAACACCGTGAACGCGGCTCCCCAACGGAAATAGAAGAGTGCGCTGGGCGCGATATATTTGGTGACTCCGGGCTTCAGCTCGGCCGGCACCTTCGGCATGGTCGGAGTCTGCACGAAATTGAAATAATAAAGCAGGCCGATCCAGGTGACCCCGAAGAAGACATGGAGCCACTGCAGGACGCCGTTCACCGTGCCGTAGGCCGGATTGTATCCGGAGTCCCCGGACGGTGCGAGAATGAGGAGGATCGCCAGCACGAGGCCGACGCCCAGGACGAGGAACAGATTTTCGAAGAACTTGGCCATTTCAACCCCCATTGCCGCTTTGTCGCGGTTCACGACGTCTCTTAAGGCTCGGCGGGATTAATTCGCAAGCGGGTGCGACGAGCAGCGGAGCCGGTAGCCGCCAGCATCGTTGTTAGTGCGACCCTTCCCAGGAGACCTCGCCATGCCCTTCCAGCTGCCCGAACTGCCGTACGCCAAGGATGCGCTCGCTCCGCACATGTCGGCCGAGACGCTCGAATTTCATCACGGCAAGCATCACAAGGCCTATGTTACCAAGACAAACGAGCTCATCGAGAGCGATCAGAACCTCACTGGCGCGTCGCTGATCGACGTCGTCAAACGGGCGAAGCAATCGGGCAATTCGAAACTGTTCAACAACAGCGCACAGCTGTGGAACCACAGTTTCTTCTGGCAGTGTCTTGCACCGGCACGCGGACAGAAGCCTGACGGCAGGCTGGCGCAGATGATCGACGACAGCTTCGGCGGTACTGACCAGATGCTCCAAAAGCTGCAGGAAGAGGCGGTCAATCACTTTGCCAGCGGCTGGGCCTGGCTGGTGCTCGACCGCGACCAGCTGAAGATCACATCGCTTCATGACGCCGACACGCCGATCGTCCACGACGGGATGCTGCCGCTCTTCACGCTCGATGTGTGGGAGCATGCTTATTACATCGACTATCGCAACGAGCGGCCGAAGTTCGCGACCTCGGTATTGTCGAACATCGTGAACTGGGAATTCGTCGCTCAGAACCTCGACGGCAAGGGCCTGGATCGCGCCAATCAGGAAGGCGCTGAAGCCCGATCGCCGGAGCTTACTGCCTAACCGCCACGACTTGCGCGCGGTTTAGCCGGTCTTAATACCCTCCCCCCGAAGGGGGCGGGATGAAGCGTAAGGCGTTGGTCATTGGTGCGTCCACGATCGCGATCGCGGCGGTGGGGACGGGGGTTTTGGTCGCACCGCTGGCGGCCGATCCCCAGGGCGAAAAAGATTGCGGAGGCGGCGCCCTTCCGCTGCTCGAGCCGGAGGTCGCAGCCTCAGCGCAGGCGCCAGAGCCTCGCTGGCAGCAGAAGGGCGGCTCGGTCAATGATGCGAGCTGCGTCGACCGCACCGCCATTGCCGGGATCGTCGCACCACGCACCGAGGCGGAAGTGGCCGAGGCTTTGGCCTATGCCAAGGCGACAAAACTCACGATTTCGCCGGCGGGTGTTCGCCACAGCATGGGCGGCCAGGCTTTCCGTCGAGGCGGCATCATGCTCGACATGAGGCGGATGAACCGGATCGAGCTTCATCCGGAAAGCTCGACCGTGACGGTCGGCGCCGGCGCGACCTGGCATGACATCCAGAAGTCGATCCATCCGCGCTTCGCGGTCAAGGCGATGCAGTCGACGGACATTTTCACCGTCGGCGGATCGATCTCCGTCAACGCACACGGGATGGATCATCATGCGGGCGCAGTCATGGATTCGATCCGCTCGCTTCGGGTGATGCGGGCGGACGGGCAGGTGGTCACCGCATCGCACGACCAGAATCCCGAGCTCTTCAACCTCGTGGTTGGCGGCTACGGGCTGTTCGGGGTCATTCTATCGGCTGAGCTCGAGGTCGTGCCGAACGACATCTACCAGAGCGAGCGGGAAGTCGTCGCGACCAAGGATCTGCCCGAGCGGCTGGAGAAGATCCTCGCCGATCCATCGATCGGGCTGATGTACGTCCACCTTTCGACCGCGCCAGGCTCGCTGCTCGGCGAGGCTCTCATCTATTCGTACCACCGCATCGACGATCCGCACGCCGAGCGCGCGCCGCTGAGCGACATCGCTTCGGTCAAAATGCGCCGGCTCACGGTGAACCTCGCGAAAAAATCCTCGGCTTTTCAAAGCTTCAAATGGTGGTCCGAGAAGCATCTGGAGCATCGCTTCGAGGCCTGCACCGTAACGCGCGCGCAGGCGATGAAGGATGGGGAGGCATGCCTCGTGTCGCGCAATGACCCGATGCACGACAGTGTTCCCTATCTGAAGAATGCGATGAAGAACGACACCGACATCCTTCACGAATATTTCGTTCCGAGAAGCGAGCTCGGGCCGTTTATCGCGGGACTGCGAGACGTCATCCGCAAGCAGGATGCCAATCTGCTCAATGCATCCATCCGGGTCGTCGGGAAGGAGCATAACGCGCTCAGCTACGCGCCCGAGCCAGCCTATTCGATCGTGCTCTATCTGAACCAGCGCACCGATGCTGACGGCAATGCGAAGATGGCACGGCTGACGAGCGACCTCATCGACCTGACGCTGGCGCATCACGGCCGCTTCTTCCTGCCCTATCAGCTCTACTACAGTCCGGAGCAGCTCGAACGATCCTATCCCGAAATCCGCGGCTTCTTCGCGGCCAAGCGCAAGTGGGATCCGGACGGGCTCTTCCGGAACACGTGGTACGACCGTTACGCACCGGCATTCGGCTGATTGTCAGTAGTCGTAAACGTGTTCGACGCGCTCGCCATTGAGCTGAGCGTGGTTGAGGATTGGGAGCAAGTCCGGGACCTTCACCGACAAGGCGATGCGCTGCCATCCAGGCGGGTCGTCCATCGGTATCGTGAGCAGATGCGCTCCAGGACCCGGCACGGGGGCGCGGGGCGGCAGCAGGAGGGTGAGCAGGACGTCATCGTTGCCGCTGATTTCCTTAAGCTCGACCGGGCTCTTCGAAAGCTTGGTCAATAGGTCCGTGAAATGGGCATAGCGCGGGGCTTCGACGATGAGCTCTCCCTTACCAAGCGTGCCGACGACGGTCAGGCGGGGATCGACCGCTGTGAGCGTCTTCGGATCGGCAACCGCGACGAAGCGCAAGGTTCGCTCGTCGCGGCCGAGGCTCGCCCCCGATGCCCAGCCGATCAACTTCGCATAGCCGGCTTTCACGCCATATTCCGAACTAAGCGCGAGGCGGCGCTCCCAATGGCGGAATTTCTCGTGCGGCTCGCTGGTCCGCCACAGGCCGGAAAACGCCTGACCGAACGGAAATTCGTACCATGGGATTTCGTGAAGGAAGATGCCGTAACGCTGCTGGACCTGGGTTGCGTAGCGGTCGTCAGCGCTATGCCACCCGCCGAGCCATTCCGAGGTACGGCCAATGGTGTTTTCATAGGCTGCCTTGATCATGAGCTCCGCCGAAAAGCTCAGCCCGATCGTATAGAGCATCAGCCGGTCGCCGACGGTCACCTGGCCGGCCGCGGCCTGATTCATTGCGCAATAGCTCGACCAGAAGCCGCGCACGTCGCGAAGATAATGATAGCCGCTCGGCGGATTCCGCTCGAGATAATGCCCGAAGCTCTCAGCCGAATAGACGATGTGCCATTCGGGGTAAGTGAGCCAGGTCCTGGCCTCCGAGCGCTTCCAGGCTGCGTCCCTGACAAGCGGTTGATAGCCGCCGGTGTCCAGTCCCTCGATCGGCGAACGGCACGTGGTCTCAATGGTGATAATCGGCGCGAGGGCGAGCGCGAGCAAAACTCCGCTCGCGCTGAGGACGATCTTCCAGCGGCGCTTCACGCGGCTGCGGGCTGGTCGGCCGGGCGCTTCGCCAGCAAATAGCCGACAATGATCGCCACTCCTCCAATCAGGATGTGCGGCACATTCATGAAAATGCGCGGCTGCAGCGGGACGTCCATCGGGCCGTGGAGGAAGATGCCGAGGTCGAGATATCCCATGCCGGTGATGAGTCCGAGGACTCCGTCGAAGAAATAGAGTGGACCGAAGATCCGGAAATAGGTGCGACTGGCGTTATAGGAGGCGTACGCAGCGATCGCGGCCCAAAGCCCGGAGCCAAGGTGGAGCGCGTCGTCCCACCATTGCAGCCTGAACAGGCCGAAGAGATTCCCTTGTTCGTCGAGGAACGCGGGAACGTAGCCGAGCACCGTTACTCCGACGAATAGCAGCGCATAGGCCCAGGCCAGAGCCCTTACTAATTTTTGAGTCTGCATCAGAGCCCCCCTTATTCCCCGCGGCAGTCTGCCTGCAGCTATTGCTTGAGTCGATAGCCGGTGCGGAACATCCAGGTGATGACGGCCATGCAGATGGCGATGATGCCGATCGTGACGGCGACGCTCGACCAGACAGGCACGTCCGCCACGGAGTAGAAGCTCCAGCGGAAGCCGCTGATCACATGGACGATCGGGTTGATCAGTGTGATCGTTCGCCACGGCTCACCGAGCGCTTTCACCGAGTAGAATGCGCCGCCGAGGAAGGTGAGGGGCGTGATCACCAGCATCGGGATGATCTGAAGCTGCTCGAAATTTTGCGCCCAGACGCCGATCGCGAAGCCGAACAGGCAGAAGCCGGCGCTGATCCCGACGAGGAACAGGATCATCGCCAGCGGATGATCGATCCGCACATCGACGAACAAATAAGCGGTCGCGAGCGTGACCAGCGCCAGGATGACGGACTTTGTGACGGCGGCTCCGACATAAGCGATCACGGCTTCGAAACTCGAGATCGGAGCTGAGAGAAGTTCGTAGATCGTACCCGTAAACTTCGGAAAATAAATACCGAAGCTGGCGTTGAATATCGATTGCATGAAGACCGACAGCAAGGTCAGCCCGGGAACGATGAAAGCGCCGTAGCTGACGCCTTCCATCGCGGTCATTCGGCTGCCCAGCGCCGACCCGAACACCACGAAATAGAGTGCAGTCGTGATTACCGGAGTGATCAGGCTTTGCCAGAGCGTCCGGCCCCAGCGCGCCATCTCGAACCTGTAGATCGCGACGATACCATGAGCGTTCATGCCGGTTCCCGCTTTCCGTGGACCAATTCAACGAAGATGTCCTCGAGGCTCGACTGGTGGGTCGACAGGTCCTTGTACTGGATGCCCTGGTCCGTGAGCGCCCGCATCAGCGAGGCGATTCCGGTCCGATCGGCGTGGCTGTCGAATTCATAGCAGAGCGCGTGGCCATCATTGTTGAGGCGGAGATTCCACTGCGACAGGCCCTCCGGAACGGATGAGAGCGGCTCGGTGAGCATAATGTCGAGCGTCTTGCGGCCCATCTTGGCCATGAGCGACTTCTTCTCGTCGATCGCGATCAATTCGCCCCTGCTGATGACCCCGACGCGGTCCGCCATCTCCTCGGCTTCCTCGATGTAGTGGGTGGTGAGGATGACCGTCGTTCCATCGGACCGGAGCTGGCGGACCAAGTCCCACATGTCGCGGCGGAGTTCGACGTCGACGCCGGCCGTCGGCTCATCGAGGAAGAGGATGCTGGGCTCATGGCTGAGCGCCTTTGCGATCATTACCCGGCGCTTCATGCCGCCCGACAGGTGCATCATGATCGTCTTGCGCTTCTCCCAAAGGGACAGGCGCTTCAACAGCTCCTCGATCTTGGCCGGGTTGGCCGGCTTGCCGAAGAGCCCTCGGGAAAAGGTTACGGTCCGCCAGACCGGTTCGAAGGCCTCGGTCGTAAGCTCCTGAGGAACCAGGCCGATTCGCTCGCGTGCATATCGATAGTTGGACCGCCAGTCCTTTCCGTCGACCAACACTTCGCCGCCGCTAGGAGTGACGATCCCGCAGACGATGTTGATGAGTGTCGTCTTGCCCGCGCCGTTCGGCCCCAGAAGCGCGAAAATCTCTCCGCGGTTGATGTCGAGATCGACGGATTTGAGGGCCTGCACACCCGTTCCATATTGCTTGTGCAATCCGCGGATGGAGAGGATCGGGTCGCTCATTCGACAGGTCCTGGTTCTGCGGGGGTTGCATCTTCCTTCATGAGGCCGTGCTTCAGCAGCATCGGAATGTTCGCCGCGGCGAAGAGGAAGGTGAGTGGGATCGCGCCCCACAATTTGAATCCGATCCAGAAATCCCAGCTCGTGTTGCGCCACACAGATTCATTCAGGATCGCCATGAACGCGAAGAAAATCGCCCAGTTGCGGGTGAGCTTGTCCCAACCCGCCTGGTCCAGCCCCGGGTAGGTCGAACCGAGGACGCGCTGGAGCAGGGGTCGGTCGGTGAGCAATCCGAAGATCAGCAGGCCGGAAACCAAAGCGTAGTAGATGGTCGGCTTCATCTGGATGAAAGTGCGATCGTGCAGCCAGATGGTCAGGCCGCCAAGGATCACGACCATGACCCCCGAAAACCAGAGCAAGGGCGAAATGCGCTGATATTTGAGGGCGGAGAAGATCATCGCGACGACCATCGCGACCATGAAGGCGCCGGTTGCGACGAAGATCCTCAGCGCTTGCGGCACCGGCGCGAGGAAATTCGCCAGGAAGAAGACCAGCAAAGGTCCGAGGTCGATCAGGAGCTTGGCGCCGCCTTGCGGCTCTGCTTTCGTGCTCATTCCGGCGGCAGTCCCGCAATTGCCCGAGCGACCGCGCGTGGATCGAACGGGCGGAGGTCGTCGGCCTTCTCGCCGACACCAATCGCATGGATGGGAAGGCCGAATTTCTCGGCCGCGGCGACGAGCACGCCGCCACGGGCCGTCCCGTCGAGCTTGGTCATGATGAGGCCAGTCACACCCGCCGTCTCGCGGAACACTTCGACTTGGGCAAGGGCGTTCTGGCCGGTTGTCGCGTCGAGGACGAGGAGGATATCCTGCGGCGCTTCGGGATTGAGGCGTCCGAGAACCCGGCGGATCTTGGAGAGCTCCTCCATCAAATGCGCCTTGTTCTGGAGACGCCCGGCCGTGTCCACGACCAGGACGTCTATACCCTGCGCCGTCGCTTGCTTGACGCCGTCGAACACGATCCCGGCCGCGTCGCCGCCTTCCTTGCCGGAAATGACCGGCGCACCAATGCGATCGCCCCAGATCTGCAGCTGCTCGATCGCGGCAGCGCGGAAAGTGTCGCCGGCGGCAAGCAGCACGCCGTAATCCTGCTCCTTAAGCCATTGGCCGAGCTTCCCGATCGTCGTCGTCTTGCCGGAGCCGTTGACGCCGATCACCAGGATCACGTGGGGCCGCGGAAAGCCCCAGATTTCCAGCGGCTTCGCAACCGGAGTGAGGATCTTCTCGATCTCCTCCGCAAGGATGGATCGAAGCCCGCGCTCGTCCAGCTTTTCGAACTTCTGCCGCGCGATAGCCTCGCGGATTCGATGCGAAGCCTCGGGGCCAAGGTCGGAGGCGATCAGCGCCTCCTCGATATCATCGAGGGTCGCAGTATCGAGCGCAGCCCGACTGGTTATGCCGGTGAGGTTGTCGGCGACCTTGTCCGCGGTTTTCTTGAACCCGCCGCGCAGGCGGTCGAGCCAACTCATGCGCGAACACTCGTCAGATGATCTTCATCGCGGCCGGTGATCCGCACATCGACGATCTCGCCGCGCTTGGCTCCGGCCAGGACAATGGGAGCGAAATTATCGGCATGTCCTTTGCCGTCCGCTTCCAGGAGCATGCGCGAGTTCGTGCCGATGAGGCTGTCGAGCCAACGCTCGCGGCGCTTCGCCGCCGTCTCACGAAGGCGGGCAGCCCTGGCTTTCACCGCCTCCCGCTCAACTTGCGGCATACGCGCCGCGGGGGTCGCCGGGCGCGGGGAGAAGGGGAAAATGTGCGCAGCTATCACGTCGCAATCGTCGAGCAATTTCAATGTATTTACAGCCATATTCTCAGTTTCGGTAGGAAATCCTGCGATGAGGTCGGCGCCGATCGTCGCCTCCGGCCGTGCGGCCTTGATCCGCTCGACTGTGCGCACTGCTTCGTTCCGGGAGTGGCGACGCTTCATGCGCTTGAGGATCAAATCGTCACCGGCCTGAAGCGACAGATGGAAATGGGGCATGAGCCGAGATTCGCCGGCGATCAGATCGAACAGAGGCTCGTCGATCTCAATGCTGTCGAGTGACGAAAGGCGCAGCCGCTGGAGCCGCGGCTCGGCATCCAGCAGCTGCCGGCAAAGATTGCCCAAGCCACCTTCATAGTCGGTGATGTCGACGCCCGTCAGGATGATCTCTTTCGAGCCGCGGTCGATCTCGTGGGCGATGGCATCGCGGATCTTTTCGAATGGTAATGAGCGGCTGGGGCCGCGTGCCTGCCAGATCGAGCAGAAGGTGCAGCGATGGTCGCAGCCGGTCTGGACGGCGACGAAACTCTTCACCTTGTGCATCAGCCCGGCGGGCACTGGCGTCATGACGTCATTCGCGGCGAAAGCATTGAGTTTGCGTGCATTTCCAACGACGCGCTCAACCTCGGTCATCGTCTCGAAGGTCGTAGGATCGAGCTCGGCCGCACAGCCGGTCACCAGAATCCTGGCGCCCGGGCGGCTGCGATGCGCATGACGGATCGCCTGCCGCGTCTGCCGCACGGCCTCGCTGGTCACGGCGCAGCTGTTGACGACGATCCAGTCCTCATCCGCGGGCGCCGTGCCCGCGATCGTCTCGCTTTCGGCGAAGTTCAGCCGGCAACCGAGGGTGATCGTCTCGACGCTCACGACAAAGTCTCGATATCGAGCTGGCCGCTGAAGACATGTGTCGCGGTCCCCCGCATGCGGATCGGCTGTCCGGGCTCCCACGCAATCGTCAGCGAACCGCCCGGCATCGTGACCTTGACGGGCGACTCCGCGCGCTTGCTGCGGATCGCCGCGACTGCCGTTGCGCAGGCCCCGGTCCCACAGGCGAGGGTAAGGCCTGCGCCACGCTCCCACGTCTTCAGGCGAATGCCATCGCCGCCAACCGAGGCCAGGTTGACGTTGACCCGCTCCGGAAATGTCGGATCATGCTCGATCTTCGGACCAAGCTCCTCAATCGGAATGGAATTCACGTCGTCGACGAAGAACACGGCATGCGGATTTCCGACATTGAGCGCCATCGGCCGCGACAGGCCGTCCCAGGCCATCGGAAGAGCGGCGGTATCCAGCGCATAAGCGAGGGGAATCTCGTTCCAACCGAAACGCGGTTCACCGATGCTGACCTCGACCTCCGCACCAAGATCCGATCCCTCCAGCATCCCGCCGTCGCTATCGATCCGCCTCGCTCCGGTCAGCTGAACGACGCAGCGGGTCGCATTTCCGCAGCTTTCGACCTCGCCGCCGTCGCTGTTCCAGATGCGCATGCGAAGATCCGCGGTTTCGCTCGGTTCGAGCACGATCAGCTGATCGCAGCCTACGCCCGTATGCCGATCGGCGATCGCCATTGCGAGCGCCTGCGTCACCTCAAAAGGCTGTTCGCGAGCGTCGACAATCACGAAATCATTGCCGAGGCCATGCATCTTGTGGAAGGGGCGCCGCATCGGTCGCGTGACTTAGGGAGCGTGCCGAACTTAGTCCACAGTAGGACAGTGAAGATGCCGCGAGCCGCGAATGACGTCATGCAATCGATCCTCTTTTCGGCGGTGCTCGATGGGCTAGCCGCGTTGAAACGCGCGTCCGGCGGTCTTCCGAACCAATTGCTCCGCGACGTGCAGGCCATTCACCCGAACGTGACGTTCGCCGATCTGCCCAAGGAGCTGCAGGATCAGCTGATCGAGAGCACTCGCGCGGCGTTCACCCAGTTGCTCAAGGAAGGCTATGCCGTCGGACCTCGCCAGCAGATGCAGGCGACGCGTCCGTTGGACCGTGTCCCCGAACGCGACCGCCGTGGCCCTCCCAGGGGACCGCGGCGTCCCCACGGTGGCGGAGGCGGCGGTGGCGGAGGCCCGGACAAGCCTCGCGGTCCCGGCGGACCTTCTCGCCCCCGCAAGCCCAAGGGCAAGCCTCGCCTAGGTTGAACTTGTTGGACTAAGCCGCTAAGCGCCGCGGCGTCTTAACGGACATACATCGATGTGAGCGTCCACGGATGCGCGCTGGCCGACGAGGTTTCGTCCGCCGGCGTATTTTGCGTTTGGAATGGCGTTTCGAGGGACAGTCCCCAAATCAAAGGGACCGTCCCTGAATGGAGTGATTGAATGTTCGACACGTTGAGCGATCGGCTCGGCAGCGTATTTGACCGGCTTCGCGGGCGCGGCGCGCTCACGGAGGCCGACGTGCGCTCGGCCATGCGCGAAGTGCGCGTCGCCTTGCTCGAGGCCGACGTCGCGCTTCCGGTGGCGCGCGATTTCGTCGAGCGTGTCACCGAAAGAGCGGTCGGCCAGGAAGTGCTGCGATCGGTCACTCCGGGCCAGATGGTCGTCAAATATGTCCATGACGCTCTCGTAGAGACGCTGGGATCGCAGACCGCCGAGCTTGATCTGGCGGTCGCTCCTCCTGCTGTCATCATGATGGTCGGCCTGCAGGGCTCCGGTAAGACGACGACGACCGCCAAGCTCGCCAAGCGTCTCTCGGAGCGCGAGAACAAACGCGTCCTGATGGCGTCGCTCGACGTCGCACGTCCGGCTGCGCAGGAGCAGCTTGCCGTCCTCGGGCGCCAGGCGAACGTCGACACTCTGCCGATCGTTGCCGGACAGCAGCCGGTCGATATCGCCAAGCGCGCGATTCAGTCGGCCAAGCTCCAGGCTTACGACGTCGTGCTGCTCGATACGGCGGGACGCCTCCACGTCGACGATCAGCTGATGGCGGAGATGAAGGCGGTCGCAACCGCTTCGAACCCCGCCGAGACGCTTCTCGTGGTCGATGCGCTCACCGGCCAGGACGCAGTCAATGTCGCCAAGGGCTTTGCGGGCGAAGTCGACCTTTCGGGCGTAATCCTAACGCGAATGGACGGCGATGCGCGCGGCGGTGCCGCGCTCAGCATGCGCGCGGTCACCGGCAAACCGATCAAATTCGCCGGTGTGGGCGAGGCGATCGACAAGCTCGAAGCCTTCCATCCCGAGCGGGTCGCGGGCCGCATTCTCGGCATGGGCGACGTGGTCAGCCTCGTCGAGCGTGCTGCGGAGACCATCAAAGTCGAGGAAGCGGAAAAGCTCGCGGCCAAGATGGCGAAGGGCAAGTTCGACCTGGATGACCTGCGTGCCCAACTTGAGCAGATGCAGCGCATGGGCGGGCTCGGAGCGCTCGCGGGAATGATGCCGGGCCTCAAGGGCATGAAAGACGCGGCGGCCAAGGCGGCGGACAGCAAGGCCCTGGTCCACATGGAAGCGATGCTCTCGTCGATGACCGCGAAGGAGCGTGCCAGGCCCGAGATCATCAATGCCAAGCGCAAGATCCGCGTCGCCAAGGGCAGCGGGACGACCGTTCAGGACGTCAACAAGCTCCTGAAAATGCATCAGGAAATGTCGACGGCGATGAAGCGTCTGAAGAAGATGGGCGGGCTCGGGAAGCTTGCCGCAATGTTCAACAAGGGCGGTTTGGAAGGCGCGCTCGGCGGACTTGCCCCCCCGGGTGCCCTTCCTCCTGGCGCTCTTGGAGGTGGGGGCGGTCTTCCCGGCCTCGGCGGCGCTCCGTTCAACCTGCCTCCAGGTTTCGACAAGTTCTCAAAGAAATAAACGAACATACTGAAAGGAAAAACTTAAAATGGCTCTAGCAATTCGCCTCTCCCGTGGCGGCGCCAAGAAGCGGCCCTATTACCGCATCGTCGTCGCTGACAGCCGCAGGGCCCGTGATGGACGCTTCATCGAGAAGCTCGGCACCTACAATCCGCTCCTGGCGAAGGATTCGCCTGAGCGCGTGAAGCTCGATGCTGATCGCATTTCGCATTGGCTGTCGGTCGGCGCTCAGCCGTCGGATCGCGTGCTTCGCTTCCTTGACGCTGCCGGCATCCGCGAGCGTCCGGCGCGCAACAACCCGCAGAAGGCGCAGCCGGGCGAGAAGGCCAAGGAGCGCGCCGAGGCTCGCGAGGCCAAGGCCAACGCGCCGGTCGAGGAAGCCGCGCCGGCCGAATCGGTCGAGGAAAAGCAGGTGGAGGCTGAAGCCGTGGTCGCTGATGCTGTCGAGGAAGCGACCGCCGAGCCGACCGCTGAAGCCGAGCAGGTTGCCGAGGAAGTCGCCGAGCAGACTCCGGCCGAGGAAACGGTCGCCGAAGCTGCGCCTGCTGAAGAAGCTGTCGCGGGCGAGGAAGAGGTCGTCGAGGCCCCGGACACGGAAGAAGCTCCAGCCGAAGAAGCTGCTGTGGAAGCTCCGGCTGAAGAGGCCGTGGTCGACCAGCCCGAGGCGACGGACCAGGGCGAATCCGCCGAGGCTCCGGCCGAGGGCGCGGATGAAGTCGCTCCGCCGACCGAGGACTCGCCTCAAGCTGAGAGCGAAGAGAAGGCCGAATAATGACGCTCACCCCTCCCCTCGCTGGGGAGGGGCCGGGGGTGGGGTGATGTCTCGGAACGAGGCAACTCCGCCCTCACCCTCACCCAATCGGCGTGTCGCGCTTGCTGCGGTCGCCGGAGCGCACGGCGTCAAGGGCGAGCTTCGGCTGAAACTGTTCAGCGACAGCGCCCTGAGCTTGTCGCGCCATGAAAAGCTGCTCGTGGGAGGCGTCGAACGGCGCCTACTTTCGATTCGCGAGGGCGGAAAGGCGGCTACCGCGCGTTTCGCAGGCGTCGAGGACCGGTCCTCCGCCGAGTCTTTGCGCGGCTCGCTCGTGGAAATCGACCGGTCCGCTTTGCCGCCGCTCGAAGAGGGCGAATATTATCACGCTGATTTGATCGGATTGCTGGCGGTCGACCGTGATGGAAACGCCGTCGGGACCGTAACGGCAGTCGAGAATTACGGGGCGGGCGACCTGCTGGAGATCGCACTCGAGAACGGCAAGACTTCGCTGATCGCCTTCAAAGCCGGAATTGCCGACCTTGAGGGGGACCTCATCGTCCTCGATCCTGAGTTCCTGGCCTAGCGCCACAAAGGCTGCCGCGCGTTCAGATCGTTGCGGATCGCAGTCGCGGCAACGCCGCCCTGGCCCATCGCATGACTGATCTGGTCGAGCCCGATCACCACGTCACCCGCGGCGTAAAGGCCGGGGATGCTCGTTCGCATGTGGCGGTCAACCGTGATGCACTGATCGTTCGAAAGCTTCGCGCCGACCTGCTGCGCGAGCTGGATGTGCGTATCAGATCCGAGTGCGGGATAGATGCTGTCGAACGTGTGATGACCGTCGGCCGTATCGACGACGATAAATTTGTCGCCGATCGCGACGGCCTGCGTGGGACCATCGACACAATTGATTCCGGCCGCCTTTAGCTGCTCCTGGTCCTCCGGCTTGAGCTTTAACGCCTTGTCGGGCGCGATCAGCGTGATGTCGGGCGTAAAGCTTCGGAGAAACAGGGCTTCAGTCACTCCATGATGATCGCTTCCGATCACTCCCACGTTTTTGTCGGTGACCTCGAAGCCGTCGCAGATCGGGCAATAGCGGATCAATCCGCGAGCAAGCGCGTCGTCGTGCAGTTGTTCATCCATCGGCGGACGCCGGTTCGTCACCCCGGTCGTGAGGAGTACCGTTCGCGCGGTCGCGCAACCTGACCCCCAGGTCGCGGTGAACCGGCCGGTCTTTTGGTCGCGATCGAGCTTGCTGACGAACTCGGCCTCGATTCTCGCGCCATATTTGCAGGCCTGGTCGCGCATCCGCTTCAACAGCTCCGTCCCCTCGATGCCGTCGGGGAAGCCTGAGACGTTGCGGGTGCAGGGGATCGACGAGGTGCGGCTCTTGCCTGCATCCACGACGAGGATGTCGAGATGGAAGCGTGCGAGATAGATCGCAGCGGTCAGGCCTGCGGGCCCGCCGCCGACGATTAGGCAGTCGAGGATTGGCTCATCCATGCGGAGCGCAATGGATTGTGATAGCGGCGGTTCCGCAATGACGTTCCGAGCTTCCGTTTTGACCCTCTATCCGGACATGTTTCCGGGGCCTGTGGGCGCGAGCCTGGCTGGCCGTGCGCTCGAGGATGGCATCTGGAGCCTGGAAACCAGGAACATTCGCGATTTCGCTACCGACAAACATCGCAGCGTCGACGATACGCCGGCTGGAGGGGGAGCGGGGATGGTCCTTCGGCCTGATGTGCTCGCCGCGGCGATCGACAGCGTTGCCGATGACCGGCCAATGCTTGCGCTAACGCCGCGCGGCGCGCCGCTGACCCAGGCCCGGGTCCGGGAGCTGGTGGCAGGCGAGGGCGTCATTCTCCTCTGCGGCCGCTTCGAAGGATTCGACGAACGGATCTTCGAGGCCCGCCCTATAGAGCCCGTCTCGATTGGCGACTATGTGCTCTCAGGCGGAGAGCTGGGGGCGATGGTCATCCTCGACGCTTGCGTAAGGCTCCTGCCCGGGGTAATGGGCGCGGCCTCCAGCGGAGAGGAGGAGAGCTTCGATGAAGGTCTCCTGGAATATCCGCACTATACCCGACCAGTGACATGGGAAGGGCGCACGATCCCCGAAGTGCTGCGGTCGGGGGATCATGCGAAGATCGCTGCGTGGAGACGCGAACAAGCGGTCGAAGATACACGGCTAAGGCGGCCGGACCTGATCGAGCGCCACGGGGGCGCATCGCAGGCACCGCCCTCTGGCGCGCGGCGGGACAGTGAAGAGAAGAGAAAATGAACCTGATCGAGACGCTCGAGCGCGAAGCCATTGACGCTCTGACCAAGGACAAGCCCGTTCCCGAATTCCGCCCTGGCGATACGCTTCGCGTCGGCGTGAAGGTAATCGAGGGCGACCGCACCCGCGTGCAGAATTTCGAGGGCGTCTGCATCGCGCGCGCCAACAAGGGCGTCGGCTCCAGCTTCACCGTCCGCAAGATTTCGTTCGGCGAGGGTGTCGAGCGCGTCTTCCCGCTTTATTCGCCGATCATCGACCATATCGAGGTCGTGCGCCGCGGCGACGTGCGCCGAGCCAAGCTTTACTATCTTCGTGGCCGTACCGGTAAGGCCGCACGCATCGCCGAGCGCCGCGACGTACGCCGCGACGAAGCTCCGGCCGCCGAAGCGAAATAGTCCAAGGGTGACTGTCTAATTCGACCGTCGGGCGATGGCCTGGCGGTCGATCAGGCGCGTGTAGAGGTGCCAGGTCGAATAGCCGAGCCAGGGCAGCACAATCGCAAGCCCGACGAAAGCCGGGATCGATCCGAGCACCAGCACCACGAGCACCGTCAGGCCCCAACGGATCATCTGAGGCTTGTTGGCGTGCGCCGCTCGCCAGGAGGCGGAGACGGCCTCCGCGGCGGTCACGTCGCGATCGACCAGCATCGGCAGCGATGCGACGCTGAGCGCGAGGACGACCCAGCCGAACACCGCGCCGACAACCGCGCCAATCAGGATCAGCGCCCAGCCCCGAGGCGTCGTGAAGACGTCGGCGAAGAAGCCCGTGACCGACGTCGGCGTGGCCCATCCGAACAGCGCGACGTAAAGCAGCCCCGCGGCGATCAGCCAGGCAAGGAAGACGACGAGAAGCAGGCCCGCAACAATGCCCATGTCGTCGACCGCGGGCCGCTTGCGCACGTCGAGGAAATGCCTCCAGCCGGACTCAAGTCCCTCTTCGCGCCTCCGGGCGAGCTCGTAGAAACCCACCGCAGCGACCGGCCCGAGCAGGCCCACCCCAGCGACGATCGGGAAGAGGAAGGGAATGAGCGGCGCATTGGTGGTCATGACGGCCGCAGCAATTCCGATCAGCGGATAGAGCAGGCCGAGGAAGAACAGGTCGCCACGCATCGCCCCGAAATCGCCGAGACCCTCCCTGAGCGACAGGCGAAGATCCTCGTTGCTGATCTTTCGAACAGGAATTTTCGCCGGGGTCTTGGAAGCCTGAGCGGCGGTTGCAATCGCCATGGACACCTCTCCTTGAACAGGTGCCGTCCGGCGCTTGGCGCCGGGCGCCATCGCAGGGCCTATATCAGAAGCTTCACGAGTCGGTCAGAGCCAGACTCGGGAAATCGTCACCGTCTCGTCGGGCGTATATTGCGGGCGAGCGAACTGCGGACGCGCATCGACAAGCGGCTTCGCACCTGGCGGGAGGCCGGGCGTGGCACCGACCAGCGTGAATTCGATCTGATCGGAGTTTGCGACGTTGATCTGAAGATTGAGCCCGTCGCAGCTTCGACCGAAGCATTGGAAATAATATTTCTCGCCTTTCGCCGACTGATCGATCGGACGGATGAAACCGGCAACGCCCGCCGAACGGATGTCGGCTCCGTCGGGCGCGATCAGGCTGATGCTCGTCGCTCCGTTGGCGTGAAGAATGACCGAAACCGTCCGAGGCCGGCCTTTCACGGCGGGCTGCTGCTTTACGGGTTCAGCCGTCGGGGCCTTGAGGCCCGCGATCTGCGGAGCCGGAGTGAGCCAGCGCATCCGGTCGCTATGGGGCAGCTTTGCCCATTCCCATTTTCCGAACTGCCGAAAGGCGGCCGGCAGCGGAGCGCGGTCATTCACGATCGACCAAAAGGATCGCTTCTTTGCGACGTCCGTGACGTGCTCGATCACGAACTTCTGCTGCCGGTCGGCGGAATAGGCGGGCGCGGCTGCAGCCGCGGTCCATCCGGCCAGTGCGAGCAGGCCAGTCATTGCGGTAGCGAGGCGAGGAGGAACTCGCGAGATCAGCGGCGCTGCCTCGACCATGGCCGGCAGGATCAGCAATGCGCCCAATGGAGCGAACAGCCACATGGGTCCGCCGTTGAGCAATTCCTCGAGCAAGGCGAGCATCGCTCCCCAGGTGAGATAGAGGAACGCGAGGGCGACGATGGATGCGACCTGTTCGGAAGGACGCCACCAACGGTTCGCAAGGATGCCGACAAGGACGATCAGTGGCGGGAACAGGAAGAATATGATTCCTCCGGGCGCCGCGATTCCAATCGCTCCTCCGATGATCAGGAAGACCAGCCAGAAGGCGACCCGCAGCCGATGGAGGCGGTTCCGCTCGCCGCCGCACCGCACGAGGACGGCCGCCGTGAGGATCGTCGTCGCGTAGACGGCAAGAAGCGTCCAGGTCGGATGCGCTCGCCAGAACATTCCGTGACGGATTGCGCCGATCACGTCGAGCGCGATCCACGCCAGCGCGGTTGAGAGGAGGAGCACCGCCGCGACGACGGCCAGATCGCGCACGTAATGCCCGGCTCTCCACCAGAGAAAGCCAAAGGCAAGGAGCAACACGACGAGCAGGCCAACACCGAGTGCGAGCGGCAGGCTGACCAGCGCGCGCCCGGAGACGTCCATGAACATGCGATCGCCGCCCGATAGCGTAGGCGGGCCGTTGGCGAGCTCGGCTGCGAGCGCAAGAGTCTGATCGCCCATATGCTGCAAGGTTTGATCGTCGAGCGCCGCGATATCGTCGCCGGGCGAATGATAGCGTGTCTCGTTGCCGATCGGAGCAATGTTGAACGTCAGCCAGCCGCGTTCTGCGAAGCTGTTCACGTCGGTATAGTTGGGCATCAGCCGATAGACGTCGGTCGAAAGCGAGTTGGCGACCGGGTGTGCTGCCGTCTTCGCGTAGATCGCGATCGCCGGTGCGTTCGGACGGCTGGTCTCGAACATATTGGCCGGGCCGCGCACTCCGCGCGCTTCGAGATTGACCAGGCTACCGACCTTTCGGCTGAGCGGATCGGCGAGGAATGCGCGGGCGCCGACGAGCCCGAGTTCCTCGCCTTCATTGAAAAGGAGGATCACCGGCCGCTTGAGCGGCTGATCCTTCAGGATCGACCCGACCTCAAGCAAGGTCGCGACGCCAATGCCATCATCCGCAGCGGCGGGTCCCACCGGCGTGCTGTCATAATGGGCGTTCAGCAGCACCGCTTTGCCGCTTGCGGGGCCGACGATCGCGATCACATTGCGGACCCGGGCGCAGCTGACACCGCGCGCCTTGTAAAGCTCATTGCAGGCGATTTGGTCGCGAACGATCGGTGTCAGGCCCAGACCCTGAAGCTGAGCAATCAGCCGCGCGCGGACCTGGTCGTCCGCAGGCGTATCGCTCGGATGCGGGCGCTGATCGCCGAGAATGGTTGCGAGCCGTGCTTTCGCGCGTTCGGCGACGAACTGGTCCGCTGCATTGTGGTACCGGAGGCCTGGAAGCTCGATCAGCCAGGACTTCGCCGTCATCAGCCCGATTAGCGCGACGAGGAAGAAGGTGAACAGGATGACCGATCGCCGCATGTTCCCCCCTTGGCCTGCGCGAGGTGCGAAGCCATATCGCTTTCATCGGCCGCTTGCGATAGGCGCGGCCACGAACGCTTAGCGGAGATGATTGATGGGTTATCGGGTCGCGGTCGTCGGTGCGACGGGCAACGTCGGACGCGAAATCCTGAACGTGCTCGCGGAACGCCAATTCCCGATCGACGAGGTCGCGGCGATCGCGTCGGCGCGCTCCACCGGCGACGTAATCGAGTTCGGCGACACCGGCACGAACCTGACGGTCAAGAATGTCGAGCATTTCGACTTTGCCGGCTGGGACATGGCCTTGTTCGCCGCCGGATCCGCAGCGTCGAAGGTCTATGTACCGATCGCTGCTGCCGCGGGCTGCACGGTGATCGACAA
>DATLOY010000128.1:0-29864 GCA_035536015.1 Sphingomicrobium sp.
GTCGGCGCGGCTGGCTCGATCAAGGCGCCGGCGGGCGCGACCGTGATCGACGGGCGCGGCAAGACCTTGCTGCCCGGTCTGTGGGATTCGCACCAGCATGTCGGCGACGATTGGAACCTGTTGCAGAACCTCGCGACGGGAATGACCAATTACCGCAGCCCCGGCACCGCGATCGACGATGCCTTGAGCATCTACAAGCGCCGCGCGGCCGGGGATCTGCTTGCGCCCGACGGCAAGATTTCGGTGATTATCGACCGCAAGGATCCGCTCGCCGCACAGGGCGCGCTGACCGTTAGCTCGGAGGCGGAAACCATTGCCGCCGTCGACAAGATCAAGGCTGCCGGCCTGTGGGGGGTCAAATTCTACACGTCGATGAATCCGGCGTGGATCGCTCCCGGAGCAGCCGAAGCCCACAAGCTCGGCCTTCACGTCCATGGTCACGTTCCCGCCGGAATGCGGCCGCTCGACGCGGTTCGCGCCGGCTATGACGAAGTCACGCACATCAACTTCATCATGATGCAGGCAATGCCGCAGGCCGTCGTCGACAAGGCGAATACGGCCGCGCGCCTCGAAGGCCCCGCCAAATATGGCAAGGACGTCGATCTCGACTCCCCGGCGATGAAGGCATTCTATGCCGAGCTGTCGAAGCGGAAGACGATCATCGACCCGACGCTGACCGTGTGGGAACCGCTGATGACCTCGGACGGAAGCGCGATCTCGCCCGAATATGCTCCGTTCGCCGATATCGCTCCGCCGGCCGTTGCCCGCGGCTGGAAGATCGGCGGTTATCCGCTGTTCGACAATCTAACCCGCGACGATTTCCGCAAGAGCTTCGACAAGATGGTCGGACTGGTCGGGCGGCTGCACAAGGCCGGCGTCCGAATCGTCGCCGGCACCGACGGCTACGGCCTTGAGCTGGTCCGCGAGCTCGAACTTTATGAGCAGGCCGGCCTGACCAATACCGAGGCGCTACAGACGGCAACGATCGTCCCGGCGCGGATGACGGGGATGGACGGACGCGTCGGATCGATCGCCAGGGGCAAGACCGCCGACATCATCCTGGTGGACGGCGACGTGTCGAAGGACCTCCACAACCTCAACCACGTCGATACCGTCTTCCTCGACGGCTATCGGCTGGACGGTCAGAAGTTGCGTGAGGCGAGCGGCCTCAGCGGCATGCCGAAGTGACGAGCCTCAGCGCTTCCGAAGCTCGTCCCTGATCTCGGTCAGCAGGTCGACCTCGCTCGGGCCGGAGGCGTCCTCGGCCCGGCGCATCATCTTGCTTGCCGAGCGGACCAGCAGGAAGATGATGAAGGCGAGGATGATGAAGTTGATCACGACCGTGATGAACTCGCCCCAGCCGAGCACCGGTGCTCCTGCTGCTTTCAGCGCCGCATAGTCCTTCAGGCTGCCGTGATAGCCTTCAGGAATCTGGCCGAGCAGGACAAAATGGCTCGAGAAATCGAGGCCGCCGAAGATCGCCCCGACGATCGGCATGATGATGTCCTCGGTCAGGCTGGTCGCGATCTTGCCGAAGGCGGCGCCGATGATCACTGCGACCGCGAGATCAAGAACATTCCCCTTGGCGATGAAAGCGCGGAATTCCCTCAGCATGCCTTCCCCTTTCCTTCGGTAGAGTCCCCGACAAATACGCCAGAAACGGCTGTTTGTAAGCCGAACTGTGTTGCGTCCATAAAACAGTCCATTGAAACGGAACGGGCACGTATCTAGTTAAGCGCGCGACCAACGAAGGGGATTTTCGAGATGACTGCACTTCGCCGTTTCGGTTTGCTGGCGCCTCTCGCCGCGATGAGCCTTGCCGGCTGCGGGCTCAACAGCGTCCCCACCGCCGAGGAGCAGGTCAACGCCTCCTGGGCGAACCTCCAGGCCGATTACCAGCGCCGCGCCGACCTTATCCCGAACCTCGTCAACACAGTGAAGGGCTATGCGAAGCAGGAGAGCAGCGTGCTGATCGAGGTGACGCAGGCTCGTGCCAATGCCGGCCGGGTCCAGCTCAACGCGTCCGATCTCGATGATCCTGCGAAGGTGAAGGCCTTCAACGACGCCCAGAGCCGCCTCACCCAGGCGATCATTCCGCTGCAGCGGTTGCAGGAGGCCTATCCCGACCTGAAGTCGAACCAGAATTTCCTCGCGCTGCAGGATCAGCTCGAGGGGACGGAGAACCGCATCAACGCGTCCCGACGCGACTATAATGAGGCGGTCCGCTCCTATAACACGCGCATCCGCACCTTCCCCGACGCGATCGGGGCGAAGATCTTCTACGGCGCCAAGCCGAAGGTGCCGTTCGAGGCGGCGGCCGCGGCGCAGGAAGCGCCGAAGGTCGATTTCAACACCGCGGGCTGAGGTGGCACGCTTCCTCGCGGTTTTGCTACTGGCGTTCGTTGCGCTGGCAGCGCCGGCGACCGCGCAGACTTTCCCGCCGCTAACCGGCAGGGTCGTGGACCAGGCGCACCTGCTCAGTCCGGCGCAGGTTGCCGACATCACGAGCAAGTCCGCGGCGCTCGAGGCGCAGAGCGGGCGGCAGTTCGTGGTCGCGACGGTCAACAGCCTCGAGGGCTATCCGATCGAGGATTACGCCTATCGCCTCGGACGAGCCTGGAAGATCGGCAATGAGAAGCGCGACGATGGCGTACTCCTGCTTGTCGCACCCAACGATCGGAAAGTGTGGATCGCGACCGGCTATGGGGCAGGCGGGTTTCTCACCGACGCCATGTCGGGAATTATCACCCGCGAGGATATTCTTCCGCACTTCAAGCAGAATCCGCCGGACTATGGCGGCGGGATCGAGGCAGGGACGGATGCGATCATCAAGCAGATGAGCTTGCCGCCCGAGGAAGCGCAAAAGAACATCGCCGCTGCGGAGCAGGCTCAGAAATCGCGGCAACAATCGAGCGCCGGCGCCCTCCCGCTGATCTTCTGGTTTATGGTGATCGGCTTCGTGTTCCTCTCCATGTTCCGGCGCGGAGGCGGCCGTCGGTATCGAACTCGCGGCGGCGGAATCAATCCCTGGATCGTGCTGTGGGGATTGAATGAACTCAGCCGCGGATCGCGCGGAGGCTGGGGCGGAGGCTCCTGGGGCGGCGGAAGCGGCTGGGGTGGAGGCGGCTTCGGCGGAGGCGGCGGCTTTTCCGGCGGCGGCGGTTCATTCGGTGGCGGCGGAGCTGGGGGAAGCTGGTGACCGTCCGGCTTAGCGACGAAGACCGCGAAAAGGTCTCAAAGGCGATCGCGGCCGCCGAAGCAAACAGCAATGGAGAAATCGTCGCGGTCGCGACGCCAATCAGCGATCCTTATCATGATGTCGCGCTGCATTGGGCGGTCGCGGCGATGATCCTGGTTCTCGCCTGGGCCGCCTGGTGCCCGAACTGCCTGCAATGGTGGTACGACAAGCTGACCGGTGGCTGGCATGCGGAGCCGACGTTCGGCGAACTCCTGACATTCCTGATGATCCTCGCGGTGCTCAAATTCACCGCCGTCCTGCTGATCCTCAAATGGATGCCGTTGCGGCTTGCGTTGACACCCGCCGCGACCAAGCATCGCCGGGTGCGGCGCCGCGCCGTGACGGTCTTCCGGGCCGCTGCCGAGCGCAGGACGACTGGACGGACCGGCATCCTCATCTATCTGTCCATGGCGGAACGGCGCGCGGAGATTGTCGCCGACGAAGCCATCCTCAAAGTCACCGACGGGCACACCTGGGGTGAAGCCATGGCTGCCCTTCTCGAGCATGTCCGGGAGGGGCGGCCCGGCGACGGCATCGTCGCCGCGATCGAGCGCGTCGGAGTGGTGCTCGCGGAACATTTTCCGCGCTCCGCCGAAGACGTGAACGAGATTCCGGACAAGCTGATCGAGCTGTGAGCTTCGACGATCTGCCCCCCGTGGAACTGATGTGCGAGGGCAAGTTCGTCCGGCTGCTGAAGCGCGGCAAATGGGAATATGCCAGCCGGACCGGGAACATCGGCGCGGTCGTCGTCCTGGCGGAACATGACGGCAAGGTGATCCTGATCGACCAGCCGAGGGTCGCCGTGGGCGGCCGCTGCGTCGAGCTTCCGGCCGGCCTTGTCGGCGATGTGGATGCAGCCGCGACTATCGAAGAGACGGCGATCAGGGAGTTGGAGGAAGAGACCGGTTATACTGCGGACAGCGTCGAGCGGCTCGGAGAGTTTCACGCTTCGCCCGGAATGGTTTCGGAGGGGTTCACATTGGTCCGCGCGCACGGGGTCAGAAAGATCGGCGAGGGCGGCGGCGACGTCGAAGAGGACATTCAGGTCCATCTCGTCGAACGGGCGGACATCCCCAACTTCGTCGAGCAGAAACGCGCCGAGGGGTTCGCGATCGACGTGAAACTCCTGATCTTCATGAACTTCTGAACCGGCCGCCGCGTTCAAGGCGCATGGCTCGCCTCGTCCATCTTTCGGACCTGCATTTTGGCGCCCACGATGAGGATCTCGTCGCCGCCGTAGAGTGCAAGGCCGATGCGCTGAAACCCGACCTTATCGTGATCAGCGGCGATTTCACTCAGCGCGCACGGACCGAGCAGTTCGCCGAAGCTTGCCAGTTTCTCGAGCGGCTCCGTGACAAGGGCCACGAAGTCCTTGGAGTCCCCGGGAACCACGACGTTCCCTTGTACGACGTGCTGCGCCGCTTCCTTTCGCCGCTGTCGCGATACCGGCGCTACATCGACGACACTCTATGCCCGTTCATTGAGATCGGCGGCGTCTCGGTGCTTGGGATCAACACTGCCCGATCCCTGACCTTCAAGGACGGGCGCATCAGCGAAAGCCAGGTAGAATTCATTCGCGAGACTTTCGCGCGCGTCGATCCGGACTCCATGCGAGTGCTCGTGACGCATCATCCGCTGTTTGCAATCCCCGTCGGCGAAGGAGTCGAGCGGGCCGCGGGACGCCACGAACTTGCGCTCGACGCGATCGAGGAGGCCGGCGTCGATCTCTTGCTCGCGGGCCATGCGCACCATGCGTCCGCCCACAGCGCAAGCGACCTGGTGACCCGAGCAGGCGGCGCGTTGGTCGTACAGGCGGGAACGTCGACATCGACTCGCCTTCGTGAACAAAAGCAAAGCTTCAACGTCATCGATATCGGCGACGGCTCGGTGACTCTCACGGTCGAATCCTGGTCCGGCGACGAGTTCGAGCCGGGCGGCCCGCGACGTTACGAACATCACGATGGGCGCTGGCGGATATTGAAAGCGGAGCAGGCCGCGCATTAGACGAGGGCTGATGGCCCTACCCGAAGATTTTGACCTCGACGATTTCGTTCGCCGCACATTGGCGGAGGATCTCGGCCGCGGCGGCGACGTGACGTCGAATGCGACGATTGCGGCGGATGCGCGCTTCACTGCAGACATGAATTGCCGGCAGCCGATTGTGGTCGCTGGCCTCGAGATCGCGGCGGCCTTCTTTCGGACGCTCGATCCGGGCGTGAGCATCGAGGCGCTGGCGGCCGACGGAGACAAGGTCGATGCGGGTACGGTCCTGATGCGTCTCGAAGGCAAGGCGCGGGCGATGCTGACGGCGGAACGCTCCGCGCTCAATACGTTGCAGCACCTTTCGGGCATCGCGACTCTGACGCGCCGCTACGTCGACGCGATCGCTGGAACCGGCGCGACGTTACTGGACACGCGCAAGACGATTCCCGGCCTCCGCGCGCTTGAGAAATATGCGACCCGGATGGGGGGCGCCGAAAACCATCGCATGCGCCTCGACGACGGCATTCTCATCAAGGACAATCACGTGGGAGTTTGCGGCGACGTCGCCGAAGCGGTGCGACGCGCCAAGGCTGCGGACACCGGTTTTCAGGTGCAGGTCGAAGTCGACCGTATCGAGCAGATCGAGCCTGCGCTCCAAGCCGGTGCTGACCGGCTGCTGCTCGACAACATGCCTCCGCCAATCTTGCGCGAAGCGGTCGCTTTGGTGGCCAGGCGGGTCCCGCTCGAAGCGTCCGGCGGAGTGAACCTGGAAACGATCCGCGCCATTGCGGAAACCGGGGTCGACTACATCTCGCTGGGACGGATCACGCAATCGGCACCGGCTGTCGATATCGGGCTCGACTATGCGCTGAGTCGTTGAGCCGACGGAACGATATTCATCTTCCGGACAGGAACCGAAGCGCAGCAGCGGCAGCGAGTCGGCCTGTGCTGTTCTCGTGGGTCGGCGCGTTCAATCGAGGAGTAGTTCGATGAAAAAGCTCATCGCAGTCACACTATCCGCAGCGCTCACCCTCAGCCTTCCGACCGCCGCTGGCGCTCGCGATCACAATTGGGGCGGGAATCATGACTGGAACGGCGACCACCACTGGAACGGCGACCATGACGGGGACCATGATGGGAACCATCACTGGCGACGCCACTCGAACTACAATTACGGCAGCTTCGGTTACGCCTATCCGCGGTACAGCAGCTACGCATACCGAAGCTACGGCTACCCGTCTTACGGCTATTATGGCGGTTATGGCGCGGGATACCCCGCCTACGGCTATGGATACGGCTTTCCGGCTTCTGGATACGGTTATGGCTATCCCGCCTATCCGGCGTACGGCTACGGCGCCTATCCGGCGTACGGCTACGGCGCCTATCCGGCGTACGGTTACGGCTACAGCGGCTATCCGGCCTACGGACAGCTCTACGGGTACAATGGCTATAACGGTTACGGCTATGGCCGCTGCGGAAACCCGGCGGCAGGCGCCGCAATTGGCGGAGTTGCCGGTGCGACGGTCGGGGGCGTCATCGCGGGCACCGACGGTCATCGTCACAACACGGGCGAAGGTATCGCCATCGGCGGAGTCGTCGGTGCGGTGCTCGGCGGAGCTGCGTCGGCCGCCAATTGCTAACAGTTGAGCGGAGCCATGGGGTTAGCCCAGGCTTCGATCACTTTTTTAAGGCATTGGCTGCAAAGCCGCCCTATATGGCCTGTCGGAAGGCGCTGTCGCGTCTGGGAGACGGGTTTTGTTCAAGGGCCTCAAGCCCATTTTGTATGGCGGACGTGAGGTCTGGCCGCTGATCGAAGGCGGCAAGGGCGTTTCCGCGACCAATCATGCAAGTTCCGGCGCCTGGGCCGCGGCCGGAGGCATCGGGACGGTAAGCGCGGTCAATGCCGACAGCTATGACGCCGAAGGGCGGATCATCCCGCAAGTCTATGAGGCACTGACGCGGCGCGATCGCCACGAAGAGCTGATTAAATATGCGATCGACGGCGCAGTCGCCCAGGTCCACCGCGCCTACGAAATGGCATCCGGAAAGGGCGCGATCAACATCAACGTCCTGTGGGAAATGGGCGGTGCACAGCGCGTCCTGCACGGCGTTCTCGAACGCACCAAGGGACTCGTCTCCGGCGTCACGTGCGGCGCCGGCATGCCCTACAAGCTGAGCGAGATCGCGGCCTCTTACGGCGTCAATTATCTTCCGATCATCAGCTCGGCGCGCGCGTTCAGCGCCTTGTGGAAACGCGCCTATCACAAGGCAGCCGAGTGGCTCGCAGCAGTGGTCTACGAGGATCCGTGGCTGGCTGGCGGCCACAACGGCCTGTCCAACGCCGAAGACCCGCGCAAGCCTCAGGATCCATATCCGCGCGTGAAGGCGCTTCGCGATACGATGCGCGAGCAGGGGATTGCCGACAGCGTGCCGATCGTCATGGCCGGCGGCGTGTGGCGTCTCGACGAATGGGATCACTGGATCGACAATCCCGAGCTCGGGCAGATCGTCTTCCAGTTCGGAACGCGGCCGCTATTGACCCAGGAAAGCCCGATTCCGCCCGAATGGAAGGCGAGGCTTCTGACACTGGAAGAGGGTGATGTCCTGTTGCATCGCTTCTCACCGACCGGCTTCTATTCATCGGCGGTGCGCAATCCGTTCCTGCGCAACCTCGAAGCGCGCAGCGACCGTCAGATCGCCTACACCAAGGAGCCAATCGGAGATCACCACTTCCAGCTGGATGTCGGGATTGGGACGAAGAAGAATTATTGGGTGACGAAAGGCGATCTTACGCACGCCCGGGAATGGTTCGCCCAGGGTTATACGAATGCGATGAAGACGCCCGACGACACGCTCATTTTCGTGAAGCCGGACGAAGAGAAGCAGATCCGCACCGATCAGGCGGAGTGCATGGGCTGCCTCAGCCAATGTGCTTTTTCATCCTGGGCGGACAATGAGAAGAATTCGACGGGACGGCTTGCCGATCCACGAAGCTTCTGCATCCAGAAAACCCTGCAGGAAATCGCGCACGGCGGACCCGTCGAACAGAATCTCATGTTCGCGGGCCATGCCGCGTTCCGCTTCAAGAGTGATCCCTTTTATTCCAACGGGTTCATTCCGACGGTGAAGCAGCTGGTCGATCGCATCCTGACGGGGGCATAGTGCTCAACTTTCGTCATTCCCGCGGAAGCGGGAATCCCGCTTTTCTCGATTCTCTGGAAAGGAAGCGGGACCCCCGTCGCCGCGGGGGCGATGGCAAGTGGTTGGCGGCCATCGGCCTTTTGCTTGCAACGCCCGCCGCCGCGCAGGAGAAACAGCCGCCTTACTGGGCTTCGATCGCTAGCGGACAGGCGATGACGCGCACCGGGCCAGGCAAGAACTATCCTGGCGTGTGGCTTTATCAGCGGCGCGATCTGCCGGTCCGCGTGGTCAAGAAATATGAAACGTGGCGGCTGATCCAGGATCCGGATGGAGCGCAGGGCTGGATGCTCGTCACCCTGCTCAGCGATCGCCGGACGGCCATGGTGAAGAAGGGCGATCCGCGGCCCGTGCGCGTCGATCCGAACGATGGCGCCAAGATCCATTATCGCGCAGAGGCGGGTGTCGTTGGACGTGTCGATCATTGCCGCGACGGCTGGTGCCGGATCGAGATCGGCCGGCGCGAGGGCTATATCCGGACGGCCGACATCTGGGGCGTCGACGCCAACGAAGTGATCGAGTGAGCGGATACGTCCGCAATCGCATGAGTTGAGTGGAAAAGACTCATTCGAGGAGATTGGTTGATGGCCAGGAAAACGACGAAGAGCAGTGCGAAGGCGTCGCCCAGCCGCTCGAAATCCAACACCTCCGGCTCGCGCAGGCGAAGCAGTTCCAAGTCTTCCGCCGCCCCAACCGCGGGCGACGCCTTCATCAAGCTGCTTCAGAGTCCGTTGGTCGCCGACCTCGTTGCCGTCGCGGCGACTGCGGCGCTGGCGTCGCTCGCCGAAAAAGGATTCAGCAAGGGCTCCGATAGCAAGAAGGGTGCCGGACGCGCGGTGAAAGCCGCGGGCAAGGCTGCGGCGGCTGCCGTTGGCCGGCGGCTCAGCACTGAAATTGACGAGATCAAGAATGCATCGAAGAAGGGCGGCGCAGGAGCCAAAGCCTAGCGCGGCCCACCGCCCGCTCTGCCACGGTCACAAGATCGCCGGCGGCATCGACATTGTCTGACTTGCTCGTTTCCACACTCATCCAGCCACCTGGCGCGAGCCAGTCGGCTTTGATGACGGATTGCACCACGGCGCTTCCGGAGCCCACTTCGTAAGGCGGATCGGCGAAGATGAGGTCGAACGCTTCTGATCTCGGCAGCGCAAGTGCCGAGCAGTTGAGGATGCGAGCCCGCTCGACCGCATCGAGCTTTTCCGCATTGCGCTTGATCGCCGCGAGTGCGGCGGGATCGCGCTCGACAAATGTGGCCGCAGCTGCGCCGCGCGAAAGGGCCTCGAATCCCAGCGCGCCGCTCCCGGCGAACAGATCGGCGATACGCAAGTCCTCGAACGAGCCGAGCCGGCTGGCGAGCATCGAAAACAAGGTTTCGCGCACGCGATCCGCGGTTGGCCGAGTGGCGCGTCCGGGCGGAGCCTCGATCGGGCGGCCGCGCCAGTCGCCGGCGATGATCCTCATTTCAGCGTCCGGCGAAACTCGTCGAGTTCGACCTGGCCGATCTCGTCAACCTGGCCGGGCTCAAGCCCTCCGAGAGTGAACGGCCCGTAGGACGTTCGAATCAGTCGCGAGACCTGGAGTCCGAGATGCTCGAGCACCCGGCGAACCTCACGGTTCTTTCCTTCGGTCAGGCTCATCTCCAGCCAGCAGTTGCGGCCTGTGCGCCTTTCGAGATTCGCATCGATCGAGCCGTAGCGGACGCCATCGATCATGATTCCCTCCGACAGATCTTCGAGCTGCGCTTGGGTCACATTGCCGAACGCCCGGGCACGATAGGTGCGAACGACGCCGGTTCGCGGCAGCTCAAGTTGACGCTTGAGCTCGCCGTCGTTGGTGAGGAGCAGCAGTCCTTCGGTCAGGAAGTCCAGGCGCCCGACCGGCATCAATCGGGGCAGGCCCTTGGGCAGCCGGTCGTAAATCGTCGCGCGGCCCTTTGGATCGTTCGCGGCTGTGAGCGTTCGCTGCATTTTGTACAGCCGGAAAAGACGGGCAGCTTTCGGTGGCCTTACCGGCCGGCCGTCGACGGTCACCCCGCTGACGTCCTCGATCAGGGTGGCAGGGGTGGTGAGCTTTTCTCCGTGCAAAGCGATGCGACCTTCGGCAATCATGCGCTCTACCTCGCGGCGCGACGCGACTCCGGCCCGGGCCAGCAGCTTGGCGATCCGTTGCGCGCTTCCCTCGCGGGGCTGTGGCGCGGCTGGCACAGTGCGGCGCATCCTGTTCTGCCGCGGCACCGTAGGTGCTGTTGTTCGTTTCGATGGTGGAGTCATATTGCTCGGGGTCTAGATGCTGTTCGGCAAGCGTAAGCAAGTGGTCAAGCGGATCCTCATTGTCGAGGACGAGCCGCTGACTGCCTTCGATAATGAAACGATGCTCGGCGACGCAGGATACGAGATCGTTGCGACGGTCGACGATCTTGATGAAGCACTTGCAGTGCTTGAGCGCGCCGAGGTGCATCTGATCCTGAGCGACCTTCGACTGCGGAAACAGCAGACCGGAATCCATCTCGCGAAGGCGGCCAAGGAAAAAGGAATTCCGACGCTTTTCGCGACCGGGCATTCCTTTCCGGGCGCATCCGAGATCGCCGTGGGATGTCTGTCCAAGCCGTATACGGAGCGCCAGCTTACCAAGGCGATCGAATGCGTGGATCGCCACCTGCAGGGCGAGAAAGTGAAGCTGCCCAAGGGCCTGGAGCTATTCATTTCAGTCAGCGAGCAGGAATAGATCAGAGTCCGTTCATCGCGGGGCTAGGCAGGTCGTGAAAGCTGGCTAAGCTTGATCGCGAGCGAGGGAGGGCAACCGTGGCAGCAGCAGAACGTCCGAAGGGTTGGAGGCTGCTGAAAGCCGCGCTCGCGACGCGAAAATCTTCGACCATGCTGGCCTTCGGTTTCTCGTCAGGCCTTCCCTATGCGCTGCTGATCGGAACGCTGAATGCGTGGCTGGGCGAGGCCAAGATCAACCTGGCGACCATCGGCGTGCTGTCCTGGATCGGTCTGAGCTACAGCTTCAAATTCCTCTGGTCACCGCTGGTCGACCGGTTCCGGTTGCCGGTGCTTGAGAAGATCGGCCGCCGCAAGAGCTGGATCCTCCTGTGCCAGGCGGTCATGATCCTGAGCTTCGCCGGACTCGCGATGACCAATCCCGCGACGAACATCGGCACATTTGCGATTTTTGCAGTGATCGCCGCGCTCTTTTCCGCGACTCAGGATGTCGCCGTGGACGCATGGCGCATCGACGTCGCCGACGAAGAGACACCGGTCGAATTGCTCTCGTCGGTTTACCAGTTCGGGTATCGGATCGCGTCGATCGTTGGTGGAGCGCTCGCTTTGGTGCTTGCCGCCCGGATGTCATGGTCGCTGGTTTATCTGCTGATGGGCGGATTGATCGGCGTTGTCGCGCTGATCGCATTTCGAGCACCCGATACTCCGCGTCCCGACGCCGAGGTGCTGCACAAGGAGCTCGCCGAGCCGGGAGCGCTCGAGCCGACCGCCCGGGCCATTGCCCTCGCGATCGTCGGTGTGGCCTGGGCCTGGGCAATCTTCAGCATCGGCCATTTCATGGTGAGCATGTTGACGACCGCGCCGGGCGAAAAGCAGCCGTCCGTAGCCGACTTCACCAAGCTCTATGGCCCGTGGATCATCCTCGCGACGGTTATCGTGCCGTTGATCGTGGCGGCGACGATCAACTGGCTTCGAAGCCGCCATCGCTATGTGCTGACCGCGCCTGACGCCCGGCACACTTCGGCGCGGACCGCGCTCAACCATCTTTATGTCGCGCTGGTTGCGCCGCTCGGCGAGCTGGCGGCGCGCCTGGGCTGGGGCGTGCTGATCGTGATCGGCCTGATCCTGACCTACACGCTCTGCTACAATATCTGGTCGTCCTTCGCTTTCCCCTTCTACCTCGATTTCCTCCATTATTCGAAGGACGAGGTGGCGTTCGCGTCCAAGATCTTCGGCATCTTCATGACAATGGTCGGGATTGCCCTCGGCGGCTATTTGTTCGCGCGCATCGGACGCCTCCCGACGGTGCTCATCGGTGCGATCCTGCCGGTGTTCGGCAATTTCGTTTACGCGGACCTTGCCGAAGGCGGTCCGCATCTCGACGCGGTCGCCGGCACGATCGGAGTTACGCAATTGTTTGGACTCTTCGGTTTCGACGAGCGGATGGTTAGGCTCCTTCTCGCAATCTCATACGAAAATATCTCGACCGGAATCGCGGGGGCGGCATTTGTCGCCTTCCTGTCGGGCATCGTAAGCAAGCGCTTCACTGCGGTGCAATATGCGCTTCTGTCGTCGCTCACCTTCCTCATCGGCTCGCTTGGCCGAGGAATCGCCGGCGAAGCATTCGACACCTATGGCTATGCGACGGTGTTCCGCTGGACCGCGGCCGCCGGAGCCTTCGCGATCCTCTTCGTGCTTCTCGAATGGATTCGGGTCACCGCGGAAGGCCGGCGCGCTGGGGCCGACACGGCGCCGAAAGTCGATCAGGCCGGCCGGGCGGGTTGAGGCTTGCGCTAGAATTCCGTTAACGACTTGCGCGTAGGTGAGGTCTGTCTCAGATTAACTTGATCGGGCGGGGAAACGCACAGTCATGCTGTTTTTCATCCTTATCGTCGTGCTGCAGGTCAGCTGCATCGTGCACGTCGTACGCAACGGCAGAAGCACGATCTGGATCAGCGCGCTGATCTTCCTGCCCGTCGCAAGCACGATCGCTTATTTCATCGCCGAGATCCTGCCGGGGCTTCAGCATAACCGACACGTGCGCGTGGCGCGGCAGAAGGTGGTCGAGAAGATCGATCCGGAACGCGAACTTCGTGCGGCCCAGCAGGCGCTCGATATTGCCGATACGATGGCGAATCGCTTGCGCGTTGCCGATGCGCTGACGGGCCTTGGTCGGCACGAAGAAGCGCTGAGGTTCTACCAACGCGGGGCTGGGCCGAAGCCGGACTTTCGCACGGGGGAAAAGCTCGCGCGCTGCCTGTTCCTGAACGACAAGCCGCAGGAAGCCTTGTCGGTGCTCGACAGCTTGCCCGCCGTGACTGGACAGTCGGATCGCGATCTCGTCGCTTTGCTTCGCGCTCGAATCTTCGAGGATCTGGGGCGGCACGATGACGCGTTGGACATTTACGGCGAGATTGCGGAGCGATTTGCCGGTGACGAAGCGCGCTGCCGCTACGCGGCCTTGCTCCTAAAGGTCGGTCGCCACGGTGAGGCGCGCCGCGTGCTCGAAGATGTCGAACATCGGATGAAATATCTCGACCGCTATTCGCGGACATCGCACGCGCCGATGTACGATTGGGCAATGAAAGAGCTGACCGGGCTTCGGACCTGATCAGTCGGGGACCTGGTTGTTCGCGGCGAGCACTTCCCCGGCAAGATACAGCGAGCCGAATATCAAGATGTCGGACGCGCCGTCCGGATCCTTCGCAAGCCTGTCGATGGCCTGATCGAGCGTGTACGCGGGATAGCATTCGCGCGGCCCGATCTTCGACTGGGCAAAGGCGGCGATGTCGCGCGGATCGTGATGCGCGTGACCTGGAAGCGGAATGGTGTGCGCCTTGCGTACGAGGGGCGCCAGCGGCCCTAGCACGTCTGCGATCCTGCGCTTCCGGGTCAACGCGAAGATAAGATCGAATGGCGCAACCGCGGCCATGTGAGCTGCGACAGCAAGCGCGCCGCTTCGGTTATGACCGCCGTCGAGCCACACGCGCTTTCCTGGAAGACGAGCGGTGACAGGTCCCGGTCCGAGGAGTTGCAGGCGGCCCGGCCAGGTCGCGCTGGTGAGGCCGTTGGCCAAGGCGTCGCTTGAAACGGGTAGATCCTGTTGCTGCCGCAGAATCGCCACTGCAAGCGCCGCATTCCGAGCTTGATGAGGCCCCGGCAGCGACGGGAGGGGCAAATCCAATTCTCCCTTGTCATCGAAATAACGCAGCTTTGCTTCGCGCACATTGGCGTCCCAGGCGCCGCCGCGCGGTAGCCACGGCGCGCCGACACGGTGCGCGATTTCGCCGATATGGCGAGCGATGCGCGGCTGGTAATTCTGCGTAACCAGCGGAACGCCCCTCTTGGCGATTCCGGCCTTCTCGCCAGCAATGTCGATTAGCCGATTGCCCAGGAAGTCCTGGTGGTCGAGAGCGAGATCCGTGATCCCGGTGACCAGCGGACGATCGATGACGTTCGTCGCATCGAGTCGGCCCCCAAGACCGACTTCAAGAATGCAAGCATCGGCGGGAGTGCGCGCAAATGCGAGGATTGCGACCGCGGCGGCGACCTCGAAGAAGCTTGGTTCGATATTGGTCCCGGCGTCGACGACCTCGGTGAGAAGCGCGGCGAGCTCTTCATCGACGATCAGTCGTCCGGCAATCCGGATTCGTTCGTTGAAACGTACCAGGTGCGGGCTGGTGAAGACGTGAACCTTGTAGCCTGCGGCTTCCAGGGCGGTTCGGAGGAAGACGCAGGTCGAGCCTTTTCCGTTGGTGCCGGCGACATGAAAAACAGGTGGAAGCCGATCCTGCGGCCGTCCCAGACGATCGAGCAAATCGCGGATACGCTCCAGCCCGAGGCGATCGCCGGCCGGCGACAGCATCGACAGCCGGTCGAGCTGCGCCTGAACGCCCGGATGTGCCGAGCGCGCGAAATCCATCATCCCCTCTCCTTCGGGGGACGGGAGTCCATCAGGCTGCGGCCTTCTTCTCCGGCGAGAGGTACGAAATCAGGAGCGCGAGCTTCTCCCTCAGGTCCCCGCGCGGAACAACCATGTCGATGATGCCGTGCTCTAGGAGATATTCGGCGCGCTGGAAGCCTTCGGGCAACTTCTCGCGGATCGTCTGCTCGATCACGCGCTGGCCTGCGAAGCCGATCAGAGCTCCGGGCTCGGCAAGCTGCACGTCGCCCAACATCGCATAGGACGCCGTGACGCCCCCGGTGGTCGGATCCGTGAGCACGACGATGTAGGGAAGACCGGCCTCGTGAAGCTCCTGCAGCGCCACTGTGGTGCGCGGCATTTGCATCAGGCTGAGGATGGCCTCCTGCATCCGGGCTCCGCCGGAAGCGGTGAAGAGGATGTACGGGCAATTGTTCTCGATTGCGGCACTGACCCCGGCGAGGAATGCGGCGCCAACCGCAATGCCCATCGAGCCCGCCATGAACGCAAAATCCTGGACTCCGACAACCACCTTGCGGCCGTCGATCTTGCCCTTGGCATTGATCAAGGCGTCGCGCTCGCTCGTCGCGGACCGGGCGGTCTTCAGGCGGTCGGTGTAACGCTTGCTGTCCTTGAACCGCAACGGGTCCTCGCGGACCTCAGGCGTGGGGAGTAACTCATATTTGGCTGCGTCGAACAATTGTTCGAAACGGGCCTTGGGGCCGATTCGGTCGTGGAAGTCGCAACGCGGGCAGACGCTGTAATTCTCCTCCCATTCCTTCAGGAACACCATCGTCCCGCACTTCGAACATTTGTGCCACAAGTTCTCGGCGGTCTGGCGCTTCGGGAGAAAGGGGATTCCGCTACGGACTCGGCTCAGCCAACTCATTCGATAACCTCTTTCTTCAGGCTCGCGGCAATGTCCGCGACGGCCTTGGAAGGATCCGGCGCCTCGGTGATCGGTCTGCCGATCACCAGGATCGAGGCACCGTCCGCCAGCGCCTGGCGCGGGGTGACCACGCGCTTCTGGTCGCCGACGTCGGCGCCTGCCGGCCGAACGCCCGGAACGACGAAAAAGCCGTCGGGCCAGATTTTCCTGGCGGCTGCGACTTCGGCCCCGGAACAGACAATCCCGTCGATGCCGGAATCGCGCGCCAGGTCGGCGAGGCGCTCCACCTGTTCCGCGGGGCTGCCGATCACTCCAGCTTCGGCCAGGTCCGATGCATCGAGGCTGGTGAGAACCGTAACGGCGACAACCTTGGTCTCGGGCGGAGCGGCGGACTTCGCTGCCTGGAGCATGGCCCGGCCACCGGCGGCATGAACGGTCAGGATTGCGGGCTCGAGCCGGGCCAATGCCTCGACGGCCTTGCCGACGGTGTTCGGAATGTCGTGCAGCTTCAGGTCGAGGAAGATCGGCAGCTCGCCCTCCGCGATGCGAAGCACGCCTTCGTGGCCGTTGGCGCAGAAAAACTCGAGGCCGAGCTTCACGCCACCGGCGACCCCACGCACGCCGCGGGCGATCGCGGCCGCGCGATGCACGTCCGAAGTGTCGATTGCGACGAAGATCGGGTTCATTCTGCCGAGCTCCTTTCGACGGTCGCCTCAGGGGTAGGAGCCGCATATTGCCGCTCGACGGCTTCCATCCGGCGCCGGCCCGACCAGATGCGCGCGCGCATGATCAACCAGGTCGGCAAGAAGCCGATCAGGAACACGATGAGCAGGAGGATCGGGATCTTGATGTCGGCCTGGATGTCGCCCCAGAGGTTGAGCGTCACATCGGTCCAATTGCGAGTGCCGAACAGCACCACGATCACGGCGATCAGCACCCAGAACAGGGTCTTCAGAAATTGCATCAGTCGTCGCTCTCCAGCGCGGGCTCTTAAGCGAGGGGAACCGGTAAGGCCAGAAGCCCGTTCGTCGCACAGTTGAATCGCCTTGTCGCAAGCGCGCCCAGAGGGCGTTGAGGGCGCCGCACCAGCGCGCCACACAAATTGCGGGGCGGGAGAAAGCGTTTTGGAAAGATCGGTCAAGATCGGGTTGGGCGCCGTTGCTCTGCTGATGGGCGCGTCCCTGTTCGCGACGAGACCGCATCCCGCAGATCAGGCTCCGAAGATCAGCAAGGCCGACCTTAAGCTCGCGGCGCTGTCGACGGAGTCCCGGCGCGATATCGATTATGGCGTTCTCGATCAGCGGCTGCAGCGGCTGATGACCAAGCCGGCGATGGTCGGGCTGGCGGTCGGCGTCGTCGAAAACGGACGCATAACGTTCCTCCGCGGCTATGGTGAGACGCTCGAAGGTTCGGGCGATCCGGTGACGCCGGATACTGTTTTCCGCTGGGCGTCCGTATCCAAGGGCGTGGCCGCCACGATGGTCACCAAGTTGGCCGAACAGGGGAAGATCCGCCTTAATGCACCTGTTGCCGATTATGCCCCGGACCTGAAGCTTCCCGGTGGAAACGAGAATCGCGCGACGGTGGCGGACCTGCTGTCTCATCGCCTCGGCCTTTATCGCAACGCTTACGACAACAAGCTCGAGGAAGGTCAGGACCCGAGCTTGCTGCGCGAAAGCCTTGCCCAGCTCAACTCGACCTGCGCGCCGGGCACGTGCTGGTCGTACCAGAACGTCGCCTATGACGCGTCGTCGGAGATGGTGTCGCGAGTGACCGGCCTGCCGTACGAACAGGCAGTCAAACGCTATCTGTTCAATCCGATCGGGATGAGCAGCGGAAGCGTTTCGCTTGCGGGCCTCGAATCCAATCAGAGCTGGGCCAGGCCGCACACGGTCGGAAGGCGGCCGCTGCCAATGGTCGACACCTATTACAAGGTGCCGGGCGCCGGTGGAATCAACAGCAACATCAAGGACATGTCGCTGTGGATGCTGGCGCAGATGGGTGAGATGCCCGACGTCCTCGACCAGCGGGTGCTCAACACAATCCATGGACGATACGTCGTCACTCCCACCGAGCGAGGACGCCTTCGCAAATTCCTCGAGCGCCTCGGCACCGCCTGGTACGGTTTCGGGTGGCGCAGCTATATTTATGCCGGACACCTGATCGTTGGGCACCGTGGCGGGATCAACGGCTACCGCTCGCTGATCCTTTTCGACCCTCAGAAGAAGAGTGGTGTGGTCGCCCTGTGGAACAGCAACACCAACCAGCCCGGCGGACTGGAATTCGAGGTGATGGACAGCATCTACCACCTGCCGTTCCGCGACTGGCTCGAACTCGACATGCGGCCGCAGCCGGACACCCAGACAATTGCCTCGGCGGACACGGATTCCGATAGCGGAAGTGGCGACGCACCCGGGGAGAAGCGCCGGGGCCGCTAACGCCGCTCGGCTTTCGCTTCCGTCTTTTTCAATTCCCTGCGCTGATCGAGGTGGGCCTTGTAACGGAAGCCCATGCCGAGGATCGAGGTCGCCATTCCAGCGATCAGGACAGGCAAATGCCAGCCAGGCTCCCCGCCTTCGGGCCACGCGATCGCGCCCAGCAGGAACACGCTGAGAATGGAGACGAGATAGCCAAGACCCTTCCAGTCGATCCCGGCGTTACGCAACATGCCTCGGTCGTGATCCATCTTGAGAGGAACATCGCTCCGTGGCGGTTTGTTTCCTACCGAAAGAAGGAGCGTACCGATGGCCGAGCCCAAGTCCGAAGATGGCATTGTCCTGCTGAGGGAAGACCACCGCAGCGTCGAAAAATTGTTCAAGGAATTCGAGGAAGCGACCGGCGACGGCCGCAAAGAGAAGCTGGCCCGGCAGATCTGCCTGGAACTCACCGTCCACACGGCGATCGAAGAGGAGATTTTCTATCCCGCCTGCGAAGGCAAGATCGACGATGATCTTCTCAAGGAAAGTTACGTCGAACATGACGCAGCCAAGCTCCTGATCGCCGAGATCGAGTCCGGAGAGGGGGAGAGCGACGAATATTTCGATTCCAAGGTGAAGGTGCTTTCCGAAGAGATTCAGCACCATGTCGAAGAAGAGGAAAGGCCCAAGACCGGGGTGTTTGCGCAGGCGCGCGATTCCGACCTCGACATGAATGAGCTCGGCAAAAAGCTCGCGAGCCGCAAACAGGAATTGCTCGCAAGCTACAAGGCGTCGGGAACGCCGGAACCTGAGCTGACGACGATGGATGAGGTTTCCGTCTAAGGACGCGACAAGTCCTGCGTCTGTGGTAAGCTGGCGCGGATGACCGCCGCGCCAGAGATCATCCCATTTTTTGACGAGCCGACAAACACTGCCAGCTATCTGGTCGTGGATGCAGGGACCAAGGCTGCCGCGATCATCGATCCGGTACTCGACTTCGATATCGCCAGCGGATGCGTCAGCACGGCTTCGGCGGACGAGATACTTGCCCGAGCGGGAGCCGAAGGGCTGAACATCCAATGGGTGCTGGAGACCCATGTCCACGCGGATCATCTGTCCGCGGCGAACTACATCCGGGAGCGAACCGGCTGCCAAATCGGCATCGGGACGAAAGTTCGAACGGTACAGGACGCCTTTGCCCCCCAATTCGGCGATACGGGTGGCGACGAATTCGATCGCCTGTTCGAAGATGGCGAAACCATCGCGCTCGGCGATCTAACTGTGGAAGTCATCGCGACGCCCGGCCACACGCCCGCTTGCGTGAGCTATCGGATCGGCGATGCCGCCTTCGTCGGCGACACATTGTTCATGCCAGACTATGGTACGGCGAGGACGGACTTTCCGGGCGGTGATGCCCGGGAGCTCTATAGATCGATCCAGCGACTCTTTTCGCTACCGGCGAACACGCGGCTGTTCCTATGTCACGACTATAAGGCGCCGGGCCGCGACGAATTTGTCTGGCAGAGCACGGTCGCAGAGGAGCGCGAACGGAATGTCCACATTGGCGGAGGCAAGTCCGAGGACGCTTTCGTCGAATTACGGCAGGCGAGGGACGCGACTCTGTGTGCGCCCAAGCTTCTCTATCCGTCGATCCAGGTGAACATCCGCGCGGGCCGATTGCCGCCCGCGGATGACAACGGCGTGCGCTTCCTCAAGCTGCCCCTGTCGGGTCAGGACCTCTAGCTTCCAGCGCTTACGCTGTCGCGACCGTAGACATCGTCGACGAATCCGAGCTGTCCGCCGTTCGGCTGAGCAGTCAAATAGGTGATGTAGATCGGAATTGGGGTCGGCAGCGTGACATGCTGCTCCGGCGTAGTTGAAACCGGCATAAGTTCTTGCCCCAACATCCAGCGGCCAAGCCGCTCTGCATCCTCCAGGCGAATGCACCCGTGACTGAGATCGCGGTCATCCTGCGCGAACAGATCCTTGTTGGGCGTGTCGTGCAGGTAGATGTCGTAGGGATTGGCAAAGCCGAACTTGAGGTGGCCCATCGAATTGCCGGGACCCGGAAGCTGCCGGACCTCGACCGTCTGCCGGCCTGCTGCGACGGCCTTCCAGTCCACTTTGTCGGGAGAGAGTTGCACGGCATCGTCGCCGTAGCTCGTGAACAGCTGGTAGCCGTGGGCTTTCAGGTAGCCGTATCCCTGCTCCAACACGTTCTTCGCTATAAGCGTCCGGACGAGGTCCGGAGTGACGTGCCAATAGGGGTTGAGCGTGGCGTAATAGATGGTGCTGGCGATCGCCGGCGTCTGCGCGGACGGCTTTCCGACAATCACCTTCATCGAGTCCACGATCCGGCCATCCTGGACCATCCAGAGCCGTGCGGAACCCGCGTCCACGATCACGTAGCGCTTTTGGAAGGGCGTGGCCCGAATACGATCAAGGCTTGCGAGCACGCGCGAATCGGGTGTTCCCCCGGTCGATTGCAATTGAGTCCAGGCTGCGTCCCGGATCTGCGCATAGACCGGATTGACTTCGGATATCGTGCGGACATGCGCCGCAAGCGATGACGCATTCGCCGCGCGCTGCAGGATTTCCTGCGCCGACTGCTGGCGCGGCTTCGCCCAATTGTCCGCGAAGCTCATTCCCATCGGCGGCCGCTGCAGCGCCTCGACATAAAGCACCCAGGCGGTCGAGAGGAACCGATCGGCGTCGGCGATCGCCGCGGGGTCACCGGTCTGGGCGCGCGCAAGGAGAAGCTGGGCCTGGGTCGCCAGCGCCGGCCCGTTGGAAAGGCCATCGAGCGGAGCCCGCTCCAGCGCACCGATCAGCTCCCGCGCCGCCGAGCTGTCGGCACCCTGCCGGAGCCACAAGGGCGCCCCGGCCCGGGATGCGTAGAATTTCCCGACGGCATCATTCGCTGGAGCCGCCGCGACTGCGAATGCCGGTTCCTCTGCGAACGCTGGCGAACCTAGCGCCATCAGGGCCGCACCGGCGACCGAGGCGCCGATGAATCGACGTAAGCGTGTCATTGTTCAGGCTCCGATGAAAACCGGCGTCCCGATCGAGGTCACCGTGTAGAGCTTCTTGGCGAAGCCGGCAGGAAGGCGAATGCAGCCGTGGGAGGCGGGGACACCCGGATTGTAACCGGCGTGAAGCGCGACGCCATATTGGTCGATGCGCTGCATCCACGGCATCGGTGCGTTCTCGTACTTTTTCGAGCGGTACATCGGGCGCTTGTCGAGCACGGAGAAAATACCCGTCGGGGTCGGCTTTTCATCCCGGCCGCTCGAGATCGTGGAGACGGCGACCAAATCGTCTCCGCGATACAGGTAGGCCCGCTGGTCAGACAGGCTGATCACCACGCGCTCGGGGCCCGCCGAATCCGGAACGTCGCGCCACAGGAACTGGCCTGGCCGAAGACTTTTCGGTCCAAAGGCGTCGAGCATATCGATGCGCGCCTGGGAGGCCGCATCGCTGGCTTCGATCTTGGCTTCGTAGGTTTCGAGTGCAAACGCCGGCGTCGAACCGATTGCGGCTTCCAGGACGCACGTACTCGCCAGCGCCAGCACGAGGGCTAGCTTGTTCATTTCACACCTGAATTTTTGTGTTGACTTTTGTTCGGTAAATGATCTCGACCCCGAGTCGGTTCCGTTGTTTCTCAGTTTTGAAACGTCCGTCAGCCGCAAATTCATCCCGAAGAGGTGGCGTGCTATGGGGCGGCATGGCTCGTGCAAGGATCTCGAAGGTCGTCGCGGCGACCACCGCAATCGTCGGTTGGATTGGCCTTTTCATCCAGCTGGCGCTTCTTGTTCAGAAGATGGGCCTGAGCGCCGGCTTGTGGCGATTCCTGGGGTTCTTCACCCTGCTCACCAACTTGGGCGCGGCCGCGGTGGCGACTGCGGTCGTCACCGGTCGAAAGCAAGGACTGGGCAGCACACGGGCGCAGCTCATGGCTGGGACATCGATCCTGATGGTCGGAATCGTCTATACGGTCGCCCTCCGATCGCTGTGGAACCCCACCGGCTGGCAAAAAGTCGCGGACATCACCTTGCATGATGTGACGCCGATCCTTTGGCTGGCGCTTTGGCTGACAATGTCGAAGCCGCGATTGCCGTGGAAAGACGCTTTCTGGGCAATCGTCCCGCCTCTGTTATACTGCCTTTACGCTTTCATCCGGGGCGCCGCTGACGGCTGGTATGCATATTGGTTCCTCAATCCGGCCGAGCAGACCGGGGCCGGCCTGATTGCCAGCATCGTGCTGTTGACGTTCGCCTTTGTGATAGTCGCGGTGATTTTGATTGCGATCACCCGGTGGCGACCGCGATCTCACAATAGCGGCGGAAAGCGCGAGTTGGTCGACGAGGCTGGCCGGGAATCCTTTCCCGCCAGCGATCCGCCGAGCTGGACGCTCGGCGAGGACCGAAGGCCTAGCTAGTCGAGTCCGAGTAGGCGGCGGTACGCAGGGTCCAGCAGGTCCTGGACGTCCGCATGATCGCGAATATAGGCCGCGAAGAAAGGGCAGATCGGGATGACCTGAAGGCCGCGCTCGCGCGCAGAATCGAGCGCAGCACGGATCAGCCTTGTGCCCAGCCCCTGACCCTCGAATGCCTTGGGCACCTCAGTGTGTGTGAACATGATCTTGCCCGCGGGCAGCGTATATTCGGCGATCGCGAAGAGGCCGTTGCCGAGATCGATCTCAAAGCGATGTTTCTGCGCATTGTCGCGCACGATCCGTTCAGCGGCGGGATCCGTCATCCGGTCGCCATAGCCGAAGTTCGAAGAGTCGCCAGCCTTTCCTTGCCGTCGCGCGGCATAAGCGCTTCAATTCGCGTTATTTTTGGCGAATTCCTCACCCACAATCTTCGCCACCCGCTGCTATAATGGCGGCCGAGCGGCACATCGCTCAGCGGAAGGGGGAACTCGCATGGAATATGAAATCGAGAGAAGCCGGTCGTGGCAGCTCGGAGCGCTGCTTCTCACCGTCATCGTCGTCGGCGGAGCAATTGCTTTCGCGCTCGCCGCCGCCTGATCGTCGCAACAACCAGAGCCGCCTGCACGACAGGTTAACTTGCCTTTCTTCCGGGCGAGGCGCATTTCTTGCGTCCATCGCAGCCGAACGAAGGGGGGTTGGCGATGGCGATTGACCTCAAGCCGCCGCTTTCGACATATTTCGAAGCGACCAATGCGCACGACGCCGAGACTGTCGCTGCGCTGTTTGGCGAAACGGCGCTCGTCCATGACGAGAATTCCGATCATTTCGGGCGGACGGCGATCCGGCAGTGGGCACAAGGGACGTACGATAAATACGACGTGAGGCTACGGCCCGAGAATGCGAGCGAAGAGGGTCAGATGACCATCGTCCGGACCAATGTTGCCGGACAATTCCTCGGAAGCCCGATCGAGCTGAAGTTCCGGTTCGTCACCGAAGGCGAGAAGATCCGCGAGCTTAGGATCGGCTGAGCGCAAGACGGGCCCCTCCCGGCGCATTGAACGCGGCTACTGCTAAAGCTCGCGAGCGAGTTCCCGACGCATCGACACCGCGTCGTCGGTCATTTGATCATTGAGAGCGAGCAGCTCTCGCAGGCGTTGGACGTGTGAGGCATAGGGCACCGTCAGCTTGCCATCCGGCCCGTAAAATCTGCTTGGACTGGATGTGTAAGGCAAGATTTCGCGCTCGGTGAACTCATTGTACCGCTGATATCGGTCGCCGAAGCTGTCGGCTCTGCTGAAATGCATGGCAAGCCGGAAGACGAGCTTTGGATCGATCGAGCGGGCGAGGCCAGTCGCAACCATGGCATCCCACGCCCGCGTCGGCGGCCGATCGAGAAGCGGAAAGCGGAGATAAGGTGGAGGCGGATGCTCTCCAGCCGCGACCCGATGGGAATAATCATTGAGGGCTGCGGCGATGCGGCCGTGGATGCGATGACCGGAATCGACATAGTCGGTCAGGGTTTCGTTCATCGCCGCAATCATCTGCCGCCGGTTTGCGGCGTCCTCGCGAGACGCGGCCCAACGCGAGGCTTCCATGCCCAGCAGCACGCCGAGAATGACGACGAAGAGTTCAAAGCCGATCTCGAACCAGTCGCGTTTGCGCAATGCTGCTCCCAAGCGGCGGAAGATTGGCAGAACCAGACGCAAATGCTTGCCTCCCCTGCGCCGATGCTAATGCGACAGGTTCGATACTGGAAGGCGTCGGTCGGCGAACTTGGTGGCGCGTCAGCAGGAGATTCTTACATTTTTGCTTCGCGCGGCGCGACTTTCCGCTGTTCTTTGGCGGTGGTGACCAACGGTTAACCCGACATCGCGCGGTGAGCGCGCATGATCCTGGCGAAATACAAGAAGCAGATTGGCGAAGGGTTCTTCGCCTGGTCGCTTTGTATCGCGCTCACCGGCACCGCGTGGATGCTGAAGGGCCGTTCGCCTCTCGCCTGGCCGAACGTCTGGGGGGTGATCGACTGGCTGGCATGGGCGGCAATCGCCATTGCAATATTCCAGGTCGCAGGCACTCAACTCAGTCGCGAGCTGCCCAATCGCAGCCGGCTTCAGGATGCGCTGCATCTGCTGGGTTTCTTCGCCCTCTGGTTGGCCGGTGTTGGAATCTTTTGTGCGATCGCCGCCGTTCGAATCTATCTTTACGTTTATACCTGGAATGCGCGTCCCGACATTCGGCTGGTGATCGAGACGTTCCGGCACCACCAGGCAGTCAAGATTTCGATTATCATCTTCCTCTTCATCAGTTGGACGGGAATTTTGACATTCCTCTGCCGCATGATCGCGGTGCTGACGCGGAGATACGATAATGCTTGACCCCGATCAGCCCGCGCTGACGAAGCTGTCGAGCACTTTCTTGCGGCCCGCTTTCTCGAACTCGATCTCCAGCTTGTTGCCTTCGATCGCGGCGATCGTGCCGTAGCCGAACTTGCCGTGGAACACGCGCTGGCCGAGCGAAAGGTCGTTGCGCCCCTGATTGCCGAGGCTGACGGCGGAGGCTTTCACTTCGATGGGAGGCTGTTCGTACCCCCTCTCCCCAACTCCTCTCCCTCTGAGGGGAGAGGGAATCCTTGCGGCTCGCTGCCAGCCTGGGCCACGAGTGGGGCGCGCGACGTGCGCGAAGGGGTCGGCGCGCTCCGACCATTGCGCGCGCCAGAGGCTTTCGCCCCCGGTCATCGTCGTTTCTTCCTCGATCTGCTCCTTGGGCAGCTCCGCGAGGAAGCGGCTGGGAATGGAGCTGGTCCACTGACCGTAGATTCGGCGGTTGGCGGCGTGGAGGATCGTGGCTTTCCGTCGAGCGCGCGTGATTGCCACATAGGCGAGGCGTCTCTCTTCCTCGAGCGCTGCAAGGCCGCCCTCGTCGAGCGAACGCTGCGACGGGAAGACGCCTTCTTCCCAGCCGGGCAGGTAGACTTGATCGAACTCAAGGCCCTTGGCAGCATGGATGGTCATGATTGTGACCCGGTCGCCCTGTCGCGCCTCGTCATTGTCCATAACCAGGCTCACGTGTTCGAGGAACGCCTGGAGCGATTCATATTCCTCCATCGCGCGCGTGAGTTCGGCGAGATTCTCCAGGCGGCCGGCGCTTTCGGCCGAACGGTCGGCCTGGAGCATTGCCGTGTAGCCGCTCTCGTCGAGCATGATCCGCGCCAGTTCAGGATGGGGAAGCGAAGTGGCCATCTGCCGCCACCTGGAAATGTCGGCGACGAAATTGCCCAGGCTGCGACGGGCTTGAGGGGTCAGCTCGTCGCTGTCGAGCAAGCTCGCGGCGGCGACCAACAAAGGCTGCTGGGTGGCTCGTGCGTGGCGATGCATGGTTGCGATCGCCTTGTCACCCAGGCCGCGTTTAGGCTGGTTGACGATGCGCTCGAACGCCAGGTCGTCGGCGGGCTGAACGATCAAGCGAAGGTAAGCGATGGCGTCACGGATCTCGGCCCGCTCGTAGAAGCGAAAGCCGCCGATGATCTGGTAGCTGAGTCCGATGGCGATGAAGCGCTCCTCGAACTCGCGCGTCTGGAACTGGGCGCGCACCAGGATCGCGACATCGTCGAGTGATCCACCGCGGATCTGGTGTGACTCGATCTCCTCGCCAATGCGGCGAGCTTCTTCCGGCCCATCCCAGACTCCGATGACCCGGACCTTTTCGCCGTCTCCGGCATCGGTCCACAACGTCTTGCCGAGCCGCCCGGCATTGTGAGCGATCAGGCCGTCGGCGGCAGCGAGGATGTGGCTGGTCGAACGGTAATTCTGCTCGAGCCGGACGATCTTCGCGCCCGGGAAGTCATGTTCGAAGCGCAGGATGTTGGCGACTTCGGCGCCGCGCCAGGAGTAGATCGACTGGTCGTCGTCGCCGACACAGCACAGGTTCCGCCGCGGCTCGGCGAGGAGCTTCAGCCATTCGTACTGGGCCTGGTTGGTGTCCTGATATTCGTCGACCAGGATGTATCGGAAGCGGTCGCGGTAACTCACCAGTACGTCCTCGCGGGTGCGGAAGATGCGAAGCATGTGAAGCAGCAGGTCGCCGAAGTCGCAGGCGTTCAGGGTCCTCAGCCGCTCCTGATATTGCCCGTAAAGATCGGCGCCGCGGCCTGCGGCGAAGGCCTCCGATTCGCCCGCGTCGACCTGGCTCGGAATCCATCCGCGGTTCTTCCAGCGGTCGATGAGGCCGGCGAGCTGGCGTGCCGGCCAGCGCTTCTCGTCGAGACCGGAGGCCTGGATGAGCTGCTTCATGACGCGCAGCTGATCGTCCGTGTCGAGGATGGTGAAATTGGAATGCAGCCCGACGAGCTCGGCGTGGCTGCGGAGCATCCGCGCGGCGACGGAGTGGAACGTCCCTAGCCAGGGCATGCCTTCCAGCGCGCCTCCGGAGAGTGAAGCGACTCGCGCCTTCATCTCCCTGGCTGCTTTGTTGGTGAAGGTGACTGCGAGGATCTGGCTCGGCCAGGCCTTTCGGGTCGCGATGAGATGCGCGAGGCGAGCGGTCAGGGCGGCCGTCTTCCCGGTGCCTGCGCCGGCAAGGACCAGGACTGGGCCCTCCGTGGTCAGCACGGCTTCCCGCTGCGGCGGGTTGAGGCCCTGGAGGTAGCCGGGCTCGGGACTCAATGCAGGGGATTCAGGCACTTGGCCGAGGTAGGCGGGGCGATGAGGAACGGCAACCGAATCGCAGCGCCTAACTGGCGACTCGCGAAAGTTCCAATGGTTGTTCCCGATATCCCCGTTATCCACAGGCTTGGACCCACATTTTTCGCTTTTGCGACTCGGAACACATGTGCAAGGTGAGCTGGTGATCGGGACGGCGGTCCCGGCCTCACCCAAGAGCCGGCAACGGCAGGCGGGAGCGGCAGGTGACCAAAGGTCCGATCTCTGCCGGCAGGCAATGCGGAGTTTCTTCGGAAGCGATGCGGGGCCAGCCGGGAAGAGGCGCCGGAAGAGTCGGTCTTCCTCAAGCGCGACGCGGCTTCAGGATGGTCCTCGGATCGTTCAGAAGCAAAGCGGGACGCAAGAGTGATCGACCCAAGAAGGGCCGCAGAACATCGGACGGTTTTGACTTTCGGGTCAGGCTGGACGGGTCGAAAGACCGGCAATCCTCCGGGTTGCAGGACGAGTAGATCGGTTGGGCTCCTCGCAAGAGGGAGCTGTTGGATGGGAAGCGACGCCTGAGCTGGTGAGCCAGGATCGAGAGCGGGTAGGTAGGCCTTCGGGTTCTATCAACCAGGTTACGAACACCGGCAGATCCTTCGCTCGGCGCAGTGGGGGCTGGCAGCAATGCCGGCCCCCATTTCTGTTGGGGTAGCGCGCCGCCGAAATCGGATTGGCCCGCGACTTACCCCCCTCGTCACGGCGAGCAGCGCCAGCGACTTGCTCCCACACACGCCGCGCAAAAAAATCTAATGGCGCCAGCGACTTAACGTCACCAGAAGAACCGATCAGAACGCGGATCGACGCCTCGGTTCGCGCCATGTCGCGCCCGATCCCCCACGACCAGTGACACCAAATCCGATTTGCCGCGTTTGGGAGGACAGGTGGCGGCGGCGCTTGGGTCGCCGGAGCGGCGGGCGCGAAGGAGTTTGAACGTGCTGCGTTTGATCGTCCCCATGCTGCTCATATCATCCGCGATCCCCGTCGCAGCCGCCTCGGTCCCCCCACCGACGGGCAGCGAGGCGCTGTCGACCGCCCCCTGGTGGGAAAAGGTCACCGTCACCATGGCCGGCGACGGCAAGACCCAGTCCTGCAAATATGAGGCGAGCACCGCCGCAGGCGGAAAGGCATGCAACGTGGACGACACCGACGCGGCTAGCGCCAAATCGACGACGAAGGGCGAAATCACGAAGATCACCTTCGAGCGCCGGTTCAATCCGGGCACGGCACCGGCCCAGGAAGCCATGCAGGTCGGCGACAAATTGCTCGGCAAGCAGGTCATGGCCCTAGCGATCGACGACGGCGGCAAGGTCAGCAATTGCAAGATCGTCGACGCGTCGGGCGACATGACCCCGGCCTATGGCTGCGAGGAGGCGAGCGCGGAGCACTTCCAGGCAAGCGCGAGCAAGGCCGCGACCAGCGGCTTCATGACGATCCTGATCTACGGGCACTCCGAACACGTCGCCTGAGCGGCGACGCCGGCAGTTCGAGTTCCGTCGCAGCGGCGAAGAGTGTCAATCGACGACGATGAGGTCCTGCATCCCCATCTGCGCATGCAGGAAGTGGCTGCAATGCGCCTTGTAGGTCCCGGCGGCCGGGACGAGCGTGATGCTTCGAGCCTCGCCGCCGTGAAGCTCGATCTCACCATCCGGAGCGGCGCCCGAGAGGATCCGCGAACGCGCGAAAAAGCCCTTCGCCGTGAAGTCGTGGCCTCCGCCGGAACGATTGACGAAGTTCAGGGTGACCGGGACTCCGGCCCGCAGGTGGATCGGCTTCGGTGCGAAATTGAAGCTCCATACATAGATTGTCTGGACGGCGGGCTGAGCCGCGACGGGGCTCGAGAGCGCGATCGACAACAGGCCAGCCGATAGAAGGCGAAAAGCAGTCATGAACGTTCCTTTCTTTCCGCTAGTGTCCAGCCTGGCGGCATCGGTTCAGTCCGACTACCACCCAGGTTAGAACCAAATAGGGAAATAGTCTTTGACATCGCCACGCTGATCCGGTGCAGGGCTGGAACAGGGGAAGATAGGGATCGAGAGGATCCCCGGACGGAACAGCACATGGCGATCACCTTCTATGACGCGGCCCAGGTGGAAGAGCTGCTCGATTACCCCGGCTGCATCGAAACCATGCGGCGGGCGATGGCGGCATTGTCGAGCGGCGAGCGACCGCAGCCGCTCCGGCAGATCTTCACGGTCGGCAAGGACGAGAAGTTCGGGACCATGCCCGGCGAGCTTGCGGCGCTTTCGACCTTCGGCGCCAAGCTCATCAGCGTGTTCGGCGATCCGAAGCGGCCCGGACGATCGCGGCACCAGGGCGTCGTGGTCGCTTATGACGGGGTGACCGGAGCGGTCAGCTGCATCGC
>DATLOY010000129.1:0-3400 GCA_035536015.1 Sphingomicrobium sp.
GCGATCCTCGTCGGAAGCCTCAGGAAGGACAGCCTCAATCGGAAGATCGCGCGCTCGATCTGCGGGTTGCGCGGCGACAATCTCGACTGTTCGATGATCGAGATCGGCGACCTGCCGCTCTACAACCAGGACCTCGACACGAACCCGCCCGAACAGTGGACGCGTTTCCGTCAGCAGGTCGGCGCAGCGGACGGGGTCCTGTTCTGCAGCCCCGAATATAACCGCGGCGTCCCTGGCGTGCTCAAGAATGCGATCGACGTCGGTTCGCGCCCCTATGGCCAGAGCGTGTTCGACAAAAAGCCGGCGGCTATCGTCACGGCCTCTCCTGGAAGCATCGGCGGATTTGGATCGAACCACCAGATTCGCCAGGCGGCGGTTTTCCTCAACATGCCTGTGATGCAGCAGCCGGAAGCGTATCTCGGTCATGTGAGCGACGACAGCTTCGACGCCGATGGCTGCCTGAAGGACGGTCCGCTGAAGGATTTGGTGACCGTCCTCGCGCATGCCTTTGCCGGGTGGGTTGAGACGATCATTCGATCGCGGCAGCTGCTTGCGGAGGATTCGGCCCACGCCGCCCAGGCAAAGGCGAAAGAGCCGGCCTGAGGGGTTCCCACGAAAGTACGACTTTCGTGGGGTCCCTAAACGCCGCCAGGATAGGGGAAAATTGGGGGCGGCATGGCCGGTTGGGGGAAGTGCCGGCGGATCGCGGTGTCGCAGATCGCATAACCCCAGTTGATCAGCCGCTCCTGATGGTCGGCGCTGAGCCGCTTGAGGCGGGTGGAGATCGCGGCCAGCTCCGACGTCCGCGCGAACGGCGCCGGGAGCGAGCTTCCCAATTTGTAATGCGCGATGTCCGACCCGACGCCCCAGTAGGTGCCTCGGCGCTTGCCCGGAGCGCCCTTCGCGACCTTGAATGACGCGATCACCTGGCGCTTCCTGAGCGCCGTCACCTGTCGATAGATGATGTCGATCACGCGCTTCGAGAGCCGGCCCCAATCGGCCGGAGGCGACGGTTCGAAATCGAGAGCCGCGCCGGCGTCGGACACCAGCACATTGGCGTAGCGCTTCCACACCGTTTCCAGCCCGAGATTGTCATAGGCGCCGCCATCGGTCAGCGAGATGTTGGAAAGCAGCCGCCGGTCCTTGCAATAGACGCGCGAGAAATCGCGTTCGCCCACGCGAAGCACATAAGGCGAGAGGAATGGCGGAAAGGCCGACGATGCGGCCACCGCGGAGCCCAGGTTGAGGTCGGGCTTGCGGATTTCGCCGACCTGATAATCGGCCATGTAGCCGCGCGTGAAGCGCCACAGGGTGCCGGTCTCGAGATTCGTCGCATTGATCACGAACTCGGGCGCCTTCGGCAGATCCTGCAACGTTGCGTCGCCGAACAGAAAGCGACGGTAGGCGAAGGCGATATAATCGGCGACGCTCCCGGGGAGGACGATTCCCGCGAGGATGCACGGGATGTCGACTGTCGTTCCGGCGAGTCGGCGAATGGGCTCAACGACATGTTCGAAGAAGTCGTCGCGGGTCGCGAGACGTGGCCATTCAAGTGCGATCTTCGCCGCCGTAATCGATCCGCCGGAGACGCTCGAAATCCGATCGAGGCGCTGAAGGAGCCCGAGTTCGTAGAGGCGCAAGAAGGCTCCGAGGTGGAACAGCATTGCGCGGTAGCCGCCGCCCGAAACGGAAAGGCCGATGCCGGGCGAGGGTCCGCCTCGTTTCGTATCGGCCTGAGGCGATACGGGTTCGACGAATTCGGCCATCAAGTGACGGCCTTGCGGTCGTGGAACTGGGGCACATCCCAGGCGCGCGACCCGACGATATCGCCGAGGATTTGGGCCGCGCGCCAGACTTCCTCGAACCGATTGTAGAGCGGCGCGAATCCGAAGCGCATCAGGTCGGGAGCGCGGAAGTCGCCGACGACCCCCCGAGCGATCAGCGCCTGCACGATTGCATAGCCCTGCGGATGGGCGAAGCTCACGTGGCTAGCGCGCTCGGCAGCATCGCGAGGTGAAACCAGACGGACTTCGGCGCCGCATCGCGTCTCGACCTCATCGATGAAGAGTTGGGAGAGCCTGCGCGCCTTCGCCTCGAGATCGCGCATCGAAACGCCGGCGAAGGCATCGAGCCCGCAGTCGAGCGCGGCGAGCGACAGGATGGACGGCGTGCCGGTCAGGAACCGCCTGATCCCGGTCGCGGGCTCGTAATCGTCGGAAAAGGCGAACGAATCCGCATGGCCCATCCAGCCCTGGAGCGGCGACCGCAGTTCGTCCTGGAGCCGTTCAGCGACGAACAGGAAGGCCGGGGCGCCGGGACCGCCATTCAGATATTTGTAGCCGCATCCGACCGCCAGATCGCAGCCCGCCCCATCGAGATCGAGCTCGATCGCGCCCGCGCTGTGCGACAGGTCCCACACGACGAGTGCTCCGGACGCATGGGCCGCCTCGCTCATCGCGCGCATGTCGTGGATCGAAGAGCTGCGGTAATCGACATGCGTCAGAGTGACGACGGCTGTGCCTTCGTCGATTGTTCCGATGACGTCCGTCGCGGGGACAGCCTTGAGCGTCAGTCCCAACATCTCCGCCAGTCCCTCGGCCACATAGAGATCGGTCGGGAAATTCCGTTGTTGAGTCAGGATGGTGCGGCGGTCAGGCCGCGCCCGGACCGCGGCCGCGAGCAGCTTGAACAGGCAGACGCTGGTCGAATCCGCGATCAGCAGCTCGTTCGGCTTTGCCCCCACAATCGGTGCCAACTTGCCGGCGATGCGCGTCGGCCAGTCGATCCAGTCGTGCTTGTTCCAGCTGGCAATGAGGTCTTCGCCCCATTGCTGTTCGGCGACCTGGGCCAGGCGACCAGGAGTTGCGGCCGGCAGCGCACCCAGCGAGTTGCCGTCGAGATAGATGACGCCGTCGGGAACCGTGAACCTTTGGCGCGCAAAGCCGAGCGGATCGGCAGTGTCCAGTTGTCGGGCTTCCTCGAAGGTCACAGCTTCGGCAGCGTCACGCCCTTCTGGCCCATATATTTGCCGGCGCGATCGGCGTAGCTGACTTCGCAGGGCTCATTGCCTTGCAGGAACAGGAACTGGCACGCGCCCTCGTTGGCGTACACTTTGGCGGGCAGTGGCGTGGTGTTCGAAAATTCCAGCGTCACATGGCCTTCCCAGCCCGGCTCGAGCGGCGTCACGTTCACGATGATTCCGCACCGGGCATAGGTCGACTTGCCGAGACAGATCACCAGCACGTCGCGGGGCACGCGGAAATATTCGACCGTCCGAGCCAGGGCGAAACTGTTGGGCGGAATGATGCAGACGTCGGTCCGGCGGTCGACGAAGCTGTTGCTGGCGAAATCCTTGGGATCGACGGTCGCTGAATCGACATTGGTGAAAATCTTGAACTCG
>DATLOY010000130.1:0-2807 GCA_035536015.1 Sphingomicrobium sp.
ATGGTGACGATGAAAGGCCTGCCGCTCGCTTATTCGAAGGACATGCAGGACGATAAGGAGCCGGTGTTCGACGCGCGCGACCTGCTGATTCTTTCGCTCCAGGCGCTCGCCGGAATGATCGGGACCATTACCTTCGTGCCGGAGCGGATGCGCGCGGCTGCGTCCGAGGGCTTTTCAACTGCGACCGACCTTGCCGACTGGCTGGTTCGTGAGGCAGGCGTTCCCTTCCGCGAGGCGCACCACATAACCGGCCGGGCGGTCAAGGCGGCAGAGGAGCGCGGCTGCGGGCTCAGCGAACTGCCTCTCGAAGGGCTGCGGGAGATCGATCCGCGCATCGACGAGCGGGTTTTCGAGGTGCTTGGCGTCGACGCTTCCGTGCGCAGCCGCACGAGCTACGGCGGTACCGCGCCCGAGCGTGTCCGCGAGCAGATCGCGGCAGCGAAGGACGAACTGGGAATATCCTCGCCCTCCCGCTGACGCTGGGATGAGGCTACTACTTTTTGTTGCGCCGTGCCCGCTGCGCGATCGTCCGCAACCGCAGCGCGTTGAGCCGAATGAAGCCCGCCGCGTCGCGGTGGTCATAGCTGCCGGAGCCCTCTTCGAACGTTACGAGATCCTGGTCGTAGAGCGAATGGTCGCTTTCCCGGCCGACCACTGTCGCATTGCCCTTGTAGAGCTTCATCGTGACTCGTCCGGCGACATGTTCCTGGCTCTTGTCGATCGCGGCCTGGAGCATCTCGCGCTCGGGTGAGAACCAGAATCCGTTGTAGATCAGGCTCGCGTAGCGCGGCATCAAATCATCCTTGAGATGCATCGCGCCGCCGTCGAGCGTGATGCTCTCGATCCCGCGATGCGCGGCGAGCAGGATCGTGCCGCCCGGCGTTTCGTAAACTCCGCGCGATTTCATCCCGACGAAACGGTTCTCGACAAGATCGAGCCGGCCGATGCCATTGTCATGGCCGAGCTGGTTGAGCCTGGTCAGCAGGGCAGCGGGAGACAATCTTTCGCCATCGATCGCAATCGGATCACCGCGATCGAAATCGATGGTGATCGTCGTCGCCTTGTCCGGCGCGTCCTCGGGCGAAATGGTACGCTGATGCACATATTCCGGCGCATTCGCTGCCGGGTCTTCGAGGACCTTTCCTTCGGACGACGAGTGCAGCAGGTTCGCGTCGATCGAGAATGGCGCTTCGCCGCGCTTGTCCTTGGCGATCGGGATTTGATGCTTTTCGGCGAAATCGAGCAAGGCCTCGCGGCTCGCGAAGCTCCATTCGCGCCACGGAGCGATCACCCGGATATCAGGATCGAGGGCGTAATAGCCGAGCTCGAAGCGGACCTGGTCGTTGCCCTTCCCCGTCGCACCGTGACAGACCGCGTCAGCGCCGACCCGATGCGCGATTTCGATCTGACGCTTGGCGATCAGCGGCCGAGCGATCGACGTCCCGAGCAGATATTGGCCCTCATAGACGGTGTTCGCCCGGAACATCGGAAAGACGTAGTCGCGTACAAATTCCTCGCGCAGATCCTCGATGAAGATGTTGCCGGGGCTGACGCCGAGCATCTCGGCCTTGCGCCGCGCGGGCTCGACTTCTTCGCCCTGACCGAGGTCAGCGGTGAAGGTCACGACCTCCGCATCATATTCGGTCTGCAGCCACTTGAGGATGATCGACGTGTCGAGGCCGCCGGAATAAGCGAGGACGACTTTGAGTTTCTTTGAATGTTTCATTTTTTCCTCGTCACCCCCGCGAAAGCGCGGCTCCCGCGTTCTTCGCGACGCGTGAAGGTACAAGCGGGATTCCCGCTTTCGCGGGAATGACGAAACAGGCATTCATGGCTCAACACCCATCATCCAGAGCATCGCTCCGCGTGCGCTATGCATCCTGTTCTCTGCCTGGCGCCAGACCGCGGAGCACGGACCGTCGATTACCGGCGCCGTCACTTCCTCCCCACGACGCGCCGGCAGGCAGTGCATGAACCAGGCGGCCGGCGCCAGCGCCATCAGATTTTCGTCCACCCGATAGGGCTCGAACAGCGCGCTCCGTTCCGCGCTGTCTTCGCCGCCCATCGATACCCAGACGTCGGTGTAGACGACGTCAGCGCCTTCGGCTGCCTCGGCGGCGGTCGGAACATGGCGGGCGCCCTGGAGGCCGTGGCCTTCGGGGCTGGCGATCGTGAACTGTGCGCCAACCAGGGCGCATGCCTCCGCCAATGACCGGGCGACGTTGTTGCCTTCGCCGATGAAGGCGACTTTCGCGCCCTCGACGCGGCCGAGGAGCTGCTTGATCGTCAGCAGGTCCGCCAGCGCCTGCAGCGGGTGATCCGTGCCGGAAAGCATGTTGATCACCGGAGCGGCATTGAGCGCCGCCATCTGCTCGAGCAATTGATGATCGAATACGCGCGCCGCGATGATCGAATGATAGCAGGCGAGCGTCCGGGTCACGTCCTCGACGCTCTCACGCGATCCAATGCCCAGTTCGGCCGGCTGCAAATAGACCGGATGGCCGCCGAGCTGGGCGGTCGCCATTTCCATCGAATTGCGGGTGCGCGCGCTCGGCTTTTCGAAATAGAGCGCGACGCCCTTGTCCTCCAGCACCCGCGGATAAGCCAGTTCGGAAAGCGCGAGGATCGCCTGGAGATCTGCGGCGCTGAGATCGCGGATCGAAAGGAGGCGCTTCACCAGCTTTTATCCTTCCGGACCATCGTCCCGACACCGTGATCGGTCAGCAGTTCGATCAGCAGCGAATGCGGCACCCTTCCGTCGATGATGTGCGCGAAGCCGACGCCCTGATCGACCGCGTCGGCGCAGG
>DATLOY010000131.1:0-21667 GCA_035536015.1 Sphingomicrobium sp.
CCCACGATATCGAGGCCAAGCATCGGAAGCACGAGCAGAAGCATCACGAGGACCAGGAGCGAATAGCGGCCGATCTTGCCGAAGCTTCGAGCAAGCGAAGGCGGGAGCAGGCCCTGAACCACATGACCCCCGTCGAACGGCGGTACAGGCAGCAGGTTGAAGATGCCGAGGAATAGGTTGATCAGCACGAAATTCAGCGCATTCGCGGCGATGAAGCGTCCCGTTCCGTCCTGCGCCCCGCCGGACAGCGAGACGGTGGCTGCAAGGATCGCTGCGCCCAACAAGGCAAGCACCAGGTTCATGCCCGGACCGGCGATCGCGACGAGGACCATGTCGCGGCGCGGATTCTTCAGCCGGCGATAGTTGACCGGCACCGGCTTCGCCCAGCCGAAGACCGGAGCGTGGGAGATCGCGAGCGCCAGGGGCAGGATCAAGGTCCCGATGAGGTCGACATGCTTGATCGGGTTGAAGCTCAAGCGTCCGAGCTCTTCGGCGGTCGGATCGCCAAGCTGGCGCGCGACCAGGCCGTGCGCGACCTCGTGGAAGACGATCGCGATGATCAAAGGCACGAGCCAGATGGCGATCTCGTAAATCGGGTTCGGGGTCATGACGCTCCTATCGTCTGGCGAGCCCAAGGCTCAGTTGACGAGCTTCGCCTTCCCGCAAACGCTCGAAGAAATGGCGGCGACAAAGCGCCACATAGCGGTCGTTGCCGCCGATCTCGGTCTGCGCGCCGACCGCGACCGCATGACCTTCGGCATCGACGCGCAGATTCATGGTCGCCTTGCGCCCGCAATCGCAGACGGCCTTAAGCTCGATCAGGGCATCGGCGAGCGCTAGGAGCGCCGCGGAGCCGGGAAACAGATTGCCCTGAAAGTCCGTGCGAAGCCCATAGCAGAGCACTGGAATACCGAGGTCGTCGGCCACTCGGCAAAGCTGCAGCACATGATCTCGGGTGAGGAATTGTGCCTCGTCGATGAGGATGCAGTCGAGTTCGCGCGTCTTCAGTTCATTCGAAACGGCAGCGAACAGGTCGACGCCCTCGTCATAGGTGTTGGCCGGTGCCGACAGTGCGATGCGCGAGCCGATGGTCCCGCTACCCGCGCGATCGTCGAAGGACGCAGTCCAAAGCATCGTTTCCATGCCGCGTTCGCGATAATTGAAATCGGCCTGGAGAAGCGTGGTCGATTTCCCCGCGTTCATTGCCGCATAATAGAAATAGAGCTTCGCCATCTGATTGGGTGTAACCACACTCGTCATCCCGGCGAAAGCGGAGGTCCAGCTTTTCTTCGCGGCGCAAAGGGCAGCGGGATTCGCGCCTTCGCGGGAATGACGGTTAAATGGGCCACTCGTCCTTTAGAACGGCAAAGAGGACGGTGTCGCGAACATGGCCGGTCCACGTGATACGGTCGGCTCTCAGCACGCCTTCGCGAACCGCGCCGAGCTTCGCCATCGCGGCCTGGCTGCGTCCGTTCCGGCGATCGACGCGGAACTCGACGCGGCGGATCCCACAGTTGAAGGCACGGGTGAGCATCATGTCCTTGACGCGACGATTGAAGCCGGTGCCGCGCAGATGCGGCCGATAGTAGGTTCCGCCGATCTCGAGCGTCTGACGACTTTCGCTGACATGGATGAAGCTGGACATGCCTGCGAGTTCGTCGCCGTCGAAGAGCACGAAGGTGAAAGTGTTGGGATAATTGGAGAGGATGCCGATGCTCTTGTCGAAACCGTCGGGTCCGAAATCGAGCGTATAAATATCCCAGATATGGCCGTCCTCGGCGCAGGCTGCCTTGAGCGCCTCGCGGTGGTGTTCGCCGAACAGCTCCGCTCGGCAGCCGTCGCCGATCATTGGATGTCCCAATTCGTCATTCCCGCTTTCGCCGGGGTGACGGTCAGCGGTCATCGAGATCCTGGGCGACCTTCTCGGAACGCAAAATGCGATCGATGTGACCGCTCTCGTCGAAGCTTTCGTCGGCGATGAACTTCAGTTTCGCAGCATATTTCATGCGCACGCGACGGGCGACCTCACGCTGGAGGTAGGCCGTGTTCTGGCGAAGCGACTTCAAGACCGCATCCTCGTCCTGGCCTAGCAAAGGCTTCACGAACACTGTCGCGTGACGAAGGTCGGGCGACATGCGGACTTCGGTGATGCTGACGAGATGCGACTGAAGCACGTCATCATGCACATCGCCCCGTGCAAGCAATTCGCTCAGTACATGGCGAACCTGCTCGCCGATGCGAAGCAATCTAACCGAGCGGCCTTCGGGTGTTTCGACGCGACGCATGACGATTAAAGAGTTCTTGCCCGCTCCTCGACCTCGAAGACCTCAAGGCTGTCGCCTGGCTTGATGTCATTGGTGTCGGCAAGCAGCACGCCGCATTCGAGGCCGGCGCGCACTTCGGCGACGTCGTCCTTGAAGCGCCGAAGCGAGCTGATCGTCGTCTTCGACACGATGACATCCTCGCGGGTAAGGCGGGCATTGAGCCCTTTGCGGATGACGCCTTCGAGGACGAGCAGGCCCGCGGCCTTGTCCTTCTTGCCCGCCGGGAACACTTCCTTGACCTCGGCGCGCCCGACGACAGTCTCGATGATCTCGGGGCCGAGCTCGCCGGCCATTGCGCCCTTCACCCAGTCGGTGAGGTGATAGATGACGTCGTAATAGCGGAACTCGACCTTGTTGCGCTCCGCCACCTCACGTGCCTTGGCGTTCGGACGAACATTGAAGCCGATGATCGGCGCTCCGCTCGCCGAGGCGAGGGTCACGTCGCTTTCCGTGATCGCGCCGACGCCGGAATGCAGCACACGAACCTTGATCTCGTCTGTCGACAGGCGGTTGAGCGCATGAACGATCGCTTCGACCGATCCCTGCACGTCGGTCTTGATGACCAGCGGCAACTCCTTGGTGGTCGACGAGTGCGTTGCGAACATATTTTCGAGGGTGACGGGAGCGCTGGTCGTGCGCTTCTTGTCGAGCACACCCTGACGATAGGTGGCGACCTCGCGGGCGCGCGCCTCATTCTCGACGACCGTAAACGGATCGCCCGCGGACGGAACTGCGGAAAGGCCCAGTACCTCGACCGGCACCGACGGCCCGGCTTCCTTCACCTGGCGACCGTGATCGTCGACCAAGGCGCGCACCTTGCCGCTGGAGGCGCCGGCAACGAACACGTCGCCGACGCGAAGCGTGCCGCGCTCGACGAGCACCGTCGCCAGCGGGCCGCGGCCCTTGTCGAGCTTCGCCTCGATCACGGTACCCTCGGCGGCGCGATCCGGATTTGCCCTCAGCTCGAGGATTTCGGCCTGGAGTTGAATCGCTTCGAGCAGCTTGTCGAGGTTGGTTTTCTTTGTTGCTGAAACTTCGACGTCCTGAACCTCTCCGCCCATGTCTTCGACGATCACTTCATGTTGCAGCAGCTCCTCGCGCACCTTCTGAGGCTTGGCGTCGGGCTTATCGATCTTGTTGATGGCGACGATCATGGGAACGCCCGCCGCCTTGGTGTGATTGATCGCCTCAATCGTCTGAGGGCGCAGGCCGTCATCCGCCGCGACCACCAGAATGACGATGTCCGTCACATTGGCTCCGCGGGCACGCATTTCCGAAAAGGCTTCGTGGCCTGGAGTGTCGAGGAACGTGATCTTCGACTTGTCGGGGACGCTTACCTGATAGGCGCCGATATGCTGCGTAATGCCGCCGGCCTCGCCCGAAACGACGTCCGCGCCCCGGATCGCGTCGAGCAATGATGTCTTGCCATGGTCGACGTGACCCATGATCGTGACGACGGGCGGACGAGCCTTGAGCGTCTCGGCCGCGTCGACATCTTCCGAAGTATCGATGTCGATGTCGCTTTCGCTGACGCGCGTCACGCGATGGCCGAACTCGGTCACGAGCAATTCAGCCGTGTCCTGGTCGATCGTCTGGGTGAGCGTCACCGGCATGCCCATCTTGAAGAGGGCCTTGACCAGGTCCGCTCCACGCTCGGCCATGCGGTTGGCGAGCTCCTGGACCGTGATCGCTTCCGGAACCACGACGTCGCGGACCTGCTTCTGCGCAGGGCCGGTTTCCATGTGGTGGCGTTTTTCCTTTTCCCGGGCGCGACGAAGGGCTGCCAGCGATCGGGCACGGCTGTCGTCCTCGTCAGAGAGGGCACGGGTGACAGTGAGCTTGCCCCGCTGTCGATGATCCTCACGGCCTCGGCCGGGACGCGCAGGCTCCGGGCGGCGCGGTGCAGGGGCATGGCCACCAGGCCGGCGGACCGCGCGGTCTTCGTCGGGCTCCACGACAGGTGCGGTGACCTCGGGCTCGGCCGGCGCTTCCGCCGCGCGGCGAGCTTCCTCGGCCTGAATGCGAGCCTGTTCGGCGGCCTCTTCCTCCGCGCGCCGGTTCTCTTCGGCGCGGCGGCGCTCCTCCTCGCTTTGCTCGACCTTGGTGCGATCTTCGCGGCGGCGCGCTTCCTCCAGAGATGCAAGGCGAGCTTCTTCGGCTTCGCGCAGAAGTTTCGCCTGCATTTCCTTGCGGGCAGTCATCTCGTCGGCGGCCGAGGGCTTGCGCGGGGCTGGTGCGGCAGGCGCAGCCGGCTTCGGCGCCGGCTTGGGCGCTTCGGCTACCGGTTCGGGAGCCGGGGGAGGCGGGGCCTCGCCCGGACGGCCGAGGATGCGCCGCTTCTTGACCTCGACGACGACCGTGTTCGAACGGCCATGGCTGAAGCTTTGCTTGACCTTGCCGGTCTCGACCGTGCGCTTGAGGCCCAGCGGGGGCCGGGTTCCAAGCTTCGGCTTATCGGTCTGGTCCGTCATTCTATTCCTTCGTCAAATCTTCAGCCGAGCTAGTCCTCAAGGCGGGTTCTCCACCTTCCAGACCTCGATCGGGGCCAGTGAAAGCCCGCCACCGAGCAAGCGCGTGGGAAACACGCGAAGCGGCAGCGGGATCGGTCAGGGCGGCATGTACCACATTTTCGCGGCCCAGTGCCAACGACAAGATAGTGCGACCCTCGGGAAATATCAGCCCCTGCGGACCGCCATTTCCAACACGCCACGCCTGGTCGAGCCGTTTGCGCCCGTCCTCGCCGGCATCGGAAGCGTGGATGAGGAGACGGACCTTGCCCGAGCGAGCAGCCGCCTCGACCTTTTCCGACCCGTTGATGAGGTTGCCTGCGCGAGCCTCCATCCCAAGACGGTCGAGCACGGTTTGGCGAAGTGCCTTTTCGATACGCTCACCGAAATCGGCAGGCACCTCAACGTCGTTGGTCTTGAAGGCGCGCTGGAGGGCGGCCTTGAGCTTTCCCTTGGAATTAGCTTCGTCGAGCTCGGCTCTCTTCACGCCGATCCACGCGCCGCGTCCTGGCGCGCGTGCCCGAACATCGGGGGCGACCAATCCATCGGGGCCGAGTGCAAGCCGGATCAATTCGTCGCGCGTTCCCTTGCGGCGAGTGAGGATGCACGTCCTCTCGGGGACGTGCGCCTCCTTTTCCAGCGTTACAGCGTCGCCGGTTTCATTGGGCGGGTTCCGCAACAGCGTCCTCCCCGCCCTCTTCGGGCTTTGTGTCCTTGGCCGGCGCTTCTTCATCCTCGAACCAGTGGGCGCGGGCAGCCATGATGATCTCGTTGCCCTGCTCGTCGGTCAGGCCATATTCGGCGAGAACTCCGCCCTTGTCCTCGGGCCGGTTGCTCGGCTCGCGGCGGCGCGGCTCGACCCGCTTCTTCTGGACCAACTCGTCCGTGGCGAGATCGGCGAGATCGTCCAGGGTACGGATGTTCGCCTTGCCCAGGGTCACAAGCATCTGCTCGGTGAGGTGCGGGATTTCAGCCAGAGCATCCTCGACCCCCAGCTTCCGCCGCTCTTCACGAGATGCAGCCTCCCGGCGCTCGAGTGCCTCGGTTGCGCGGTTCTGAAGCTCCGAAGCGATGTCGTCGTCGAGGCCTTCGATCGATGCGATTTCGTCGACCTGCACGTAGGCGACCTCTTCGAGGCTGGTGAAGCCCTCGGCAACGAGCAGCTGCGACAGGGTCTCGTCCACGTCGAGCTCGCTCTGGAACATCTCCGAACGCTCGACGAACTCGCGCTGGCGCTTCTCACTCGCGTCGGCCTCCGTCAGAATGTCGATCTGCGAAGTGGTGAGATGGCTCGCCAGGCGTACGTTCTGACCGCGGCGGCCGATCGCAAGGCTGAGCTGATCGTCCGGAACGACGACTTCGATCCGGCTCTCTTCCTCATCGATGACGACGCGGCTGACCGTTGCCGGCTGGAGGGCGTTGACGACGAAGGTCGCTAGATCCTCGCTCCACGGGATGATGTCGATCTTTTCGCCTTGCAGCTCCTGAACGACGGCCTGGACACGGCTGCCCTTCATGCCGACGCAGGCGCCAACCGGATCGATGGAGCTGTCGTGGCTAATCACGCCGATTTTGGCGCGGCTGCCCGGATCGCGTGCCGCGGCCTTGATCTCAATGATTCCGTCGTAGATTTCGGGGACTTCCTGCGCGAACAGCTTCTTCATGAAGTCGGGATGGGCGCGGGAGAGGAAGATCTGCGGCCCGCGAGCTTCGCGGCGGACGGCCATGATCAAGGAACGGATGCGGTCGCCGACCCGCACCATCTCGCGCGGGATCTGCTGGTCGCGGCGGATGACGCCTTCGGCGCGGCCCAGGTCGACGACCACGTGGCCGAACTCAACCCGCTTGACGACACCGGTGATGATCTCCCCGGTGCGATCCTTGAATTCCTCGAACTGACGTTCGCGCTCCGCATCACGGACCTTCTGGAAGATCACCTGCTTGGCGGCTTGGGCGGCGATACGGCCGAACTCGATCGGCGGAAGCGGATCGACGATAAAGTCGCCGACGTTCGCGCCTTTCTGCAGCTTTTGCGCGCCCTTCACGTCGACCTGCTTGAAATGATCCTCGGGCTCTTCGACCACTTCGAGCACGCGCCACAAGCGCAGATCGCCCGTTTCCGCGTCGAGCTTGGCACGAATATCATTCTCGGCGCCATAGCGAGCGCGGGCGGCACGCTGGATCGCGTCCTCCATCGCTTCGATGACGATGCCCTTGTCGATCAGCTTCTCGCGAGCGACGGCGTCGGCGATCGCGATCAATTCTGCCTTGTTGGCGCTGACGGCAGCGGGTGCGGTGGCCATGAAATCTATTCCTCTACAGTTTCTATCTTGTCGGCGCCTTCAGTACTGATCGGCGCCGTAGCGTTGATGAGCTTGTTCGTCAGCAGCAATTTGGCTGACGAAATATCGGAGAAGCCGAGAGCGTGAGCCTCGCCATTCTTGGTCAGGATGAGGACCGACTGGCCCTCGAGGCCCTGCAGCATGCCAGTGAATTGCTTGCGGCCCTCGTGCGGCTCGGCAAGCGTGATCCGCGCTTCGTAACCCTTCCAATCGACATAGTCTTTGAGACGCGTCAGCGGCCGGTCTATTCCCGGGGAGCTGACCTCGAGCCGGTAACTGCCCTCGATCGGATCGGCGAGGTCCAGGATATTCGACAAATCGCGCGAGATGCGCTCGCAATCGGCAAGATCGAGCTGACGTGTGTCGGGCCGCTCGGCCATGACTTGCAGCGTCGGGTCAGATGTGCCGCCGATCATCGCCACGCGCACGAGGTCGTAACCGAGGCGTCTCACCTCGGGTTCAATCAACCTTTCAAGACCGGCGACGTCGGCCATTCGAATCCAATCCGCTGTTCTACAAACGTCTCTTGGACCGGGGCCGCGAGACCCCAGCCTCAGGCATCTAGCGATGTCGAGGAGAGAGCCGCGATATAGGCCGGTGAAACCCCTCGCGCAAGCATAAGGGAAAGGTCGGCGGGTCGCCCGTCTTTACAGTTCGTTTACTATGACGATCTTACGCCCGGCGGCATGCGCCACGACCGTATCAAAGCCGCACCGTTCGACCCCGAAGATCTGCAAGGCTTGCGGGCCCGGATCAATGCCGAGACCGGCGGCGGCTATGCAACGTTCCGCAACGGGCTCCAGCCCGACTACGCACAGGTCCGGCGCGACCTTGTCGCGGGATATCTCGCACTCGCTGCCAGTGTCGCGTTGGTAGGATTTGGCGGCTTTCTCGCCATCCCGGCGGGCGCAATCCTGATCGGCTTCATGGTCGCTTACATCCAGCTCTTCATTCATGAAGCGGCGCATTATGGTCTCGCGTCCGACCGCCCGGTCAACGACAGGCTCGCGGATCGGCTGATCTGCTGGCAGGTCGGGACCGACATCGCCAGCTATCGCGCCACGCATTGGGAACATCATCGGTCGCTTGGCGGCCCAGGTGACACCGAGATCAGCTACCGTAACCGGCTCACGCTCGGTTTCGTGGCCGCAATGCTCACCGGCGTGCACGCGGTCCGCGTCTTCCTGTCAAGGAAGCCGGCCGCAGCTGAAAGCAAGAAAGCCCGGAATTTTCGGCCGTTACTAAAAGGTGTTGCGACCCATTTGGCCATTCTCGCAATTCTTGTCGCAGTCGGCTGGTGGCCCGCAGCCCTGGCATGGATCGGTGGCATGGGAGTCGCGTTCCCCTTCTTCGCCACGATGCGCCAGTTGCTGGAACATCGTCCCGCCTCGGGCGAGGGCGGTTCACCAGCAGTAACCAGGCTTTTCGGCGATGACGCATTTTCACGCATCTTCGGGGGCGCTGGTTTCAATCGGCACATGCTGCATCATCTGGAGCCACAGGTATCCTACACGCGACTGGCCGATCTGGAGCGCTACCTCATGGCAACGAGTGCTGCCGAAGAGTTGAAGGCCCGACGCAGCACTTATTGGGGAGCTTTGACCGCCCTGTTGAGAAGCGATCGCCGTGGCTAAGCCGAAATGTCTCGCCTGCGGGAGCGCTCGCGTCGAGCCGTGGGCGGTCGCGCGGGACGTTGAATATCACAGCACCAACGACGTCTTTTCCTATGTGCGTTGCACGGATTGCGGGGCGCTCTCGATTGGCGACGTCCCCGCAGATCGCTTGGGGGAGATCTATCCGGATACCTATTACAGCTTTTCGGAAGGCCGGATGAGCTTCGTGGAACGCGTAAAGCAGTGGCTCGACCAGCGCATGTTCAGGCGGCTATTCCGCCAAATCAAAGGCGACAGCCTCGCTGCACTCGATGTTGGAGGCGGGACGGGCTGGCTTCTGACGCAGGCTCGCGCCGTCGAACCCCGGCTCAGGCACACAGCGGTGGTCGATATTGATACCAAGGCGCGCGAAGGTGCGGAGAAACTCGGTCACGCCTTCCATCTGAGCCGCATCGAAGATTTCCGTAGCGATCGAAAATACGACCTGATCTTGCTGCTCAACCTCATCGAGCATGTTGACGATCCGGTCGCCGTCCTCAAGGCAATGGGCAAGCTTCTCGCCCCCGGCGGCAAAATCCTGGCGAAGACTCCAAACCACGACAGTCTCGACGCCAGACTGTTCCGCAACCGCAGCTGGGGCGGATATCATTGCCCTCGCCACTGGGTCATCTTCACCCCTGAGAGTTTCACACTTGCGATCGATCGAGCTGGCCTGAGCGTCGACAAGATCGAGTGCACGCAGGGCGCGCCCTTCTGGGCGGTTTCAGCGCTTGAGTGGTTGGGCCGCAAGAATCTTGTGCGCGTCAATCGCGAACGGCCGATGTGCAGGCACCCGCTTTTCGGGCCCTTGCTCGCGCTTTTTGCGGCGGTGGATATCGTCCGCAAACCTTTCTCCCGAACGTCACAGATGTTCGCGGAGATCAGTGCGGGCTGACGCGACCTAATGCAGCGTTTTCAGCGCGGATACGGATGGCCAGGGCGACCGCGTTCACCAGACTGAAGATCAACGCGACCTGCCACAGCCCGAATACCAATGGCAGAACGGCAATCTCCGCCACTACGACAATGTAATTGGGATGCCTTGCAAAACGGTACGGGCCGCGATGCACAAGTGAAGCGCCCGGCAGGACGATGATCCGCGTGGTCCAGCGCCAGCCGAGAGACGCCAGGACCCAGATTCGACCAATCTCGATGATCACGAACAGCGCGAGCCAGAGAAGATCGATCGGGCGCCGGGGTGCCAGCCACCACAATGCGGCAAGCCACAGGACATGCACGGCAACGATCAAAGGGTAGTGGCCCGGCGAATGCTCGCGCGCGCCCTCGGCTAACAATCGCCTGGTATTGCGAGCGGACAGCAACAATTCGCCCAGCCGCTCCAGAGTAACGGCGAGCAGGATGGCAATATTGAGGATCACGCAGCTTCGAGCATCAGTCCGGCACAGGTAAAGCCAGGGCCGAATGCCGTCATGAGCACGCGATCGGGCAATCCGCGCGCCAGCAAGCGTTCGAGCACGAACAGCACGGTCGGGGCGCTCATATTGCCGTAATCACGCAGCACCTCGCGTTCGAGGTTGAGCTCGCCCTGGTTGAGATCGAGCGCGGTCTCGATCGCGTCGATCACCTTCACCCCGCCGGGATGGCAGCAGAAACGATCGATATCGTCGCGCGCTATCCCGAGCTTCATGCACATTTCGTCGACCGCGTCGGCGAGTTGTGCCTCGATGAACGGTGGGATTGCGCGGTCGAAGACGACGGCAAGGCCCGGGTCTTCGACGTCCCAGCCCATGATCCGCTGCGTGTCCGGCCACAGCTTTTCCGCTGATCCGGTAATGCGTGCGAGGCTATGTTCGCCGCTGGTCACGACTGCTGCCGCCGCTCCGTCGCCGAACAAAGCGGTCGCGACCACGGCGGCTGGATCGTGGCTGTCGAGGCGGATCGAGATCGAACAGGTCTCGACCGTGACGAACAGCCAGTTCGTGCCCGGCTCGGATGCGGCGAGGCGGGCAGTCGCAGCGAGGCCATTCACGCCCCCGGCGCAGCCCAGACCGAAAACGGGCATCCGACGAACGTCCGACCGCAAGCCCATTCGCGGTCCCGCCCGCGCCTCCAGGCTAGGGGTGGCGATTCCCGTCGTCGAAACGGTGACCACGCCGTCGATCTGATCCGGAGCAAGACCGGCCTGGCCGATGGCCTTCGTCGCGGCTTCCTCGAACATCGCCTCCGCGGACTCGAGATAAAGCTGGTTGCGATCGCGCCAGCCGTGATCATCCATGTACCAGGCGGGCGGCGCGACGATGTGGCGCCTCGCGATGCCAGCATTGTCGAAGACGCCCGAAAGGCGATCGAACAGCGCCTTGCGGCCGCCGAAAGCCTCGCGGGCGCGCGCCTTCGCCTCCGATTGCTCGACGACTTGCGGAGGGACCGCTGTGGCGAGGGATAAGAGACTGCAAGGTTGCATATGTGGCCGCTTTCACCTTCAAATGAGCTTTCAACGCTACGAACACAACATCAGCCGGCGGCCATCGATTTCCGGAGTGGACTGACCCGCTGGGGGCTTCGGGCGGGCCAGTCCGAGCCGGGACTTATCCAGGCTGCTGATGAGAACAGCCGGAGTCATACCGGGGGGTTAGTGGGTTCCGTTGCTCAGGCGGTTCAAAGGCTCGAGTTTTGGGCGGCCCTACAGCGGCAGGCTGACTCCGAGGACAAGGGCGGTCCGGCTGTGAGTCCGGCCGGCATAATAGTCGCGGCCAGGTCCGCCTCCGGTCGCGATGAGCTGCATCGATGCACGCCCGAGCTGCCGCTCGACGCCGAGCCGCCAATCATATTGGGTGCGCGCGTTCATGCCTCGATAATCGACCGGCGCGAGCAGGCCGAAATGACCATTGAGTCTCAGCTTTTTCGCAAGGCCGACATTCGCATTGAGCTCGCCGTAGAGCGTGCGCGCTCCATGTTCGAAATAATGGGGTGAGTAAGCGACGCGAGCCGAAAGGAAACCGCGGGTAAGACCGGCATAGACCTCGGTGTATGAGTTTGATGAGCCGGGACTGGAATAACGCGAATAGAGTGAGTGGATGACCCCCACATCGGCTGACAGGCTCGGGGAGATCCGCCTCGCATAGCCGCCGGCCAGCTGTAACCCGAGGGCCTTGGGCCCATCGGGACCGAGCAGGACGCTGGCGGAGCTGGCCGCATAGAAACCGCTCGGGTGGTCGTAGGAAAGGTCGAGGGTCGCGACCGGATGGCCCTCGCTCAGCGAGTAGCCGCGGAACCTTGCGTCGCTGAAGATCGAGATTGCCGATCCGACCTCGGCAGAAGCTGGCGCGGCAATGCAGATACAAGCTGCGGCAAGGATCGCCCGGATCGAGCTAGCGGGCGCTTCCCAAGCGCTCCGTGCCGCACGGGCAATCACAATGACCCGCTACGCGGATGAGGGTGGCGCAAGCATTGATCGTCCCGCCTCGGCCGCCGTCCGCTACAAGCGTCAGGCCTTTCGACCGGTTCATCTGTCGAACGAGGGCCACGAGGCCGCTGACGTGTGCTGCGGCATAGGAGCTGCCGTTGACCAGAAACCATCGTCCTCCGGGTTCAGTCGTAGGTACGTCGTGCCCGGGCGCTATGTAGACGCGCGGACGGGACAATGCATCCGACACCGCGATGACGCCGGGCACGGAGGCCGGAAAACCTCCTCTCGCCTGGCGCTGGTCGAAGGCTGCGATGATTGCGCTGCCGCGCTCCTGGGCCAGTTTCAACAGAGCTCGCAGCAAACGATCGTCCGGGCCGCTGAGGCTGAGGTTGATAACGTCCGCTTTCTGCTGGACCGCGAAATAAAGGGCCTTCGCCAGGCTGAAGCTGTCGCAAACGGTTGAGTTCGGCGCACGTTCGATTTGCCAGCACGCTCGAAGGCCAAGGAGCCGGACGTCGGGAGCAACCCCGGCAATTCCGATCCCATTGTCGGCTTTGGCCGCGATGATACCCGCAACGCCCGTTCCATGCCGCTCGGCCACGTCCGGCTGGCCCGCGACGAAGCTGCGGTTCACCAGCAGCTGACCCGCAAGGTCCGGGTGGCGGGAGTCGATGCCGCTGTCGACCACGGCGACCGTGATCCCACGGCCCGTCGCGATTCGATGCAGGTCGGCGAGGTGCCATTGCTGGGTGGCCGGCTCGGCAGCGAAGAGCGGATCGTTGGGAGAATCGGCGGAACCCTGTGCGGCGTAAAGCTCGACAGGCTGCGCCCAGGCGACGCTCGGATCATGGGAAACCTGGTCGGCAACATCCTTCGTCGTGCGGCTTTCCGGGACTGCCATGACGAAACAGTCCATGCCGATCATCGGCATCGGCCACGCGTCGACAAGCCTCAGCCCATATTTGCCCGCGATGCGGCGCGCCAACCTCTCTCGAGAACTGCGGGTGAGCTGATCGCCATAATCGCCGCCATAGGCTCCGTTCGGTCGATAGTGGTCAGGCGGGTGGGTCACCATGACAAGGATCTGGCGATCGGGGTCGCTGCCCGAATGCTGGGCAGCGGCCGGCGTCATCCAGCAAGCGGCGATCATCGCTGCGAGGAGCGTGAAGACGCCGCGCAATGTCATTCTGCGGTCCCATCGATGGGTTGGGCCATTTGAATGTGCTTGTCGGCCTGCAGCTGCGCAACTGCGGCCGCGCGTCGCTGAGCCGGAACGTGGAGGAGATAGGCGCCGGCTTCCGTCGGGCCGCCAACAAGCTGAGAGCCGCTGGCGCGCAATGCTGCCGCCACTTCCCTCTCCCTTGCATCGGGGCGGAAGATCACGATCACATTTGCGCTCGCGGACACTTCGGTTCCACCAAGGGCATGGTAGGCCGGGCGGCTCATCGTCACGAGGACCGCTCCTGCGATGACCAGGAAAGCCAGCTGGGCGGCGGCGAACGCCGCGACCGCCGGCCGGTGGAAAAGTGCCCAGAATTCAGCGCTGAGCTCAGCAAACCTCGAAGGCCTGGCGGCCGGCGGCTCGATTTGCGCTCGAAGCCGGGCCCAGCTCGTATCGATTTCTGGCGTGAGCCTTTGGAACTCGTTGATCAGCTGGATTTCCATGCCAAGCTGGCGCCGGCAACTCCCGCAGGACGAGAGATGGCTTTCAACCTTGGCGCGATCGGCTTCGTCGAGCTGGCCGGTCGCGTACCATGGAAGCAGCTCTTCGGCTTCGTCGTGTGGCGCGTCTGAATGGACGGGATCCGGCATCCTTGGCCTCCTAGACCCAATCATCGAAGCTGCCCGCGATCACTTGCTTCAGCCGGCGGCGGGCGTGGAACATTCGCGTCTTAACCGTGTCCACTGGACAACCCATGATCTCAGCGATCTCGCGATAGCCCATGCCATGGAAATAGGTGAGATCGACGACCGCACGGTGGTCTGCCGAAAGCTGGTCCATCGCATTGACGAGCGCATCATGGAGCCGCTGACGATCGAGATCCTCGTCGGGTGCGGGATCAGCGCTGACCCGCTCGTCCGTCGGTTCCTCAACCGGATCCGGCCAGCGGGCCTTCGCCTTCATTGCCTTGCGGTAGGCAATGGAGAAGATCCACGTCGAGGGCTTGCTCGCTCCGCGGAACTTTCCGGCAGTTTGCCACACGACCATCATCGTATCGTTCAGCACCTCCTCGACCAGCTGCGGGCGCTGCACGAGGTTGATCAGGAACCGCGCGAGCCTCGGCTGGTATATGCGGTACAGCCTTTCGAACGCATGCAGGTCTCCACCGCCGACGCGCCCCAGCAGCTCGCTTTCTTCGAGCTTGCCTGGTCGCGCGACGCCGGTCCGGGGGCGGCTCGCCGTCCCTGATACACTCACTTGCGGACCCTCCCGCCTGTCATGGGTGCCTCCGAGCGTTGGAATGGTTCACTTACGCGTGGGTGTAGAGCAGACATAGAGTCGAACGCGTGTTGTTCAGCTTAGCATGTTACGAAGGTGGAACGTGACCCTACGATTAGCACAAGCCTTCGCTCTCCTTGCCCTCGCCGCATGCGGAAGCTCCGCCCAGCCCAGGGATAGTTCGGCGCGGCCCTTCACTGCGACAGAGGTCACGCGCTTCGGCGCGCCATGGGCGATGACCTTTCTGCCCGGGTCCGGTGTGCCGATGACCAATTCGGCGTTGGTGACCGAAAAGCCGGGCCGGATTTGGCTGCTTGATGTCGCAAGCGGACAGAAGCAGCCTGTGGCAGGTGCTCCGGCAGTCGTCGTATCGAGCCAGGGCGGACTGCTCGACATCGTTGCCGGCCCCACTTTCGCGGGCGATCAGCTCGTTTACCTGACCTACTCCGAACCATCCGCGAACGGCGGCAGCGGCCTCGCTTTGGCGCGCGCCCGGCTGACGGGGATTGGTACAAGCCCGAAACTCGAGGGCTTCACCGTGCTTTGGCGCGATCCCGAGGGTGGACGAGGAGGCCAGTTCGGTGCGCGCATCGCCTTCGCGCCTGACGGTCGATCCCTGTTCCTGACCTCCGGCGAACGTCAACGCTTCACTCCGGCGCAGAATCCTAGCCAGCCCCTTGGCAAGATTTTGCACCTGACACTCGACGGCAAGCCCGCGCCAGGAAATCCCTTCGCGGGACAAACCGGAGCAGCGACCGTTCTGGTCACCGATCCGCCTGAGAACACGGAGGCGGCTCGAACCGCGCGCGGAAGCCGGTTCAGCTGGCCGGGCCCGAACCTCACCCCGGCGGAGACCTGGACCACCGGACACCGCAATCAATATGGCCTCGCCTTCGCTCCGGACGGACGTCTTTGGGAGGTCGAGATGGGTCCGAGGGGCGGCGACGAGCTCAATCTGATCCTGCCCGGGCGAAACTATGGCTGGCCCAGGGTTTCGAATGGCGAGAATTATGACGGCACGCCAATCCCCGACCATCGGCAAGGCGACGGCTTTGAAGCGCCGAAGGTCTGGTGGAACCCGTCGGTGAGTCCGGCGGGCCTGATCATCTATACCGGCGACCTTTTCCCACAGTGGAAGGGCGATGCATTGATCGGGGCTCTATCGGGCGAGGCATTCATCCATGTCCGAATCCGGGGTGATCAGGCCAGCAAGGCGGACCAATGGAGCATGGGCGCCCGAATTCGCGACGTCGAGCAAGGCCCGAGGGGCGAAGTCTATCTGCTTGAAGATGGTCCGAGCGGGGGGCGGCTGCTGCGATTGGACCCGGTTCAGCGGCGGCGATAGCGAAGGTAATAGGGCCTGCGTCCTTCCCGGCGCGACTTGGCGCCGTAACGCGTCTCGATCCAGCCGCCGGACGGTTCGAGGAAATCCTTCGGCGTCTTCGCCAGCCACTCGAACTGATGTTCGTGGCGCTGCATCACCATCAGCGACCAGGTGAGATAGGTCGGATCATCGGTCGCGAGCCGGAACTCGCCGCCGGGTTTGAGCTTCGCTGCAAATAGGTCGACCGGTCGGTCATTGACCATCCTGCGTTTGGCGTGGCGCGCCTTTGGCCAGGGGTCCGGATGGAGCAGATAGAGAAAGCTGAGCGTCCCGTCTGGAACTCGCTGAAGCACCTCAAGCGCATCGCCACGCCACAGCCGAATGTTTGTGAGATGTTTGTCGCGGATGTGGCCGAGCGCGGCGGCCACTCCATTGAGGAAAGGCTCCGCACCGATGAATCCATGGTCGGGAAGCATGTCCGCGCGATCGGCAAGATGCTCTCCCGAGCCGAATCCGATCTCGAAATGCAAAATCCTGTCGTCGCCGAACAATCGCGTTGAGCCGATCTCGCCTTCTTCGGGCACTTCGATCTGCGGAAGCAGCGTCTCGACGAGCTCCTGCTGGGCCTTCCGCAGCTTGTGACCGCTTGATCGGCCGTAAAGCCGGTTGAGGGTCAGGGGATCGCCGGACTTGAACGCGGTCATTGCGGGCCTGCGCCTAAAGCTGCGGCTCTCACCCGACAACCGTTGTTGGAACCTCCCTGCTGTTTGAAACGTCAAATTCCCGACAAAAAGGAGGAAGGCCATGAACGAACATGAAGGCCACCCCAAAAGTACGGCGAAGATCGCCGATCATCCCATTCACCCAATGCTGGTTTCGTTTCCGATCGTCTGCTTCATCATGACGCTGGTGCTGGACATCCTCTACACCCGCGGAGACACCGGCGTTGCCGGCGCGACGAAGTGGCTGCTCGGCGTCGGACTCGTCATGGCAGCTCTCGCTGCGGTCGCAGGAATCACGGATTTCCTGGGAGATGAACGGATTCGCCGGCTGGGCGATGCGCTGAAGCATATGCTCGCCAATGTGACCGCGGTCGTGCTGGAGGTCGTCAATTTCGCGCTCCGGCTGAAGAACCCCGACTTCATCGGGTCGACGGGTGTCTACATCTCGCTGATCGTTGCGCTGATCCTGATCTACAGTGGTTGGAAAGGTGGCAACCTGGTCTTCCGTCATGGCGTCGGCGTGCACGATTCGCCCAACGTCTAGGGACTGATCCGCCTTGTTGCGCGTCGTCGCGTTCCGCAAGGCAATCATCGCCGGAGCCGCGGGAGCTTGGGCCTGGGAAGCCGGGCTCCGGCTCCTCGCGCTGGCCGGCGCGCCGACCTTCGACATTGTACGCGAGCTCGGGACGTTGCCCTTCCCAAACGGTCCTCCCGGCTTGTGGTGGCCGGCCGGGATGGCGGCCCATTCGATGATCGGGGGCGCCTGGGCGCTCTTTTACGCCTATTTCTTCTGGGCCCGATTTCGCTGGCCGCCGCCGGTCCAAGGCCTCGTTTTCGCAATCATTCCCGCGCTGCTCGCGGCGTTTGTCGTCTATCCGCAATTGCAGTTGATGCACCTGCACCAGAACGCCGCGCAGCTCGATTGGAGATCTTATCTTCTCATCCTGACTCCCGAGAAGTGGGGAGGGCTGTTGCTCGGCCACGCCCTATTCGGCCTCACCGTGGGGTCTCTCTACGATCGCCCCGTCGGATACCCGGCGGGAAGCGATCTCGCACGGCCCAAGCATCTGACGCGAAGGGCCAAGCGCCAACGAGATCGGCGGCGAGAGGATGATGGCAGATTCATCTTCGCTACCGGGATCGAGTGCAGTTACCCGACCACCGACCGCGGGAAATGGCGTCGGGACGAAATGGAGGGAACGCGCCATTACGAACGCTGGCCCGAAGACTTCGAACTTTCGCGGGAAGTCGGCGTCACGCACATCCGTTACGGACCTCCGCTGCACCTGATCTTTCGCGGTCCGGGCAGGTACGACTGGTCATGGTGCGACGAGCCTATCCACGAACTCGAAGAAATGGGCCCGAACCCGATTGTCGATCTTTGCCATTTCGGAGTTCCGACATGGCTGGGCGATTTCCAGAATCCCGATATTGCAGCGGCGCTGCGGGAATATGCGAGCGCATTTTCCGAGCGTTATCCGTGGGTACGTTTCTACACGCCCATCAACGAAATGTACGTCTGTTCGCGAATGAGCGCCCTTCGGGGTCTGTGGAACGAGCAGTTGAGTGACGAGGGCGCCTTCGCGCGAGCGGTAATCAACCAGGCGAATGCGTCGATCGCCATGACCGATGCCATTCTGCAAAGGCGTCCAGACGCGATCTTCGTGCACAGCGAGAGCAGCGAGTTCCACCAGGCCTGCTGTCCGGACCCCGAAATCCAGCAGATTGCGACGTTCGAAAATCAGCGCCGCTTCCTTCCTCTCGATCTCATCTATGCGAACGAGGTGGCGCCGATCATGCGCGATTATCTGCGCGAGCATGGCATTTGCGACAGCGAATATGATGCCTTCATGGCGCGCGAGGTACCCCGACGTACGGTCCTCGGGATCGACTATTACGAATGGAACGAGCGGCTGATCGACAGTGACGGCAATGCCCAGGCACTCGGCGAACTCTTCGGCTGGTATGTGATCGCAAGCCAATATTGGCAGCGATACGGCCGGACCTTGATGCATACCGAAACCAACCGCATCGACGCGAGCGATGCCGCGCGTTGGCTCTGGCGGCAATGGCACAATGTTCAGCTTCTGAGGGAAGCGGGAGCGCCCATCATCGGCTTCACCTGGTACAGCCTCACAGATCAGATCGATTGGGCGCGTGCGATCGAAGAGCCGCTCGGAATTGTCGATCCTGTCGGTCTTTTCGACCTCAATCGCGACGCGCGCACGGTTGGCCTCGCCTACAAGAACCTGATCGACATGCATCGCGACCAGCCCGAGTACCGGGACTGCAAGGCGCTGAGGGAGCTGGTCGGCTGATGGCGACCTTCCTGGGCGCGCATGGCTACACTCCTGGTCCCACCCAGCGGCCGCTGCTCGCCGGAATCATGACCGGCGTCGTCGCGACGGTCCCGGCGATCGCGATCCTGTATCTTTTCCCCTCGCTCCGCGTCGAAGCCCGGATCCTCAGGCTTACAGAGGCGATGACCGTGGCAGCGGGTTGTGCCGCAATGGCCGCTGCCGGAGCAGTCTATGGTCGGGTTTTCGGCCGGGCGGCGAACGATCGACGCGGCGGATGGCTGTTCGGAATGGCATTCGGCTTTGCTCTATGGGCGGCGGGTGCGACGATGACCTTGCCCTTCGCCAGCGGAGGGACGGTTACCGCCGGCAAGGCCGCGATCGGAGTCTTCCTGGCGTTTATCGCGTGGGGCGCGGCGCTTGGCGCTCTATATCCTCACGTGCATCGGCGGTTGCACGTGAGCCTCGAGAGTGCGTCGAAGAAGGCCGAAGTCGGCCCCAGAGCCGCGACCGCAGGGCGTCGGCCCGATGAGCGACAGGTCAGGCTTCGACAGCCATCGCCGGAAGACCGACGGCGACCTTGAGATCCTCGACCAGGTCCAGCCGCTCCCAGGGGAAGAAATCGCCCTCGGGCTTGCGGCCGAAATGGCCGTAGGCCGCTGTCGGCCGGTAGATCGGCTTGTTGAGCCCAAGATATGTGCGAATTCCGCGTGGACTCAGGCCGCCGAGCTTGGTGATCTTGCCGATCGCTTCTTCGAGCTTCTCGTCGGGAACGATGCCGGTGCCATGTGTGTCGACATAGAGTGACAGGGGCTCCGACACTCCGATCGCGTACGCGAGCTGAATCGTGCAACGGCGAGCAAGTCCCGCCGCAACGATATTCTTCGCGAGGTAGCGCGCGGCATAGGCCGCCGAACGGTCCACCTTCGTGGGATCCTTGCCCGAGAAGGCACCGCCGCCGTGAGGTGCCGCGCCGCCGTAAGTATCGACGATGATCTTGCGGCCGGTGATTCCGGCATCGCCCTCGGGACCGCCGATCTCAAAGCTTCCGGTCGGATTGATGTGATAGACCGTCCATTCGTTGATGAGCCCTGCGGGAAGGACGTCAGCGACAACCGACTTCACATAATCGTGAAGCTCCTTCTCCTTCGCGCCCTCGTCGTAGCCCGGCTTGTGCTGGGTCGAGACGACGATCGCCGTCGCGGCCACCGGCTTGCCATTTTCGAAGCGCAGGGTGACCTGGCTCTTCGCGTCCGGCTCGAGGAATGGCGCCGCTCCGGAATGGCGGTCTGCCGCCATCCTCATCAGGATCTTCTGCGAATAATCGAGCGTCGCCGGCATAAGATCGGGCGTCTCGTCGCACGCGAAACCGAACATGATCCCCTGGTCGCCCGCACCCTCGTCCTTGTTGCCGGCCGCGTCCACGCCGCGCGCGATATTCGCCGACTGCGGATGCAGGTGATTGGCGAAATCGAACTTGTCCCAGTGGAATCCGGCCTGTTCGTAACCGATCTCGCGGACCGTCTGGCGGACCGCGGATTCGATCTCCTCACGGATGCCCGGCGCCCAGTTGCCGTCGCGGTCCATGATTCCCTGACCGCGGATCTCGCCTGCGAGGACGACCCGGTTGGTCGTCGTCATTGTTTCGCAGGCGACGCGCGCTTCCGGGTCCTTCGACAGGAACAGATCGACGATCGCGTCGGAAATCTGGTCGGCGACCTTGTCAGGATGGCCTTCGGAAACGGATTCGGACGTGAAGAGATATGAGCTGCGCATGAAGCCGGGCGAGTCCTCAGGAATGGGATATAAGGATATCTTTATATGACGCGCGCGCTCTAGCGGCGAGTCCGGCCAAGCACAATGCCGCTGATCATCAGCAGGAAACCGAGCAGCAGCGGAATGACGTTGCCGAAGCGGGCGAAGAGCGTCGGCGATGTGGGCGCCGGAAGCATCGCATCGATAACTCCGACCTGCCGCCAGGGAAGGGATCGGACGATCAGGCCGTGAGCGTCGACGACGGCGCTGATTCCGGTCGGCGTGGCTCGGATAACGGGAATCCCTTCTTCGGCCGCCCGGAGCCGCGCCTGCGCCAGATGCTGCGGAGGGCCCCAGCGTCCGAACCAGGCATCGTTCGACGGATTGAAGATGAAATCGGGCCGATTGCGGCGATCGACGACGTTGCCTGAGAAGATGATCTCGTAACAGATCTGGAAGCCGACCTTGCCCCAACCGGGCAGCGACGCGGTCTCGGGGCCGGGGCCGGAATCAAAATCGATATCTCCCGGGGCGAGCCGAGAAAGGCCGATCGCGGATAGCACCGGCCGCATCGGCAGATACTCGCCGTATGGGACCAGATGAGCCTTGTCGTAGCGATCGAGCTCGCGCCCGCCCTGGCCGAGAACGAAGACGCTGTTCGCCGCTCCGCCGATGCGCCGGCCGTCGTTCGAGAAGATCGAGAGGCCACCCGTAAGAAGATATTCGCCCGGGCCGATGACAGCGGTCGCACGCTGCCGCTCGAACCTGGCAAATGCGCCATTCTCATCCAGACGTGAATCTTCGAGCGGGTTGGTGACGGCGGCCTCCGGCCAAAGGAGCAAGCGCGGATGCCGACCTCCTGGCGCCATGGAAAGCATGGCCAGCTGGCGGGCGGCCTGCTCGTCGAAGCCCGGTCGCCACTTGTCCTGCTGACCGA
>DATLOY010000132.1:0-11071 GCA_035536015.1 Sphingomicrobium sp.
ACCAACACCACTGGGCGGTCGAGGCGCTTAGCCAATCCAGTCACTGATTGGGGCTATACAGCGCCTTTGCGCCTCGGCAAAAGCGCCTCCCATGCCAAGAATTGTCGTACTCATCCTCGTGCTCGCGCTAATCGTTGGCGCACTCTTCTTCGTCTCGACGCTGGCGAGGGAGCAGCCGACGCGAACCATCGAAGTCGACGTTCCGCAGCCGAGCGCCCCGGCCGGCAATGCAACCTAGGTTTCTGTGGATCGCGGGCGCAGCGGGGCTCGCGCTGACCCTTCCGGCGCTCGCCCAGCAAACCCAGCCGCAGCCGTCGCCGACTCCGGCGCCGCAGCCGCTGGCCCAGCCGGGCGGCGAGCCGGCAACATCGCCGGTCGGCGAACTGTCGACTGGCCCGGGCGAGAGTGAGACGACCCTAGAAGACCTGACGACCGCGCAGCTTCAGCCGCCGACTCCGCCAGTCGAATATCCCGCCAACGCTCGACGCGATCCGAACGTGGTTGGCGCACTCGATCCCCGGCAGGCAGGCCTCGGCGCGAGCCCCTGGGGCGGAGCAAGCGGCACTTTCCTTTCCACGCTCATGCGGCGGATGGACACGCCGATCGCCTCGCGCTGGGCGCACATCGCCTTGCGTGATGCCCTGTTGGCGAAAACGCGAGCGCCGCGAAGCGTCAATCCGGTCGACTGGGTTGCGGAGCGCGCCTGGCTCTTGCTGAGGCTGGGAGAAGCAGACGCTGCGCGGATGCTCATCGCCGGGGTCGATACGGACCGGTTCACTCCAAAGATGACCCAGGTCGCGGTGCAGAGTGCGTTGGCGAATGCCGATCCCCCGGCTCTCTGTCCGCTGGAGGACGGAATCCGCAAATATGATGGCGCGATTCGCGCCCTGGTAAGCGCGATTTGCGCATCGCTTTCGGGTGAACCTGAAAGCGCTTTCGCGCAGATCGACGACGCGCGACGCCACGGCCGAATTGGCGGAATCGACCTTAATCTTGCCGAAAAGGTCGTCGGCGCCGCCGGCGGCGGGCGTGCGGCCACGATCGAATGGGATCCGGTCGACCGACTTACGGCGTGGCGGTTCGGCCTCGCAACCGCGACCGGAATGGCCGTGCCCGATCGATTGCTTCGCTCATCTTCGCCGCAATTGCGCGCTTTCCAGGCGCGGGCGCCACTCCTGACTGCCGATCAGCGGCTGGACTCCGCGCGCATCGCGACAGGCCTCGGCGTCTTTTCGTCGCAGTCGCTGATCGATCTTTATTCGGCGATTTATGATTCGACCGATCCCAGCGACCTGCCGACCACCGATGCATGGTTGTTGCGCCAGGCATTCGTTGGAAAGGATCGCGACTCCCGCATCGCCGCGATCCGCAAGTTGCTTGATGAGGGGAAGGATCCGCTCACTAAGGAAGCGGCTCGCGCTCTCGTCGCTCGGGCGGCGACGCGCATCGATCCCGACCCAAGTCTCGGCGCTGACGTCCCGGAGCTGATCTCCGCCATGCTTGCCGCCGGTTACGACCGCGCGGCCGCACGATGGATCGGCGCTATCCGGCGGATGGAAGGCGAGCCGGGGGACCGCGCATGGGCGATGCTCGTCTTGTCCTCGTCTGACCCGCGAGGTCTCGATATCAGCTTCAGCCGGATCAACGGCTTCATCAGCCGCGACAAGAGTCCCGGCAAGGTACGCAGCTCGCTCCTGGTCGCTGCTCTCGCCGGCTTGGGAAGGATCAGCATCGATGCGGCGAGCACCCTCAATCGGCGCAACGGCCTTGGCCTTGGGAAGCAATCGAAGTGGACGTCGATGATCGATTCCGCCGCCGGATTTGGCCAGTCGGGCACGGTCCTGGTGATGACCGGAACCGGATTCCAGACCACCGCCTTCGCGAACGTCCCGCCGGAACATCTGTATCACGCAGTCGCCGCTCTCCAGCACACGGGCCAGGATTTCACCGCGCGGATGATCGCCGCGGAAGCCCTGTCGCGGACGTGACAGCGAGGACATGAGCCCCGACGATCGAGCATTGGTCGATCGCTTTCTCGACATGATGGCCGCCGAAGCCGGAGCGTCGCGGCACACTCTGGCGGCGTATCGCAACGACCTCGAACGCGCTTCGGAGGCTCTCGGTGGTGTGCTGGGCGAAGCTTCATCGGAAAAGGTGAGCCTGCTTGGTGAGAAATGGGCCCAGTTGGCGCCCTCGACGGTCGCCAGGCGATCGGCGGCGCTCCGGCGGTTCTTCGGCTTCCTTTCCGACGAAGGCCTTCGCCGCGACGATCCGTCGTCGGCCCTGCCGCGCCCTCGTTTCGAACGGCCGCTTCCACGGATTCTCGACGAGACTGAGGTCCAGCGGATGTTCGAAGCAGCCGAAGACCGTGCCGCCGCCGGCACATCGACCGCCGTTCGGAACCTCGCGCTGCTGGAACTGCTCTACGGCTCCGGCCTTCGGGCGAGCGAGCTCGTGACCTTGCCGCGCGGTGCGCTACGCAAGGGGCAGCCATTCCTCATCCTTCGCGGCAAGGGCAGCAAGGAACGGCTCGTGCCCATTTCGTCGCGCGCGGAGGCAGCGGTCGAGCGCTGGTCCGAACATATTCCCGGCAACGCCTTGTGGCTCTTTCCCAGCGGAAAGGCGCATCTCAGCCGAGTGCGCTTGTTCCAGATCGTGAGACAGATGGCTGCCGACGCCGGCATTTCGCCCGAGCGCGTAAGCCCGCATGTGCTCCGCCACGCCTTCGCAACGCACCTGCTTTCAGGAGGCGCCGACCTCCGCGTTCTGCAGTCGCTGCTGGGGCACGCCGACATCGCGACGACGCAGATCTACACCCATGTCGACAGTGCGCGGCTCGTCGAGCTGGTCAACAGCCGTCATCCGCTCGCCGACCGCCGTCGTTGACGCCGGCGCTCCCTTCGGCTTACCGCGCGCGACGAACATGCTGACCTACCTCGACTTTGAAAAGCCGATCGCCGAGCTCGAGACACGCGTCGCCGAGCTCAAGGAGACGGCGAACAGTTCCGACGACATCGACATCGAAGCCGAAGTCTCCAAACTGGAGGCCAAGGCCTCGAAGCTGCTTCGCGACACCTATGCGAAGCTCAGTCCGTGGCAGAAGGCCCAGGTCGCCCGCCATCCGGAACGGCCGCATTTCAAGGATTATGTCGCTGGAATTGCGGACGATTTCCTCCCGCTGGCCGGAGATCGAGCCTTCGCCGACGATCCCGCGATCATTGGCGGGCTTGCCAGGATCGACGGACGCCGCGTGATGCTCATCGGCCATGAGAAGGGCGACGACACCGCGTCCCGGCTGAGGCACAATTTTGGAATGGCAAAGCCGGAAGGCTATCGCAAAGCGATCCGCCTGATGCAGCTTGCCGATCAGTTCGGGCTTCCCGTTGTCTCGCTGGTCGACACACCCGGTGCGTTTCCAGGTGTCCAGGCGGAAGAGCGGGGGCAGGCCGAAGCGATCGCCCGTTCGACCGAGCAGTGCCTCGCTCTCAAGGTTCCGATGGTTGCGGTCGTCGTGGGTGAAGGCGGCTCAGGGGGAGCCGTCGCGATTGCCGCGGCCAACCGGGTGCTGATGTTCGAACATGCGATCTATTCGGTCATCTCTCCCGAAGGTTGCGCGTCGATTCTCTGGCGAACCTCGGACAAGGCCGCCGAGGCTGCGGAGGCGATGAAGATCACGGCGTCGGACCTCCAGGCGCTCGGCGTGATCGACCGGATCGTTCCGGAACCCCTCGGCGGCGCCCATCGCGATCCGGAGGCTGCCGTAGGAGCCCTGAAGGGCGCGATCATTGAGGAGCTAGACGGTTGCTCCAAGCTCGGCCCGGACGAATTGCTGGCTCAGCGCCGGGCAAAGTTCCTCGCCATCGGCTAATCGTTTCGGAACCGCGCGCAGTCATTTCCCGTTCAAATTCCTCCCGCTTAATTCGGCGCCGGAGGTCATTGATGCGGAAAGGCGTTCTGTATCTCGCCGCAGGGGTCGCGGCGCTCAGCCCGGCACTCCTTGTTGCCCAGCCTGCGCGGTATCTCGACCCGCGTGACGTCGCTCAGGCGCAGCAGGAACATGCTGCGTTCATCCAGGACCTTGGTGGCGCGGAGACAGGGCCTCGAGCCCTTTATGTCGAATCCGTCGGCCGTCGCATTGGTGCGCAGGCGGGGATCGTCAACGCCGGCCAGGCATTGCACTACACGACCCTGAATTCGCCGGTCGAGAATGCTTTCTCGGTGCCCGGCGGCTACGTCTACATCACGCGCCAGCTGATGACCTTGATGGACGATGAGGCGCAGCTCGCCTTCGCTCTTGGGCATGAGACCGCCCATATCGCGGCGAACCACGCCCACATCCGCGAGCAATATGCCGAGCGCGGCGGGATATTCGGTGTGTTCGGCCAGATTTTCGGCTCGATCTTCGGGGGAACGCCGCTCGGCACTTATATCGCGCAGCAATCGGCGCTGCGGACGCTGAGCTTCTCGCGCGACCAGGAATATCAGGCCGATACGCTCGGGCTGCAGTATCTCATCAGGGCGGGCTACGATCCGGAAGGAGGGCCCGGCATTCTCGCGGCCCTGAGCCGCAATAGCGCTCTTCAGGCGCGCGTATTGGGTCGCACCAACCGCCAAACGCCCGAATGGGCGAGCACCCACCCACTCAGCGAAAATCGCATGCAGCGAGCCCTTCAGGAAGCACGGGCGAGTGGTCGGCTAGGGACCGGAATCCGCAACCGCGACACGTTTCTGGGCGAACTCGACGGGATCTATGTGGACGACGATCCCGCTCAAGGCGTGATCGATGGGCCGGTGTTCACGCATCCCGACCTTCGAATCCAGTTTCAGGTGCCGCCCGGCTATTTGATTTCCAACGGCACCCGGGCGGTCACGATCTCCGGCTCGGCTGGAAAGGCGCAATTCTCTGGCGGGAGATTTAACGGAACGCTCGAAAACCACATCTTTCAGGTGATCCAGTCATTGACTGGAGGGCAGGTTCCAATGTCGACGGAACCCATCCAGCGCACCACGATCAACGGCATGGCGTCCGCGTTTACGACCGTCCATGCGGATACCGGATCCGGGGTCGTCGACGTCAGCGTGGTCTCGTACCAGTGGGATCCGCAGACGGTCTATTATTTCGTGACGCTGACGGCGGGCGGTTCGCGGCTCGGCCCATTCATCTCCCTGGTGAACTCGCTGCGGAAAATCTCTCCTGCGGAAGCCGCGACGATCCGCCCGCGCGTGATCGACGTGGTGACCGTCGGCCCCAGCGACACGGTTCAGTCGCTGGCCAGTCGCATGGCCTATCGGGATTTCAAGCTTGACCGCTTCCTGTCGCTGAACGGACTTACGGCGAGCAGCCGGCTTGCGCCGGGCCAGAAGGTCAAGCTCGTCGTCTACGGTTCACGGCGCAGCTGATTGAGCCGCGCCAACGCTTACATGTTGCTCTGAACCGTATTGTTGAGCTTGCTCCACATGCCGCCCACGCCGCCGCCAAGGCCGCTGAGTGCGCCCACGATGGCCACGCCGATAAGCGCGACGATCAGGCCATATTCGATCGCAGTCGCTCCACGCTTGTCTCGGCGCAGCCTGCGCAAGTTTTTTCGGATAGCGTCCAAGCCACCCTCCTCTGATCCACGTCCACGCGGCGGATTTACGGTAAGGTGGGTTAACAACTCTTCCCTTTGACATCGTTAACGCCGGCTCAGCCCTCTTGCTGCGCTGAGGGCGTCCAACCGGCAAAATGCAGGATTTCAAAGGTTTCCGTCGTCCGCCCGTTCTCGCCAGCCGCCGCAAAGGCCTGGGCCGCAGCGGTGCATTCCGCCTTCAGCAAAGGGATGCGCGAACGCGCCCGAAGCACGTTCGTCACGCCCATCGCGCGAAGATCGGCGACGAGCCGATCCAGCGATTCGTAGGAAGCGCGCACTCGGTCGACGTCAACGACGGGGTTCGCGAACCCGGCCGCCGACAGCAACGATGAGAGCGCCGACGGCTCGATCCGCGGGTGGACGTGGGCAACTGCAGTTCCGGTGACCCTATCGGCTGCGCGCATCGCGTTGCGGAGCTCGGGGAGGGTTTCGCCGCCGGCCATTGCACCGATGAAGAGCGCGTCGCTCGTCAGGGACTGCCGAATGGCGAAGAGCACCTGCGGAAGGTTGTTCACCGTATCCAGGGTGCCGACCGCCACGCAAAGGTCGTGTCCCGGGCTTCCGGGCCATCGGTCCTCGACGACTTGTTCTCCCCCCGCGGCATGGGCGAACTCGGCACCAGGCTCGATCACTTCCACCTTGGCCGCATGCTCATTGAGCCGTAGAGGCCAGCCCGCGTCCGGACAACCGATCAGCAAGGCCGACTGGAATCGCCGGTTCACAAGACCGATCCGTTCGAGGCAATCCTCGAACGCCCTTTCGCAAAGGAACAGGTCGGACCCGGCCCGAAACGCCCGGTCGCGGCGCATGGCCCGCAGATTCAGATCGAACAGGTCAGCCGGCATTCGCCCGCTTGTGCGACGCACGGTCTCACGCGACAAGCGAGACATGATTGGCCAGCTGCTCAGGGCGGTTCTCGATTTCGCGCTTCCGCCGCGGTGCGCGGGTTGCGGGAGCGTGGTTTCGGATACGCACAGTTTCTGCACCGAATGCTGGAAGCAGCTTGAATTCCTCGGCTCGGGCGGTTGCGAAACCTGCGGCATGCCGCTTCAATCCACGGAATCCCGCACCTGCGGCGTCTGCCTGGCCAAGCCGCCGCGAATTGCCCGGACGCGCGCCGCGGTCGTCTATGACGATCTCTCGCGAAGCCTTGCGATCCGCCTCAAATATGGCCGCAAGGTCGCAGTGGCGAAGACGATGGCGCGCTACGTCGCGCCGCTTGTAGGGGAGCTGTCGCCGAATTGTGTTCTCATTCCGGTTCCGCTCCACCGCACTCGCCTCTGGAGCCGCGGCTTCAACCAGTCGGCGTTGATGGCGAGCGAGTTATCGCGGCGTCTTCGGATTCCAGCGGATCCGTTCATCCTCCGGCGTGTTCGCCGAACCCCGGCGCTCAAAGGCATGAGCGCACTTCAGCGCCGAAAGGCTGTCGCCGGTGCATTTCTCGTGACGAACAAAGCGGCGCTCAGCGGCAAGACCGTGATCCTCGTCGACGACGTGCTGACGACCGGAAGTACGGCCGAAGCCTGCGCCCGCGCGCTCAAGCGCGCCGGGGCCGATCGTGTCGAACTCGTGACTTTTGCCCGCGTGGTCCAGCCATCGCAGTTGATGCGTTGACTGGCGTGCCTAAGTATCCCGTCCGGAAAGGTCGTTCGTGACGGTCATTGAAATCTACACCAAGACGTTTTGCCCATATTGCTGGCGCGCGAAACACCTGCTCGAAGAAAAGGGTTTCGAGTATAAGGAGATCGCAGTCGATGGGGGCGGCGAGGTGCGCCAACGGATGATCGAACGGGCGAACGGGCGCACGACGGTGCCGCAGATCTTTATCGGTGAGCGGCATATCGGCGGTTGCGACGATCTCTTCGCCCTGGATCGGTCGGGCCGTCTCGACGAATTGCTCGCCGCATGACGAAGATCGCGCTCTTCCAATCGAATACCGGCATCGATCCGAAAGCGAACGCCGCCGCGCTGTTGAACGCGATCTCGGAGGCCGCCGGCGGCGGCGCGACGATGTTGTTCACGCCCGAAATGTCGGGCCTTCTCGATCGCGACTCCGAGCGCGCTTCCGCCAATCTGCGGGTCGAAGACGAGGATTCTGTGCTGGCCGCCTGTCGCGCGGCCGCTCGTGAGCACGAGATTTGGATCCACCTCGGCTCGCTTGCAGTGCGCGCAGAGGACGGAAAGGTGGCCAATCGCGCCTTTGTGATCGATCGCCTGGGCATTGTTCGAGCGCGCTATGACAAGATCCACCTGTTCGACGTCGACCTGCCGACCGGTGAGAGCTGGCGTGAATCGTCTGTCTACCGCGCCGGCGAGAATGTCGTCCTCGTCAACGGCACGCCGGTCGGCAAGCTCGGCCTCACCATCTGCTACGATCTTCGCTTCCCGATGCTTTTCGCACGTATCGCAGAGGCGGATGCGGACGTGATTGCCGTTCCCGCCGCTTTCACGGTCCCGACGGGCAAGGCGCATTGGCACACCCTGCTTCGAGCGCGAGCGATCGAGGCGGGCCTGTTCGTTGTTGCGGCCGCGCAAGTCGGGCGCCACCAGGACGGCCGCCAGACGTTCGGTCATTCGCTCGTCGTCGATCCCTGGGGCGACGTCCTGCTCGACATGGGTGAGGAAGTCGGCGTCGGCTTCGCCGACATCGAACTTGCGCGAATCCCCGAGGTGCGCTCGCGGATACCTGCGCTTAACCACCGCCGGCCTATTCCGGATGCGGTGACCCAATGATCGTCTTCGATCTTCAATGCCGCGATGGCGGCGAGACCTTCGAAGCCTGGTTCCGCTCGACTGCGGACTTTGAAGAACAGTCCGGGGCGGGGCTCGTTCGCTGCCCATTCTGCGAATCCGCCCGGGTGGCCAAGGCGCCGATGGCGCCCCGCGTCCCTCGCAAAGGCGGCGATCCCTTGGCCAGGCTTGCGGCTGCCCAGGCCGAAATGCTCAAGGAATCGCGCTGGGTGGGCGACGAGTTCGCCGATACTGCACGCGCCATGCATAGTGGCGAAATTGAGCGCGAACAGGTTCATGGCAATGCGACGCTGGAGCAGGCGAAATCACTGGTCGATGAGGGCATTCCGGTTGCGCCGCTGCCGCTGCCGGTCGTTCCCCCGAGCCAAGTGAATTGATTGAACGGCAGCGAGTCCGTATCTCGCTCCCCGACGACCCCGTAGCTCAGCAGGATAGAGCATCAGATTCCTAATCTGAGGGCCACAGGTTCGAATCCTGTCGGGGTCGCCACACAGCGGGGCGTCGATTTTGCGAAGGCGTCCCGGGAGGGGCCAATGGACGACCGACAAACTGCTATTCCTGACAATCCTCTTCATCGGCTGTTCGTCGAGCATCCCAAGTCGCTCGGCATGACCTGGGCGAGCCATGGCGTCGGCGCCGTGAAGATCGGGGCCGAGCTGATCGGGGCAGGGTGTGCGGCCATCGTCCACGCCGCCGTGCCGGGACTTTTCACCGAAACGGCGGGCCGAACCGTCACCCGGATCTACGATCATATCCAGCAGCGGAAGACGGGCGCGGAAAACCCCGAAAAATGGCCCGATTATGAAATCTGATCGGCCCGCGCCGGTCGCAATTGTCGGTGGAGGCTTTTCAGGGACGATCCTCGCCGCGCATCTCGCCCGGCGCGGCATCGATTCCGTCCTGATCGATGGAAGCGGAAGGGTCGGGAAGGGGGTCGCTTATTCGACCAAAGAGCCTGCGCATCTTCTGAATGTGCGTGCCGAGGGAATGAGTGCCTGGGCCGACGAGCCCAACCACTTCGCGCAGCATTTCGAAGCCAAAGGCGGCGACCGCCGGGGTTTCGCGGAACGCAGGCTTTTCGCCGACTATATTGGAGAAATCCTCGATGGCGCGGTGGCCAGCGGCCATGCTCAAATCGATCACGGCTCGGTCGTGTCGGCGACCCGAGACGACGGGCACTGGTCGGTCGGGTTCGCCGACGGTCGCTCCGTTCAGGCCGGTGCTCTCGTACTGGCGATCGGCAATCAGGAGCCGGATCGTCTCCACAAGTTCGAGGCGGCAGGGGAGCGTTTCATCAACAATCCATGGGCCGCGGACGCCCGCTCCGCCATCGAGGACCTTGTCGAAAATGACGGCGATGCATTGATCGTCGGAACGGGCCTGACGATGATCGACCTCGTGCTGTCGCTCGACGCAGCCGGTTTCCGAGGCAGCATCGTCGCGCTTTCGCGCCGCGGCCAAATCCCGCGCTCGCACGCCGATTTCGAACCCGCGCCGGTGGAAGAAAGCGATCTTCCCGCGGGTGACCTCATCGGCCTCTGGCGATGGCTGCGGCACCGGGCGGCAAAAGTCGGATGGCGTGCTGCGGTCGACAGCCTGCGACCCCATAGTCATTCGTTATGGCAAAGCTTCGACGAGGATCGCCAGCGGCGTTTCCTGCGACATGCCCGCGCCTGGTGGGATGTCCACCGGCATCGCATCGCACCAGACGTCGCACGAGCGATTGCGAACATGGTCGCCGACGGTCGCCTGCAGATCATGGCCGCGCGCATCCAGAAGGTTCGACCGGTCGATGGCGGCCTCGAAATCGACGTACGCAAGCGCGGTGCCCCCGACGCCCGAGCGATGCGCTTCGCTTATGCGTTCAACTGCACCGGACCGCTTCATTCCATTGAGCATACTCGGGATCCGCTCCTCCGCAGCCTCCTCGATGCTGGCGAGGTCGCGCCCGATCGTCTCGGCATGGGGCTGGCGGTGGACGAAAACTCCCGTGCGGGCGAGCGGAACATCTGGGCGCTCGGTCCGCTGACCAAAGGCAGATATTGGGAGATTATTGCGGTTCCCGACATTCGGGTGCAGGCGGCAGCCGTCGCCGAAGATATCGCACGGGAGCTTGAGGCATGAATCCACCGTATGACCGCGCCGATCCTGAGGACGGCGACCTGGTCGAACCGGCGCCCGCCTGCAAGGTGCCGAAGGATGTGGCGGAGGCGGTTCGAACGCTGATCCGCTGGGCGGGTGACGATCCTGACCGAGAGGGGCTGCTCGATACCCCGCGCCGCGTTGCGCGAGCCTGGCGCGAATATGCGCGCGGCTATTCCGAGGACCCGTCAGTGCATCTGAGCCGGACCTTCGAGGAGGTCGGCGGCTATGACGAGATCGTCCTTTTGAAGGACATTCCGTTCCAGTCCCATTGCGAGCACCATATGGCGCCGATCATCGGGAGGGCCTCGATCGCCTATTTGCCGCGCGACAAGGTCGTCGGGATCAGCAAGCTCGCGCGGGTGCTCCATGGCTTTGCCCGCCGGCTCCAGGTGCAGGAGCGGCTTACCGCTCAAGTGGCCGATACGATCTGGGAGCATCTCCAGCCCAAAGGTGTCGCGGTCGTCATCGAGGCAACCCATGCCTGCATGACTGCGCGCGGGGTCAACACGCCGGGCGTCACCATGTCGACCAGCCGGATGATGGGG